>NZ_JBGQOP010000045.1:0-1087 GCF_052119705.1 Oceanisphaera sp. W20_SRM_FM3 | reverse complement strand
ATACCAATCGGATTAAACATTAGATCAGTTTTGTCCAGCTTCGATTACATAGTGATTTCACTCGATCCACGTCGGCAATAAAGTGTTTCCATGCCGATGTACAGGCATCAAGAATGTCGTCGTAATCCTTGAAGCAACGGTTAGCCAAGGCATGCTGGCGAAGCCAGCTCCATACTTGTTCAATGGGGTTCAACTCGGGTGAATAGGGTGGCAACTTGAGCAGACTGAGATTGGGAAACTCATCCGCACACTCCTTGGTATGCCACCCCGCACCGTCCATGACCACCACCGCATGACGACCGGGCTCTGTGCGAGCTGAGATCAGTGCCAAATGCTGCTTCATCATTTCCCGATTGACCAGTGGACTAAGCAGAGCCTCCGTGGCACCAGTCGCAGGACAAACCGCACCGAAAAGATAAGCGGATTCGAATTGTTGCTGCTGAACAGCGCGAGGGCGGCTGCCGCGCCTAGCCCACAGACGCGTGGTGGTATTTTGCTGTCCAAATCTAGCCTCATCCTGAAACCAGATGTCTACATTGGTAAGCGAAACATGGCCGGGGATGTTAAGGATCGTTTCCAGTTTGAACTTTTTTAAAAGCATCCTGTGCCTGCTCATCCCGCTTAGGATGGCGTGATCGGCTGGTTATCCAGGAAAAACCCAGTTCTCTGAGTAGACGGTAGATATTGGAGATCTCATAGGTCACTCCAAACTCAGTTTCTATATACCTTTGTATATCAGCACCTTGTAATCGACCACCGTTAGTCTGTCGGCTTTGTTGATCAATATAATCACTGAGCTGTGATAATTGTTTGGCTTCCAACTTGGCTGGGCGACCTGTCGGACGAACATTGTCCAGCCCTGATACGCCGTGCAGCAAGAAGTTGGTTACCCACTTGTTGACACTTGCACGGCCAACCTTGAGAAAGCGAGCTATGTCAGTTCGAGAGTGGCCTTCCTGAAAATGTGCCAACGCCAGCAATCGTATGCGTTTTCTGGCGTTGGTTTCAGCCTTAGCGAGGGCTAAGAAGTCGATTGAATCGGACATACTAGTTACAGTGAAATCAGAATAAGTCCAATTAGATCACA
>NZ_JBGQOP010000044.1:0-1119 GCF_052119705.1 Oceanisphaera sp. W20_SRM_FM3 | reverse complement strand
TAAATTTACGCTTGGTTCGGTATTGCATACACTTCCTCACTCTGAAGAAGTGTCTACTTATTCGGGGCCATTCCAGTGAAAGAAAAGGCTATTTTTGCCACGGAATACACGGAAAAACACAGAAAAATGTCAACTAATAAAAGGAAAATTGTTAGTTGGCCGTTGGTTAGACCTTACAATATAAATGTATTTCCGCTCTGTCCTTATTACTCTATGCCCGTGTGTTTCTGTGTATTCCGTGGCGAGAAAATCTTTAGTTTCTTGCTCTGGGCTTTAGCATTTCGTTAGGAGGATCTAATGGATAACAAGCAAGCCCACCATAAGTTGGTGGTGTTTTATGACGGCAGCTGCGAGGGCTGCATTAAAGACAGAGCCAACTACGAGCGCTGGGCAGGGGCCGGCGGCAACGACATTTATTGGTTTGATATTACCGACCGCGAAGAGCAGCTCAAGAGTCTAGGACTGAGCCCTGATCGGGTAATGCGTGAGCTGCATGTGCAAACAGTGGACGGTAACATCCTCTGTGAACTAGATGCCTATATCTTATTGATGCAGCGCGTACCTCGCCTAAAAGTGCTGGCGTGGTTGATCGGCTTACCTGTGATCCGCCCTTGCCTGTCGTGGGCTTATCGTACTTGGGTAGAGCGACGCTTAAAGCGCCAAGGCCGTATTTAGTCCGGTAAAAACGCTCGTTTTTAGAGCCAGAGCCAAAGCTATTTTTGCAACGGAAGAACGCGAACCCCACGGAAAAATTAAACCGAGATAAGGACGAAAAGTGACAGGGATAAAAAATTTAATGGTAATAGATCGCCCCCTGACGGTTTGGTGGTTGGCTCGTCCACTTCACTCTTTACCCCTCACTCCTCACCGAGTTTACTCTGATCTAATCACTATTTTTCTGTGGATGCTGTGGATTCCGTAGCAAATAAGATTTTTCGGTTCCACGTCTGTTATACCGATCGATCTACTTAGAATGGCGTGAGGCGTGATTTTAAAAAACACATAAGAAAAAGGCCAGTGCTAAGCACTGGCCTTCTAAGGGTGGTGGAGGAGGCTGGATTCGAACCAGCGAAGGCTGAGCCGTCAGATTTACAGTCTGATCCCTTTAGCCACTCGGGA
>NZ_JBGQOP010000043.1:0-1367 GCF_052119705.1 Oceanisphaera sp. W20_SRM_FM3 | reverse complement strand
GCCTCGCCTTAGGGGTCGACTCACCCTGCCCCGATTAACGTTGGACAGGAACCCTTGGTCTTTTGGCGTGGAGGTTTTTCACCCCCATTATCGTTACTCATGTCAGCATTCGCACTTCTGATATCTCCAGCATGCTTCACAACACACCTTCGCAGACTTACAGAACGCTCCCCTACCACGCGCTCAATTAAGAGCGCATCCGCGGCTTCGGTGCATAGTTTAGCCCCGTTACATCTTCCGCGCAGGCCGACTCGACCAGTGAGCTATTACGCTTTCTTTAAATGATGGCTGCTTCTAAGCCAACATCCTGGCTGTCTGAGCCTTCCCACTTCGTTTCCCACTTAACTATGACTTTGGGACCTTAGCCGGCGGTCTGGGTTGTTTCCCTCTTCACGATGGACGTTAGCACCCACCGTGTGTCTCCCGGATAGTACTTTGCGGTATTCGGAGTTTGCATAGGGTTGGTAAGTCGGGATGACCCCCTAGCCTAAACAGTGCTCTACCCCCGCAAGTATTCGTCCGAGGCTCTACCTAAATAGATTTCGGGGAGAACCAGCTATCTCCCGGTTTGATTGGCCTTTCACCCCCAACCACAAGTCATCCCCTAATTTTGCAACATTAGTGGGTTCGGTCCTCCAGTTGATGTTACTCAACCTTCAACCTGCTCATGGCTAGATCACCGGGTTTCGGGTCTAATCCTAGCAACTATTCGCCCAGTTAAGACTCGGTTTCCCTACGGCTCCCCTATACGGTTAACCTTGCTACTAAAATTAAGTCGCTGACCCATTATACAAAAGGTACGCAGTCACCCAACAAGTGGGCTTCCACTGCTTGTACGTACACGGTTTCAGGTTCTATTTCACTCCCCTCACAGGGGTTCTTTTCGCCTTTCCCTCACGGTACTGGTTCACTATCGGTCAGTCAGGAGTATTTAGCCTTGGAGGATGGTCCCCCCATATTCAAACAGGATATCACGTGTCCCGTCCTACTCGATTTCACACAAAAGGCAATTTAGTGTACGGGGCTATCACCCACTACGGCTGGTCTTTCCAGGACCATTCCACTATCGCCAAGTATGCTTAAGGGCTGGTCCCCGTTCGCTCGCCGCTACTAGGGGAATCTCGGTTGATTTCTTTTCCTCGGGGTACTTAGATGTTTCAGTTCTCCCGGTTCGCCTCGTTACACTATGTATTCATGTAACGATACTGCACTGAGTGCAGTGGGTTTCCCCATTCGGATATTACGGACTCAAGCGCTTCTTACCAGCTCATCCGTACTTAACGCAGGTTAGCACGTCCTTCATCGCCTCTGACTGCCAAGGCATCCACCGTGTACGCTTAGTCACTTAACCATACAACCCCAAGAAG
>NZ_JBGQOP010000042.1:0-1382 GCF_052119705.1 Oceanisphaera sp. W20_SRM_FM3 | reverse complement strand
CGCAAGGTCTCACACTTCTTGGGTGTTGTATGGTTAAGCCGCACGGGTAATTAGTATTGGTTAGCTCAATGCATCGCTGCACTTACACACCCAACCTATCAACGTTGTAGTCTCCAACGGCCCTTCAGAGGGCGTAAAGCCCTAGGGATGACTCATCTTGAGGCTCGCTTCCCGCTTAGATGCTTTCAGCGGTTATCGATTCCGAACGTAGCTACCGGGCAATGCCATTGGCATGACAACCCGAACACCAGGGGTTCGTCCACTCCGGTCCTCTCGTACTAGGAGCAGCTCCTCTCAATCATCCAACGCCCACGGCAGATAGGGACCGAACTGTCTCACGACGTTCTGAACCCAGCTCGCGTACCACTTTAAATGGCGAACAGCCATACCCTTGGGACCGACTTCAGCCCCAGGATGTGATGAGCCGACATCGAGGTGCCAAACACCGCCGTCGATATGAACTCTTGGGCGGTATCAGCCTGTTATCCCCGGAGTACCTTTTATCCGTTGAGCGATGGCCCTTCCATACAGAACCACCGGATCACTATGACCTACTTTCGTATCTGCTCGACCTGTCCGTCTCGCAGTTAAGCTGGCTTATGCCATTGCACTAACCGTACGATGTCCGACCGTACTTAGCCAACCTTCGTGCTCCTCCGTTACTCTTTAGGAGGAGACCGCCCCAGTCAAACTACCCACCAGGCACTGTCCGCAACCCCGATAAGGGGCCTACGTTAGAACATCAGACATACAAGGGTGGTATTTCAAGGATGGCTCCACGACAACTGGCGTCATCGTTTCACAGCCTCCCACCTATCCTACACATGTAGGGCCAATGTTCAGTGCCAAGCTATAGTAAAGGTTCACGGGGTCTTTCCGTCTAGCCGCGGGTATACGGCATCTTCACCGCAAATTCAATTTCACTGAGTCTCGGGTGGAGACAGCGTGGCCATGATTACACCATTCGTGCAGGTCGGAACTTACCCGACAAGGAATTTCGCTACCTTAGGACCGTTATAGTTACGGCCGCCGTTTACTGGGGCTTCAATCAAGAGCTTCACCCGAAGGCTAACCCCATCATTTAACCTTCCAGCACCGGGCAGGTGTCACACCGTATACGTCCTCTTACGAGTTTGCACAGTGCTGTGTTTTTGATAAACAGTTCCAGCCACCTGGTCACTGCGGCTGAGTCACGCTCCATCCGCAAGGGATTTCACATGCCTCAGCGTACCTTCTCCCGAAGTTACGGTACTATTTTGCCTAGTTCCTTCACCCGAGTTCTCTCAAGCGCCTTAGTATTCTCTACCCGACCACCTGTGTCGGTTTGGGGTACGATTCACGTGTACCTGAAGCTTAGAGGCTTTTCCTGGAAGCAGGGCATC
>NZ_JBGQOP010000041.1:0-1425 GCF_052119705.1 Oceanisphaera sp. W20_SRM_FM3 | reverse complement strand
GCACGTCCTTCATCGCCTCTGACTGCCAAGGCATCCACCGTGTACGCTTAGTCACTTAACCATACAACCCCAAGAAGTGTGTTTTATACGGCCTCATCTTAGTGATTTCGTCGTTGTGGCTTTTACTCGTGCTATCACATAGAAAACTATGCTCAAGCACTCGTTCAAGACCACGCCTCGAACTTACGTCGATGACGCTCGTCTAAAAGCCCACTTTATAAAAGCGACCTTTAGACAGTATAAAAACAATTCTCTAAGCGGGGTCATAACGCATCAGTGACTGATGCTTACAACTTATTTCGCCAAGAATTTCTAAGACACTTGCGTATCAAGAACTACAAATTATTTCTATCAGCTTTCCAGATTGTTAAAGAGCGTGACTTCGTTAGAAATCAAAGGAGTAAGCTGTATACAGCTTATTACTTTGACGTCTTGACTTCGGCTTTCGTTATTACTCACTAGCACTAAATGGTGGAGCTATGCGGGATCGAACCGCAGACCTCCTGCGTGCAAGGCAGGCGCTCTCCCAGCTGAGCTATAGCCCCATTTAGTTGTTAGCTTTGTGTCTCGCTTTATATCATTTGCATAATATGCAGCGTGTCACCAAATCATTCTAATACTAGAAATAAGATGAGGAAGTTTAGCCTGCTAAACGACGATTCTTATGACGAGGTAGAAGATTGATTTGGTGGGTCTGGGTGGATTCGAACCACCGACCTCACCCTTATCAGGGGTGCGCTCTAACCAACTGAGCTACAGACCCAAAACCGTTTCTTTTGCCCTCACTCTCTGCTAAAGCAGGGTTCTGAGGGCAAAAAATCGCACTGGCTGGTTGCCGATGCGATTTAAGTCACTCTTTCTTATCAAGCAAACTGTGTGAACACTCAACAGACGTTGAGTTAAGGTAAGGAGGTGATCCAACCCCAGGTTCCCCTAGGGTTACCTTGTTACGACTTCACCCCAGTCATGAATCACTCCGTGGTAAACGCCCTCCCGAAGGTTAAGCTATCTACTTCTGGAGCAACCCACTCCCATGGTGTGACGGGCGGTGTGTACAAGGCCCGGGAACGTATTCACCGTGGCATTCTGATCCACGATTACTAGCGATTCCTACTTCATGGAGTCGAGTTGCAGACTCCAATCCGGACTACGACGCGCTTTCTGGGATCCGCTCACCATCGCTGGTTGGCTTCCCTCTGTACGCGCCATTGTAGCACGTGTGTAGCCCTACCCGTAAGGGCCATGATGACTTGACGTCGTCCCCACCTTCCTCCGGTTTATCACCGGCAGTCTCCCTTGAGTTCCCGCCATTACGCGCTGGCAACAAAGGATAAGGGTTGCGCTCGTTGCGGGACTTAACCCAACATCTCACGACACGAGCTGACGACAGCCATGCAGCACCTGTATCAGCGTTCCCGAAGGCAC
>NZ_JBGQOP010000040.1:0-2767 GCF_052119705.1 Oceanisphaera sp. W20_SRM_FM3 | reverse complement strand
AATTTACGCTTGGTTCGGTATTGCATACACTTCCTCACTCTGAAGAAGTGTCTACTTATTCGGGGCCATTCCACAAAGAACTCACTTCTGGCACGGCTTGAAATCACGCCAGGCTTTAAGATAGGCTTCTGCCCTACCGCTGGCCAATATTGAATGAAGTACACCGAATGTTCAACGAAGTGCCCAGCTGAGATTTTAATATTGAGATCCAAGGCCAAGTACCTTGCTCGATTCTCCAACAGGCGATGCCGGTGTTACTCTTTTGCTCCACCCTTTCAGCCAGCACAATTCGGCGATAAGTCTACAAATTGACCTCGCGTTGACGGATTACTGACTCATAACGCCCGCATTTGCGGCTGGTTTGGAGCGCAGCGGAAAACCACCGCCGACAACATGTGCTTGTTGTATGTTTGCACTCCGGTATTCCATTTTTTATGCGGAGAGTAGCTTTACATTGACAGCGCTTTTATCGTAGCTACAATGTATATACTTAATCCGGTGAACTTAATCGAGGTCATCTATGACTACATCAATTGCAAAGTGGGGCAATAGCGCAGCCCTTAGACTACCTAAGAACATACTAGACGCACTATCTTTGAACATCGGAGACAAAGTGAATGTCGTTCAAAGAGGTAACTCTGTTGTCATTGAACCTTGCAAACCCTCGTTAGAGGACTTGCTGGCTCAAGTTACCTCACAAAACCGCCATCAGGAAATATTCACCGACCAAGTTGGACGTGAACTTCTATGAGCAACGCACCAAATGTGGGAGATATTGTAATCGTAGACTTTGATCCCCAAGCAGATCATGAGCAGGCTGGTAAGCGTCCCGCTCTAGTATTAAGCTCTTTTCAGTTCAACAAAGTCACCGGCTTTGCTTGGCTTTGCCCTGTTACAAATCAAGAGAAAGGGTACCCTTTCGAAGTGAAAATTCAAGGAACCAAAAAAACAGAAGGAGTCGTTCTTACCGATCAACTTAAATCTCTGGATTGGTCGGCAAGAAAACTGCGCAAAGTAGATAAAGTAAATGCCCAATGCTTATCGGAAGTGAAAACTTTAGTATCAACCATCTTAAACATATAACGCCACCAACACAGGCGAGCGTCAGCGAGTCCAGCTTGCTGGCGTTTGTGATTGGCCTTGTTATGTCTCTGTGAAGTAGCCACAGTCGGAACATTTAAAACCATGTTTATGAAAGAACAAAGGAAACCCTATAACGATAAACAGCAAATAGGCTGGAACCCTTCCTTTGGTATGAAGCTCGATATTTTTACTGCCACAGTTTTGACATGTTTCAATATTAGAACCACATTCAGCATCCACTGCTAATGAGAAATTATTTGTCAAAAGAGCGATTGCCGCGCTTTCATGTTCCCTGGCGACTAACACTCGAACACCACCCATAGCATTAGAGTATAACCATTGCATATTTATCGTATGTTCATCTGCGACAAATGCAGGGATACCCGCACTGCTTAATGCCGCTTTAGCAATATTCGCGTCCAGAGGAAATGAATAACTCGCAATTACTATAAGATTACTCATAACTCTCCACGTAGACATAACGCCACCAACACAGGCGAGCGTCAGCGAGTCCAGCCAGCTTGCTGGCGTTTGTGATTGGCCTTGTTATGACTTTCAAGAAAACAACTAACATCGGTGGCCTGTTAGCTGATACCGCGAAAATGCTTCATTGCGGATAGACGTTTGACTTATTGCACGTTTCTAGTTCTTTTGACAGTGCATACAATGAAGCAACCTGAACATTTTCCATTCGCTCTTTTCCAGATTCTAAGTCTTCGGAAATTAACTCCTTTAGTCTTTCGTTGAAACTCACACTTGTCTCATCACTAAAATAACTTCTTGCAATTAAACTATCACTTCTTATTTTAGAAACTTTATCAAAGAGAACGTCTTCATTTTCAGCCATATATAGTGTGGGCATTACGCGGGACATTTCTCTAAGAAGTTCATTCATAGATTTACATCTAGCAACAAAGTGCTGTCTCTTCATCTCAAGCGATCGAGATTCTAGTTTTAAAACTTCTAACTCATAAGAATTAGAGTTAGAAAAATATGTGGTAGATATTGCTGCTAGTGCAGAAACAAGTGATGCAAAAATTGCAGAGGTTGCAGTCCATTTATGTTCCAAGGTTTACTCCCTTTTCGTATAACGTTGCGGTAAACGGCAGAATTTAAGTAGGTTTTTTGTGGAAACATTTTACGAAGTAAAACCACAAAAAAGCTACTTAAATTCTGTCCAGTGGAGCGAAGCGGAACGATGTTTGACCGCCTTGTTATGCTTTTTTAATTACTGCGATATCTGCCAAACCTTGCAATTTCTTGATGAATTTCCATTACCCAGTTTAAGTCTAGGTCATATAAATGGAATAAACCCTTTCCGAAATAATTGATTGGATTTTCAAGAATGTTAAACCAATCAATTCTTTCAATACTTCCCCATGAGCCAACAACTAATAGAGCCTCATTTTCAGGAGAAATATTTTTACTACCAAGCCAATTAGTAAGCCTTTCAAAATATTTTTGATTTTCAACCGAGGCGATAACCCACTCACTTGTTTCATCGCAACCCTTGTCCCAAGTGATGTTGTACGACTTGTAGCCGACTAGCTTTCTTATGTGCCTGATTCGTAGATCAGAACTTCGAAGGTTGCTCATAACTTTCCATGCATAACGCCGCCAACACAGGCGAGCGTCAGCGAGTCCAGCCAGCTTGCTGGCGTTTGTGATTGGCCTTGTTATGAGC
>NZ_JBGQOP010000039.1:0-5789 GCF_052119705.1 Oceanisphaera sp. W20_SRM_FM3 | reverse complement strand
GTAAGCCGTAAGCCGTAAGCCGTAAGCCGTAAGCCGTAAGCCGTAAGCCGTAAGCCGTAAGCCGTAAGCCGTAAGCCAAAAATAAAATCATATAACAAACAAAAAGGTCGAATACTTTTTAAAGTATTCGACCTTTTTTAATGGTGCGTAATCTTTGCGCGAATACTTCTCCCCTAAAATAAGCGCTCCTACAAAAGGCGGTGTGTTTCTAGCTGCGCGTCATTGCGCAGCTAAAGCTCGACGCTGCTTGTATGTTTGTCTTTAACTGACAGCTTACGGCTTCAAGCTTACAGCTGCTCTTAATCCCCTTCCCACTCACTGATAAAGGCTTGCAGCGCTTGGCTTAAGTACCACGCATCTTTGGTGCCAGCAGTTTCGCGAATCGAATGCATAGACCATTGCGGCGCACCCACGTCCACGACTCGCACCCCTAACTTAGTGGCAGCAACCGGACCTATAGTACTGCCACACCCCATGTCGGCTCGCACCACAAAACGCTGATAAGGCACTTGGGCTAAGTCACAAAAATGGCTAAATAAAGCGCTGCTTTCTGAGTTAGTGGCGTAGCGCTGATTAGCATTCATCTTGATCACGGGGCCGGCATTAATTTTCGGGCCGTGGTTTTCGTCATGCTTGTCGGCGTAGTTAGGATGCAGTGCATGAGCGTTATCACAAGACACAAAGAACGAGCGTGCCATCATACGTTGATACAACTGCTCTTCACCACTTAAGCGGCGCAACACGCTTTCTAAAAATGGCCCATGGGCACCAGTGGCCGAGGAACTGCCCACTTCTTCGTGGTCATTACACACCAATAACGAAGTGGCCGCTGATTTGCCATTCGCTAACAGCGCGTTTAAGCCGGTGTAGCAAGATAGCAAGTTATCCAGACGCGCCGAGCTTATCAACTCTTGCTCAAGGCCCACCAGTGCGGGTGCTTGAGTGTCATAAAAACACAAGTCGTAGTCGATGACTTGTGTGACATCATGACCCGCTTGGCGTAACTGGCTCCTTAGCCATTCGCGCAACACTAAACTTGGGTTGCTCTCATCATGGGCATCTATGCCTAATACCGGCGGCAAGTGTAACTGGGCATTAATTTCCGAGTTTTTATTGGCTTCACGATTAAGGTGAATGGCAAGTGAGGGGATCACCGCAATCGGTTTGGCTACATCAAGCAGAGCAACCTGTAATTTACCCGCGGCATTACGAAAGTGCACTTGGCCTGCCAACGACAAGTCTCGGTCAAACCAAGGGTGCATCAGCACGCCACCATAAACCTCCACACCTAGCTGTAAATAACCATGGCGCAATAATTCGGCGTTGGGCTTCACTTTTAAACAAGGACTGTCGGTATGCGCACCTATCATGCGCACACCCGCCTCAAAGACCGGCTGTTCGCCTAAACGAAAGGCAATAATAGAGCGACCACCACGCGTCAGCCAATAACCTTGGCCGGGCTCTAATTGCCATGCTTCACTTTCATTTAAGGCGGTAAAGCCTGCCGCTTCCAGCTCGCGCACCATAGTGCTTACCGCATGAGCGGGGCTAGGTGAAGCTTGTAGAAAGTCGATTAAACTCTGGTTAAATGCTGCTTGCTGTTGAGTCACTTTATTTTTTACCCATGTTTAAGATTGCACGGCGTGAAGAGTTAAGGGTGAGGCGTAATCCACTGTTACAGATCCGGTGTTTTTCACACCTTATTCTTCACAGTCTGTTAATTATTCAGTACGCGTAAAGATCAGATCCCACACGCCGTGACCTAAACGATGGCCGCGCTGCTCGAACTTAGTGAGCGGACGATAATCCGGACGCGGCATATAATCGCCCTCGGTAGAGGCGTTCACATAACCGGGGGCCGCTTGCATCACTTCTAACATATGCTCGGCGTAGTTTTCCCAATCGGTTGCCATGTGAAACTCACCGCCAATCTTTAACTTGCTGCGCAGCATTTCCACGAAGGCAGGCTGCACTATGCGGCGTTTGTGATGGCGTGTTTTGTGCCAAGGATCCGGGAAAAATAACTGCACGCGATCCAAGCTTTGCTCGGGCAACATATGCTCAAACACTTCCACGGCATCGTGACACATAACGCGCAAGTTAGTGATCTTGGCCTCAGCCGCTGCCATCAAACAAGCACCCACACCTGGGGTATGCACTTCTATACCGAGATAATCGAGCTCAGGAGCCACTTTAGCCATTTCCACTAAGGAGCCGCCCATACCAAAGCCTATTTCTAGCACTCTGGGTGCCGCGCGGTTAAACACCGCATCTAGATCAATAAGCTGTGGCTGGTACTCAAGGCCCATCACAGGCCATTGCTCGGTCATGGCTTTTTCTTGGCCTTTGGTTAAGCGCCCTTCACGCAGTACGAAGCTGCGAATTTTACGCTTACGTAGTTCTTGCTCTGGCTGTGCGAGTGCTTGCTCGAGTAGGGTTTGCTCGGGCTGGTGTTCATCTGTCATTTAACTTCTCCGACTGGCTTAGCAAGCCTACTTTAAGATAATTTTTAATTTGTTGATTTAGCTTCAGTCGCAAAATGAAAAAACTGCATTCTTACGCCAAGGTAAGAATGCAGTAGTGACCTAACGCTCATTATAAAACGACTGCTACCTGACCCGCGTCAGGCTCTTCGCTTAATCTGTAAACTTACAGCTTCAAGCTTATGGCTTACAGCTTTAATTTAAAGTACTTGGTTCAGTACTCGACCTAAACGCTTAATGCCCTCTTCAATGGTGGCTTCATCAAAGCCCGCATAGCTTAAGCGTGCGGTATGTGAGATATCGGGGCGCACATAAAAAGGCTGGCCGGGCACGAAGGCAACGTTTTCTTTGATCGCCTTATCAAACAACTCCATGGCATTGATGTGCTTAGGCAAGGTTATCCATAAAAACATGCCGCCTTCGGGACGCGTGAATTCGATACCTGGGCAATACTTGAGCAGTGCATTTTCCATGGCGATTTTTTGGCGACCATACACGGTGCGAATACGTGCAATGTGATCGTCTAAATTATGATCTTGCAAGTAGCTATGTAACACCTGCTGCACGAAACCGTTGGTGTGTAAGTCAGAGGCTTGCTTAGCAATCATCACCTTTTGGCGTAACCAATCTGGCATTAGCATCCAACCCAAACGGAACGATGGCACTACCACTTTAGAGAATGAGCCCAGCAGTACCACATTATCTGGCGCCATTTTCGCAATCGGCGATAAATGCTCACCTTCAAAACGCAGCTCGCCGTAAGGATTATCTTCAATCATCAGCACATCATGCTTAATCAGGCGCTCGGCCACGGCTTGACGATTTTCTAAGCAATAAGTCAGACCCGTGGGGTTTTGAAAGTTAGTCACGCCATACAATAAGCGCGCGTGACCGGGCTTGGCGAGCAGCGCGTCTAACTCAGCGATATCGAGACCATCCTCGTTTAACGCCACACCTTGAAAATTAGGCTGATAAACCGATAGCGCTTGAATCGCACCTAAGTAACCAGGCTCTTCGATGATCAGCTTGTCGCCTTCATTCACCAGCACTTTACCCAACAGATCTAACGCCTGCTGTGAACCATTAGTAATCAAAATATTGTCTGGCGACACCTGCATGCCGTACTGCTGAAAATACCGATCCGCAATGTATTTGCGCAAGGGCGCAAAGCCTTCGGTAGCCGCATATTGTAAGGCGCCATTACTGTGGTCTTGCAACACTTTGGCGCTGGCCACCGCCAGCTCCTCATGAGGAAAAAAAGCCGGATTCGGTAAACCGCCAGCAAAAGAAATAACGTCTGGATTCATCGCGACTTTAAGAATTTCACGGATGAAGGAAGGCTCTACCTTGGCAAAGCGTTGCGCGAAAAAGGGTTGCATAAGGATCTCTCTAAAAACCTAGGCTGGCGGGCGCCAATAACACGCTTCTTTTGTATCAGAAAACAGTTAAATAACAAACTAACTCGCGCAAATGAGTGCGCAATATGGTGCCATTTTCTCGCACCACGCCAATATGTGCACGTTTTACCGAGCAAGAGGCGAGTTTGCGCACGCCCCTCAAGTGTGTTCTGATCTGACTATTCTCTTCTATATAGTCGCTATTGTGAATACAGTCTCTTTTGCCGAACGGGTGTTGGTTTGGTACCAACAGCACGGCCGCAAAACTTTGCCTTGGCAGCTGAACAAGACACCGTACCGAGTGTGGGTGTCGGAAATTATGCTTCAGCAAACCCAAGTGGCTACCGTTATTCCCTACTATCACACCTTTATGGCCCGCTTTCCGGACGTGCTAAGCTTGGCCAATGCCGAGCCAGACGAAGTGCTGCATCTGTGGACCGGCCTTGGCTATTACGCTCGCGCGCGCAATTTGCATAAGGCCGCACAAACTATTCGCGATCATTATCAGGGCCAATTTCCCGAACGATTTGAAGAAGTGCTAGGCCTGCCCGGCATAGGCCGCTCCACCGCAGGAGCCGTGCTATCGCTATCTTTGGGTCAACATCACGGCATTTTGGACGGCAATGTGAAACGCGTGCTGGCTCGCTGGTTGGCACAACAAGGTTGGCCTGGGCAAAAAAACGTAGAAAATGAGCTGTGGGAGCAAGTGGCACGCCTTACTCCTGCCTCTGGCGTGACGCAATATAATCAGGCAATGATGGACTTAGGCGCCACTATTTGTACCCGCTCTAAGCCTAAGTGTGAACTGTGCCCAGTGAGTAGTGACTGCCAAGCGCTGACCTTAAGCACGCCCACCGCCTTTCCGCACTCTAAACCCAAGAAAACGGTGCAGCCGGTCAAGCAGGCACATTTATTGTTGCTCAAACATGGCCAACAACTCTTGCTAGAGCAAAGACCGCCGCACGGCATTTGGGGCGGCTTATATTGCTTCCCTGAGTTTCATAATGAGCCAGAGCTCAAAGATTGGCTGAAGCGTTATCCAGACGCCAACCCGCCACAACCCCTACCCAGCTTTCGCCATACCTTTAGCCATTTTCACTTAGATATCAGCCCTTGGCTGGTAGAAATAGCCCAGATACCCACAGAGGTGATGGCCGCCAGTGAGCGACTTTGGTATAACTTGGAGCAACCTGCGGCGGTTGGCTTAGCAGCGGCTACCACCAAACTGCTTGCTTACCCGCAACTGCAAACTTGCTCCCCCGCAAACTTACTTGCAAACAAGGAATAAATTATGAGCCGTACCGTTTTCTGCCTGCGTTTACAAAAAGAAGCCGAAGGCTTGGATTTTCAACTTTACCCAGGTGAGCTAGGTAAGCGCATCTATGACAATATTTCTAAAGAGGCGTGGGCTGCTTGGCAGCAAAAACAAACCATGTTGATCAACGAAAAAAAGCTCAACATGATGAATGCCGAGCACAGACAATTATTAGAAAGCGAAATGGTCGCCTATTTATTTGAAGGCGCCGACGTAAAGGTTGATGGCTACACCCCGCCTAGTGCGAGCTAAAAGTGCGAGCTAAAAGCACAAACTAAAATGCGGACTAAAGCAGCACTTTGCTCAAGACATAAGCAATCACCTTTATGTCTTTGAAATAGCGGTTGACTTGATATGCCCAATCTTATCTAATTACGCCCCGTTAGCCCGGATAGCTCAGTCGGTAGAGCAGGGGATTGAAAATCCCCGTGTCGGCGGTTCGATTCCGTCTCCGGGCACCATATTGTAAATAGAAAGTTGTAGTAAAGAGTTCGTATAAACGTGCCGTAATGCGTGTTTAGCCCGGATAGCTCAGTCGGTAGAGCAGGGGATTGAAAATCCCCGTGTCGGCGGTTCGATTCCGTCTCCGGGCAC
>NZ_JBGQOP010000038.1:0-16282 GCF_052119705.1 Oceanisphaera sp. W20_SRM_FM3 | reverse complement strand
GAGGATTAACCCCCAACGCATATGCGCAGCAACTTAATGCTGCTTAAACGGGTGTCTACTTTAGTCGGGCCATTCCAAACTTCCAGCTTCTCGCTTCAAGCTTTCAGCTTTTAGCGCGATGGCAAAATAACATCATCAAACAGCTGGTCGCGTTCTTCGGCGGTTTTCAGCGCTATGGCTTTATCTACCCGTTCACGGGTGAGGTGCGGCGCAAAGCGTTCCATAAAGTCATACATATAGCTGCGCAAAAAAGTCCCTTTACGAAAGCCAATCTTAGTGGTGCTAGACGAGAACAGATGGCTGGCATCTATGGCCACCAGATCCGCATCTTGAATCGGGTCCACCGCCATGCTGGCCAATACCCCTATGCCAATGCCTAAGCGCACATAAGTCTTGATCACGTCCGCATCTGTGGCGGTAAACACCACCTTGGGCTCAAAGCCGGCCTTATTAAAGGCGATGTCTAATTCGGAGCGGCCGGTAAAGCCAAATACATAAGTAACCAATGAATAATGAGCGATATCGGCAATACCAGGTTTATCTATGTCCGCTAAAGGATGGTCTTTGGGCACCAAAATACAGCGGTTCCAGTGATAACAAGGCAGCATGATCAAGTCTTGATACAAGTGCATAGCCTCGGTGGCAATGGCAAAATCCGACGAGCCTTTGGCCACCGACTCGCTAATTTGCGTGGGCGTACCTTGGTGCATATGCAAAGAGACTTTGGGGTAGCGTTTAATAAAACCTTGAATGACCTTAGGCAAAGCGTAGCGCGCTTGAGTATGAGTGGTGGAGATATTGAGCGAGCCTTGATCCGGATGCGTATGCTGGCTGGCTACCGCTTTAATGCTTTCGACCTTGCCCAGTATTTCGCTAGAAATACGGATAATATCCACCCCCGCCGGCGTGACTCTTGTTAGATGCTTACCGCTGCGCTCAAACACTTGTATGCCCAGCTCATCTTCGAGCATGCGCACTTGCTTACTAATGCCAGGTTGCGAGGTATACAGACTCTCGGCAGTAGCAGACACATTCAGATTATGGTTGGCAACTTCAACTATGTAACGCAACTGCTGCAGTTTCATTAGGCATCTCACATTAGGGTGGCGACAAACCAAGTAAGTTTACCAGATCTAAGAAATAATTTCTCTGGCAGGGTCCTTAATAACTATAAGTTATATAGAAAATGGATATAAAATCAACACACACGCTCATTTCGCGACACGCATTAGCCAAAACCCGCCGACTGGGGTACCATTTCTTTTTACCTCTTACCCTAACCGAGCCGCCCATATATGACGCTGACCCTGATCCTCATAGCCATAGGCGCCCTGCTTTTTTTGGTCATTATTTACAACATGATGCAGCAGTATTGGAATAAGCAAGAAGCAGAAAAACGTACGCTTTTGCTTAAACACAAAAATATCATCAATGAAACCGATGAATTGCTGTTAAACGCCAGCCAATTGCCGTTTAGCAAGGCCTTAGTGCTCACTCTTTACCAGCGCATTCAGTACAGCTTGCAGACGATGCAGCAGCAAGACCCCACTAATCTGCAGGTAAAAACCCGTCGAGCCAATATCGACCAGCAAATTAGCCAAGTAAAAGAACATTACCAAATGGAGCATACCGCGCTTAAAGCACCGGACTCCGATCAGCAAGCTATTCAAATTCTGCAAATAGTGAAGCGACTGCGCACCGTGCTGCGCCTCGAACACAATAAAGGCAAAGTAGGTAATCAGATTTTTGTGGTTGAAGATAGGCGCTTAGAGCTTATCCGCTTAAAGGTTAATCTGATTAACCTCGCCAAGCGCGCGGGGGCAGCACTGGTTAATCGCGATAACAATACCGCGCAGCAAATGTTGAAAAAAGGCCTGATGGTGCTGGATCAAATTGCAGATAAAGATGAACAATTGAAAAGCATAGAAGCCAGTATGCAACAGCGTTTGAGTGAGATAACCAGCAGCCAACAGCAAGTCGAGCAAGAGCAAAAAATTCGTGAAGAAGAAAGTGAAAAGTCAGAGCTTGACCAACTCTTTGAACCAAAGAAAAAATGGTAACAGCCATGCTCAGCCTCGACGAGACCATCGGCAATTTAGACTTTTTTTTAGCCGAGCTTGAGCAAGGCATGCTTGATCATGGCTTAGCACTGCGCTTAGGTCCCATGGATCATATTTGCTATCGTGCCGCCAGTAATCAAGAGTATCTCGACTTGCAAGAGCGCTTAGCTCCCTTTGGTCCGCTATTAATAGAGGGCATGATAGGCGGGCGTCCTATCAGCACCTTTAAGCTCAATCACTCCATCCCCAGCGCCTTTGGCCCTATCCCTTGCTTAGAATTAGCCGCGCCCAAAGCAGGCAAGCTACATACGCTTGGCCTTGAGCACGGCGAAATAGTGGTGCCCAGTCTCACCCAATTACTCAGTGATTACCCTTGGGTGCCCTTCAACCGCACCGGCTTAACCCACTCTGCCCCAGAGCTGACCTTGAGTATGGGCACCTACCAAATCAAATTTCACAGCCAAAGCCTAGCCGACACCATAGCCATTGAGATTGCCAGTAACCAAGTGATCTCTGTGCCGGCGGATTACTTCACTCATTAGGTTAAATGCCTAGTGTCTGAGACCCGAGTATTGTGTGGCAACCTCAACGTAAGCCCTGCCGTCACCAGTAATACCAACATGCTGCCGAGCATCACACCGGGCAAGCCGGCCCATGTCCAAAACGGATACAAGTACACGCCGCCTAGGCTGGCGCCTAAATAATAAAACACTAAATACAATGAAGATGCTAAGGCGCGATGCTCAGTTACGCTGCGCCCTACCCAACTGCTGGCGCAGGCATGGGCCAAAAAGAAGGCAAAGCTGTCGACAAACAGCGTTAACAAAATAACCGGTAACTGGGGGCTAAGTAGCCCTAAGTTGCCGATGGCCATAATGGCAATCGCCGCTAATAAAGTTTGGCACAAACCAAAGCGTTGAATGAGCCAACCGCTAATGCTGGAGGCAAAAGTGCCTGCTAGGTAAGTTAAAAACAATAAGCCTAAGGCAGCACTGGCCAGCTGAATGGGCGGCGCCGACAGGTAAAAGGCCACATAGGTATATTGATTTAAAAACACCATAAAATTGAGCCCACCCACCAAATAAATGGGCCACAGCAGCGGGTTTTTAAGATGATTAACCAGTGCGCTCAAACCTTGGCCCTTGCCCGTTGGCACAAAGTGCTGTGACGCCGGCAGCCACTTTAAAACCCCTAGCCACAGCACCAAGCTTAACGTTGCTAGCACCATAAAACTGGTTTGCCATTGGCCACCCCACTGGGCCAATAAACCACCAAACACCCGCCCCGCTATTCCGCCTAATGAATTCGCTGCTATATAAACCCCTATGCTGGTGACCAAAGCTTTGGGCGTGAATTCCTCGCTCATATAGGCCACCGCCGTCGCCGGCAATCCAGCCAAGAAAAAGCCTTGTAACCCTCTTACTATCAACAAACTAGAAAACTGGCTCAACTGAGAAACGACCAGCCCCAGCACTAAGGCCACCAGCAAACAGCCCAACATCACGGGTTTGCGCCCTAATTGATCGGCTACGCTTGCCCAAAACAATAAGCCCAGCGCCAGCCCCAGCGTGGAGATAGATAACAACCAGGTCGCCGACAGCGGCGACACAGAAAAATCTATCGCCAACAAGGGCAATAACGGTTGGGCAAGATACAAATTAATAAACACCAGCATAGAGCCTAAGCCCAGAGCCAGCGTGGCCCGCCACCAAAGTTTGGTTTTCAGCTCTATCATGGATGACTCCTAATGATCAGCCTTGACCTTAGCGCGGACTTAAGCATAAATAAAATATATATAATTGATAAAAACAATAACTAGAATTTATAGACATCGCGCCCGGCGCCCAGCACCAAGCGCCCAGTTAAAAAGCAGAACTAAGAAGACACCGCAGAGACTAAAGCCTTTTTGCTACGAGAAGCACGGAACCCACGGAAAATAGTAATAAGATCTGAAAAGAAAATTTTATTGGGTAAGACCTAAACCCAATAACGGCGCCAAGCAAGGTTAAACAGAGGGGGCTCTTGTAGGCGAACACTTGTTCTGACATTACAACCCAGACGTAGCCTTTAACCGTTAAATCCATCCTGCTTCGCAGGGACCGCCGAAGTCCTCTTAGCTTAAGAGACGGGACGGACTACAAAACCGCAGAGACCGAGACTAAGGGCTTTCTCGCCACGACTCCTTGTTACGAGAAGCACAGAAGAACACGGAAAAATAGAGATCAAATCTGAAAGGTATTTTATTAGTAAGACCTAAGAGACAGATGAGGGGCCGAAGAGCTTGCTCTTGCCCATAAGGCCTCTTGGTACTTTTCGATCTGATCTCAGCCTAATTTTTCCTTGTTCTTCCGTGGGTTCCGTGGGTTCCGTGGCAAATTAGGTTTGGGGTTTAGATTTGGTTTAAGGTTATTTCGTCCGCTTTACCCTTCACTCTTTACCCTTCGCCTTTACAAGGCCTTAAAAGGATAAAATATGCTTGATGTGAAATGGCTTCGCCAATTTGCTGCCGTTGCCGAAGCGGGCAATATTACCCGCGCAGCTCAGAGGCTTTATTTGGCTCAACCGGCGGTGAGCATGACCCTAAAAAAGCTGGAGCAACATTTGGGTGTGGCTTTATTTAGTCGCCAGCAAGGCCGCTTGCATCTCACCACAGAGGGCGAGCGTTTGTACCAGCACGCGCAACGTATTCTTAATGCACTCACCATGGCCGAGCAAGATATGGCGGCGCTGCAAAACCTTGATAGTGGCGAAGTCTGCATTGGCATCCCCAGCATGTTGGGCTCATTTTACTTTCCGCCGCTATTAATGGCGTTTAAGCATCAATATCCGGGGCTATCGATTAAGGTGATAGAAGCCGGCACCCAAGATGTACTAGCGAAGCTCTGCCAAGGTGAGCTGGGCTTAGGCATAGTGCTGACCGCATCTTTACCGCCCCAGCTCAGCGGCTTGCCGTTAATACGCGAAGAAATGGTGGCGGTAGTGAATCGTGATCATCCGGCGCGCAGACTACCCGTGATAAGCATGGCGGATTTTTTAGCCGAAGAATTGGCGTTATTTCGCTACGGCGTATTTCACCGAGAATACCTAGAAGCCATGGCAAAAAAGAGCGGCATCAAGCTGAACATTGGTTTTGAGAGCAATTTAATTCCGTTACTCAAAGCCGTGGTGCGCCAAGGCTTTGCCATTACCACCTTTTTACGCATGGTGATTAAAGACGATCCCGACTTGTTTGCCATTCCCTTTAGCGAGCCTTATTTTCTCGACTTATGTTTGGCTTGGCCCAATAACCGCCCGCTATCCCGTGCCGAGCAGGCGTTTGTGGAGTTTATGCAGCAGCAAAATATCTAACTAGCGCCAGAATGCCTAACCAATGCCATAAAAGCGTCGAGTAAAGACTATTGGCTCGCGTTTTCCTGAGTCAACTTGTTGAGTTCGTTACAAGCCACACTGACAGGTCGCACTTTACAGAAGCCAATTCAATTGTTATAACATAACGATAAATTCAACATAAGTTCCAAACGGAGTTTGCTATGAAAGCTAAATTTTGTCTGTTCGCCCTGCCTTTGTTGCCACTGTCGGTATTGGCCGCCCCCTTGCCCGATGCTCACGAGTCAGGTGTTCATCAAGAAGGTGCTCACCAACATGGCTTAGGTAGTTTGAGTCTGGCCTTGAACGAGCAACAGCTGATATTAGAGTTACACGCGCCCGCCGCCGATATAGTCGGTTTTGAGCACGCGCCACAAAATATCGAACAAGAGCAACAGCAAACCGCGGCATTTAAACGCGTACAAGATGCGAATTTATTGTTCACCCTGCCCAAGCAGGCCGAGTGTACTTTTATTGAGAGCAAGCTTATCGATCAAGATGAAGATGAACTCAACGAACACGAAGACAATCATGAGGCTAAGGCAGATAACCATAAGGCTAAATCAACCGGAGCCGATGAACACCAAAACGCAGCGCATGACCATGACCATGACCATGACCATGACGAGCATGGACACAGCGATGTGTTAGTACAATATCACTATCAGTGCCTGCAACCGCAGGCGTTAACAAGTTTAGATACTCAGTTATTTGAGCAGTTTGCTAGCTTCAATAAGATTGAGCTACAAGGCATCATAGCTAACAGTCAGGTAGCGGCCACCTTAAGCCAAGAACAAACTCGTGCGGCTTGGTAACCCAAGATGAAGGCACTTATTACCATTAATAATCTTGAGTTTGCTTGGCCCGGTCAGGCACCTTTGCTACAAATCCCACACTTTGAGTTAGCCAAAGGTGAGTCGGTATTTATCAAAGGGCCCAGTGGTAGCGGCAAAAGTACCCTGCTGGGCTTGTTGGCCGGTATTCAAGTGGCCAATCAAGGGCAATTACAGTTTTTAGGCCGCGACTTATCGCGGCTTTCGGCCCGAGCGCGGGATCAAGTGCGAGCCGATCATTTAGGCTATATTTTTCAGCAGTTTAATTTACTGCCTTTTTTATCTGTTATTGAAAACGTGTGCTCGGCGCTGATCTTTTCTCGCCATAAACGCGCCCGACTCACTCAAGCTCCCACCGCCGAGGCTGCACGCTTGTTGCACGAGTTACAGCTGGCACCTGAGCTGTGGCAGCAACCGGTGCATAAACTCAGCATCGGCCAACAGCAAAGAGTCGCGGCGGCGCGCGCCTTAATGGGTAGCCCAGAGTTAATTATTGCCGACGAACCTACCTCCGCCTTGGATGCAGACAGCCGCAGTGCTTTTATGGATTTATTATTTAAAGAATGCCGACGCCAAGGCAGTAGCTTAATTTTTGTGAGTCACGACCCAACGCTTGAACCGCTGTTTGAGCGGGTACTGTCTCTGTCCTCTATAAATAAGTCTTCTCTAAATAAAGCTTCTCTAAACAAGGCTGCTCTCAATAAATCTGCACTTAATGAGGCCCCATTATGTTAATTCTCGCGCTAAAGAGTCTGTGGGCGAGGCGCCTCACCGCCGGCTTAACCCTCATGGCCATCGCCATTAGTGTGCTGCTGCTGTTGGGAGTTGAAAAAGTGCGGGTGGAGCTAAAAGATAGCTTCTCTCGTACCTTATCAGGCACGGATTTAATTGTGGGTGCCCGTACCGGTCAAATAAACCTATTGTTGTATTCGGTGTTTCGCCTCGGCAACCCCACCAATAACATCAGTTGGGATAGTTATCAGCGTATTAAAAAGCAGTCGGGTATTGCCTGGACAATTCCGATCGCCTTGGGGGACTCTCATCAGGGGTTTCGGGTGTTGGGCACCAATCAAGACTACTTTAAGCACTACGCGTATGGGCGCCAGCAAGCATTGCAACTGGCCCAAGGGCGTGTCTTTAACAACACCTTTGAGGCCGTAATTGGCGCAGACGTGGCACGCACTTTAGGCTATCAGCTTGATGACTCACTGATTATTGCCCACGGTGCCGGCAACACTTCTTTTAGTTTGCATGACGACTTGCCCTTTACCTTGGTCGGTATCTTAGCGCCCACGGGCACGCCGGTAGATAAAACCGTGCATGTACGCTTAGATGGGCTAGAAGCCATTCATCTGGGCTGGGAAACGGGCCGTAAAACGCTTAATCTGTCTGCAGAACAGGCACTAGTGCAAGACTTAACGCCTAAGTCCATTACCGCCTTTTTAGTGGGCATGCACAATAAGGTGCAAGTGTTTGGTTTGCAGCGCGCCATTAATAATTATCGCGCCGAGCCCTTATCGGCCATCTTGCCCGCTGCGGCTTTGCATGAGTTATGGGGCTTACTGAGCATGGCGGAAAAAGCCATCGCCTTTATTGCCGTGTTTGTGGTGATCGCAGGCTTGCTTGGCATGTTAACCACCTTGCTCGCCGGTTTATCGGCACGACGCCGAGAGCTGGCCATTTTACGTGCTCTGGGAGCAGGGCCTAGGCATTTGTTTGGTTTACTCATTTTGGAAGCGTTATTATTGACGGCGCTGGGTATTAGCCTCGGACTCGCACTCTTATATGGGGCACAGTTAAGCTTGGCACCTTGGCTACAAGCGCAACACGGTTTACTGCTCCCCCTTGGCTGGCCAAGTATAAGTGAGTGGCGTTTAATTGGCCTCACCTTACTGGCGGGCTCTGTAATGGGCATGCTGCCCGCGCTGCGCGCCTATTTTTATTCACTGCACGACGGCATGAGTATCGATCACTAATGAAAGCGTATTTAGCCATGGCGTTTACCGCGCTTATGATAATCAGCAATCCCATGTGGGCCAATGTGTCTAAAGATACGGCTTACAAAGAATTAGAATGGGATGATTTGATCCCTCTAAGTGAGCAGCTTAATCCGCCGCCTTTTCCCGAGGTAGACCATAACGATGAGTTTGCCATCCCTAAGCAACCTATCGGTAAGGTAGTAGAAGGCTTAAATGGCACTCCAGTCCGCTTGCCCGGTTTTGTGGTGCCGCTGGAGGGCGATAGCCATGAGATCACCGCCTTTTTATTGGTGCCCTACTTTGGCGCCTGTATTCATGTGCCCCCGCCCCCTACCAACCAAATTGTCTATGTAGCCTACCCAGAGGGTGCCAAGGTTGATGACTTATGGAATGCGGTGTGGGTAACCGGCACCTTACAAACCACGGCCGCCAGCCATGAAATGGGCGATGCCGCGTATTCCCTCACCGCCACCAGCGTCACCCCTTATGAGCGACCTCATTAATTAGGTCATGGGGCTATAAAAGATGCGAGCTGGATAGGTTTTTCCCTTCGTAGTGTGCCCACTTGTTCGGCACTGTGTTGGCTTAGATTTTGTCCTAGCTAGGTGTCGGACGCTTTAACCCGTTCCGCCTGCGGCGAAATGCGAGAGCAAGCGTTCGCCTACAAGATAAAAAAGAAGCTGAGGGCTTACCGCTCCTCAAGGAGGTTTCTGTTATAATCGCGCCCTGATCCCTTTCGTCCCTTTGCTATTAAATGACTGCTCGTTTGATTTTAGCCCCCATGGAGGGGGTATTGGATCACTTAATGCGCGATTTACTGACCCGCATTAATCCCTTCGACTTATGTGTGACCGAGTTTATTCGCGTGGTCGATATGCGCTTGCCATCGCGAGTATTTCATCGCCTGTGCCCAGAATTGCACCAAGGCTGTAAAACCCCCAACGGTACGCCGGTGCGCATTCAACTGTTGGGCCAAGAGCCTGATTGGCTGGCAGAAAATGCCGATCAGGCCTGTTTATTAGGTGCTCAAGGCATAGATCTTAATTTTGGTTGCCCGGCTAAAACCGTGAATAAAAGTCGCGGCGGCGCTTCCCTGTTGGCCGACAGTGAGCAGTTATATCGCATCGCTAAAGCGGTGCGCGCCGCCGTGCCCGCCCATTTGCCAGTGAGCGCCAAAATTCGCTTAGGGTTAGAAGACAGAGACAGCTACTTAGAAAACAGCCAGGCACTGGTAGAAGGCGGCATTACTGAGCTGGCCGTGCATGCGCGCAGTAAG
The DNA here is from genome assembly GCF_052119705.1 of Oceanisphaera sp. W20_SRM_FM3. Lineage (NCBI taxonomy): Bacteria > Pseudomonadati > Pseudomonadota > Gammaproteobacteria > Aeromonadales > Aeromonadaceae > Oceanisphaera > Oceanisphaera sp. W20_SRM_FM3. Next base: position 6,768 of record NZ_JBGQOP010000038.1, on the reverse strand, counting down.
AAAGACGGCTATCGCCCGCCGGCCTATTGGCCCATGGTGGCCGATATTCGCGCGGCCTTAAGCATTCCGGTGGTGATTAACGGCGAGATCTGGAATAGCGAGCAGGCCTTACTTGCTCAAACACAAAGTGGCTGCACGGACGTAATGCTCGGCCGCGGTGCCCTAGCCTTGCCAAACTTGGCGGCCACCATCAAGCACAAGGTCGCCCCCATGAGCTGGGCACAAGTGTTGGCGCTGCTATTAGATTATTCGGCGCAAGAGATAGAAGGTGATAAAGGCGAGTATTACCCGAACCGCATCAAGCAATGGTTAAGCTACTTAAAAATCCAATATCAGCCCGCTCATGATCTGTTTGGCCACATTCGCACCTTAAAACACACCGACGATATTCGTCGCACGCTTGCTTCACTCTAGCGACACTCTTGCTGACCTTTGATTTGCGTCATGCTGCGAAGCAAGATGGCCACCTATAATGATGCCCATTTCAGCTTTTAGGAATCAATTATGAGCAGCAAACTAGAGTCTCGACTGGAAGAGCGCCTAAAGGCGGAGGCTTCAATGCGCAGGCACGCTTTTTTGCAGGCGGTGCAGGCGTTAGATAGTGATTTGGCAGGCCAGCTTAGCGATTTATCCCCCGATGAATGGGCCGACCAAGCCGCATTGGCGGTGTGGCCCCAGCTAGAGCCCCATATAAAGCAGCTTAAACAAGTAGACGCGGCCCTGTGCCAGCAACAATTAGGCTTATACGGGTTATGCAGCGATTGTGAAGATGAGCTCAGCCGCGAGCAGTTATATCAAGACCCCTGTCGCCAGCGCTGCAGCCTGTGCCACAGCAAGCACCTAAATAGCCAACCCGCGAGTTGGAAGCTTTGATAGCAGCGCCCAGCACCAAGTGCCCAGCTAAATAAGAACGAGAGGTGTGAATGGTGAATGGTGAATGGTGAATGGTGAATGGTGAATGGTGAATGGTGAATAAAGATTAATTGCTAACACTTTGAATTGATAACAAAAAGCCGGCTTGCGCCGGCTTTTAAGTTTCTAAATTAGCTTAAAGCGAATTTAGAAATTATATTGAATACCCATACCGTAGACGTCGTCTTTATTAACAACATCTAAGTTATCATCCAATGTTTCGGAGTCTGAAATTACATATTCAGCATATAACTTAGCCTTTGGCGTCAACGCGTAGCGCACACCAACGGTAGTGGTATCAATGCTATCCCACTTGAAGTTATTAAACCCTATAGCATCAAAGTCCAGTTCTGCCTTTTCTTTTGAGTACTGGGCAAACATGGTCCACGCATCTACATTATATTCGGCGTGTAACTCGTAACCTTTAGTGTCCAGCTTGCTAATGGAGTTTTCAAGCGCCTGCTCGGTGTACAAAGCGGCGAAGTAGAAACCATCGACAGTGTAGTTCACACCGGTAATCCAAGCATCTAGCTCGTAGTTATCTTCACCAACAAGACCTAGATCAAAATCACCAAATTTTTGCTGTTCGTAGGCTGCAACCACACCCAGACCCATTGGAGCTGTGTAACCGGCAGATACGGACCATTGGTTTTTCTTACCAGTATTACCGTCTTGCTTATTATCATCAGCAAAGGCGTAACCGGCACGTAGATCAACGCCATTCTCGGCGTAGGTCAACAGTACTTGGTCATCAACCTTGTCATTAACGGCTGCTTTATAGCCTAATGAATCAGTTACATCACCAATAGCACCACCGTAAGCTGCGGTACCGCCGTAAATATCCAGTATATCAGTGTAATCAAGTGCTTGAGCGTACGGATCCAAGCTGCGACCGAAAGTCAGCTCAGTAGTGTCAACAAAACGGAAACCCGCCCATGCATAACGACTTTTGAGAGACTTACCATCACTTGCACCATCAGAATCGCCATCACCTTCAGTAATTGCGGTCCACTCCAGCTTACCAATCAGGTCAACATCATCGTTCAGTAAATATTTTGCATTCACGCCCAAACGTGCTTCGCCGTCACCACCAAAACGTTCGGCTTTATCTGCTTTAGCTTCAGCAAAGCCACCTTGGTAATCACGCTTGCCGGCTTCATATTGAATACGACCGTAGATATCAACCTGAGAGCCTTCCTCAGAGTAAACTGTTACGGCACTGGCAGAAGTTGCGAACAGTGCAGGAATCATCATAGCTAAAATTGTTTTTTTCATTTTTTTATATGCCTACTGTTGTGATTAAACACTAAGTCTTTGTTTTCCCTGTGTTAGCAACGTCTTGCGTTACTATGGATAGCAGACTAACACCGCTATTTTGGGCTTGCAACCAAATCAATGGGAACTTTTTGTGACAAAAATACTCATCTAGCAGCAATTGTGAGCCGCCCCTCATTTTCTCAGATCGCCGGCGGCTAGCCATTTTAGGGGCATTTGCTCTTTATTCTTAGGGAGGGGTAGTCGGTAGTCATTTGCTGATAAATGGCTTGCGTTGCTGATGCCACGCGGCTTTGCTGCGTTAGCAATACCGATTTATGGCAAATGGGCCTTCTTCATTCTTTGTACGCACAGCATGTTATAATCTGGGAGCAATCAATACCGGCTCGCTCGTTACGGGGCTTTTACCCAAACTTTTCTTTAATCACTCACTGCGCCTTGGCCATTCACTTTTATAAGCTAACCTAATGCCTCATTCCGATAAGCCTAACTCTGATAAGCCTAACTTTAATAATTCTAACTCTGATAATGCCAACGCTAATAAGCACAGCACTGATAACCACGGCACTAATAACCACTGTACTGATAACCACGGTACTGATACACGTCAAACAAATAAATCGAGTGGTGATTATCAAAGCCTAGTCCGCGATAATTATCGGCGTTTGAGTAAAGCCCTGCCCAACTTTAAGCCGCGGCGTGAGCAAAATTATCTGGTGGCAGAGATGAGTAAGGTGTTGTCTGGCCGCTACGATGCGGGGCGGCGTATTTTAGTGGCCGAGGCAGGGACGGGCATAGGCAAGTCATTGGCCTATTTACAGGCGGGAATTCCTTGGGCGCGGATGCAACAAAAGAAGTTGGTGATCTCTACCGCCACCTTGGCCCTGCAAGAGCAGTTAATTGAGAAAGACTTGCCGCTGTTTCATCCGCACTGTAAACCCAGCTTTAAATTTGCGCTTGCCAAAGGCCGTGCTCGCTACTGTTGTGCGCGACGCTTATCGGATCTGAGTGCAGGAGCTGCACAAACGCAAATGTTTGATCCGGGTTCGTTCGAGCAAATGTTATCGGATAGCCACTTATTAAGCAGCGCGCCCTTAACCAAGAGCCAACAAAGCCAGTTGGCAAAAATGTGGCAAGCCTTGTGCGATGGCAGTTGGGCCGGCGACAAAGACAGTTGGCCCACCCCTATCGATAATGGGCTCTGGCAGCAAATACAGGCCGAGCGCCATAGCTGTCAGCCGATGCTCGGCCATCAAACTTGCCCCTTTCATAAGGCCCGCGCCGAGCTTGAGCAAGCGGATGTGATAGTGGTCAATCATGCTTTGCTGTTGGCAGATTTGAGCATGGGCGGCGGCATAGTTTTGCCCGAGCCTGAGCAGTGCCTCTATATATTGGATGAAGCCCATCATATTGCCAGTGTGGCCCGCGATCAGGGTTCGGCACGCTTGGCATTGCGCCAACTTAGGCGATCCTTGGAGCAATTTAATAAATGGCAGAGTAAGTTAAATGATGTGTTAGGTACTGATGGCCAAACCGCCATCGGGAAATTACAGCATGGCTTGGCACAGCTGATCCCAAGCCTAAACGAGCTTTATCGCCAGTTAATCTCGGCCTTGCAAAGAGGTGACCTCACGCCCGACGACCAAGGCTGTTTACGCTTTACCACAGGTGACCTGCCCTGCGGCCTCGATGAACCGTTAACGCGTTTAAAAGAAGACAGTTTAATTTTTTGTCGCGCGCTCAGCCCCATTAGCAGCCTGTTGGCAGAGCAGCTAAAAATTAACCCTAGTCAAGCGGCTGTGATTGAAGCGGCGTTGGCCATGGTAAGCCTGCAACTGTTACAAGCCGAGCAGCTGCGTGATGGCAGTGCTTTACTGCTTAAGCCTGCGCTGGCGAAGCAAACCCCGCCGGCCCGCTGGTTAGAGCTAGACGCTAAAGATAATAAAGAAGTGGTGCTGTGCGTCACGCCACTCGCAGTTGGCCACTTATTAGAGCAATGGTGTTGGTCACGCGCAGCGGCCGTGATCATGGTATCGGCTACCTTGACCGCACTGAATGACTTTGGCTATTTTCGCCGCAGTGTGGGATTGCGTGCCGACGATGGCAGCCAATATTTACGGCTAAATTCGCCCTTTGATTATCAAAGCTCGCAGCTGATTATTCCGCCCTTGGCCTGTGAGCCCAGCAGCGCCCAGTTTGATGAACTGCTTGCCGAGCAAATCCCCTTGTGGTTAACAGACCAAAGCGCCAGCTTAGTGTTATTTTCATCCTATCGGCAAATGAACCAAGCCGCCGCCACCCTGCGCGCCCAAGGCCACTCGTTATTAGTGCAAGGCGAAGCCAGTCGCCAAGCCTTATTGCATTTGCACAAAGAAAAATGTGATGGAAAGCTGCCAAGCGTACTGTTTGGCACTGGCAGCTTTGCCGAAGGGCTGGATTTGCCGGGGCATTATCTAACTAATCTCATTATCACTAAGCTGCCTTTTGCCGTGCCCACCTCACCGGTAGAAGAAGCCATGGCAGAGTGGATCAGTCTGTGCGGCGGCAATCCGTTTATGCAATTAGCGCTGCCTGAGGCGTCGCGCAAGCTCATTCAGGCCTGTGGGCGTTTGCTGCGCAGTGAATCCGATGTAGGTCGCATCGTATTGTTAGACAAGCGACTCGTAACCAAACGCTATGGCCCAGCATTAATAGAAGCCTTACCCCCTTTTACGTTGAATATTGCAGCAAAATAGTAGATTTTGATCCTGACTATATATTCTGCGAGTGTTACTGATTGCGCTAGCCGACAGAAATTGCCACAATCTTCGGCTCAAATGACTATCTTAATCAATTGATTATGTTGCTCAACGACTATGTTCTTAATGTAAGCCTTCGCTCAACCACAGTTTATTTAGTGTTGAGTTTGGCGGCCTAAAATAATACTTACGGCTCAGGAGCCCAATTTGATGAACACACGTTTAACGTTTGCTGCCCTCGCCATCGCTGGCCTGTCTTTTGCCAGTCATGCGGCCACTATTAATACGCCTCAGCCTTATCAATTATTATTAGTAGATGGCGAAAAAACCAAGCATAGCGCGCTGAGCTCAGTGCACTCGGCCGAGGTGGGTGCGGGCAAGCATCAGTTTGTACTGGAATATGTGGCCGATTTTTCTACCCGCCAGAACATTCGTGTGATGGAAGGTGACCCCGTTATCATCAACCTAGAAACAGATGCGGATTCCGATCTAAGTCTGCAATATCAAAAGCCAAACAGTTACCAGCAGGCTCGTGAGTTTTTGCGCGACCAAGCGGCACAAATTACCGTAATTGATAAACGCACCGGTCAACCCGTGGCCGCTGAAATTTACACTATTCATCGCCCAGCCGGTTTAGATCTTACCCGTGGTATTCAAGATTATTTAAAAGAGAATAATAAAGCCTTTAGTGGTCGTACCGACGCCGCCGTCGCCGCAGCCGAAGCTAAGTTTGGTGCAGCGCCGGTAGATGCAGACTCTCTTGAGATGCTCAAGCACTGGTGGAGCACTGCCGATAAAGATACCCAACGTGCCTTCCAGATCTGGGCTATTCAACAGCAGTAAGTTTCTGTGAAGCGTGAGGGGTAAAGTGTGAAGAGGACAAGAAAAACACCGAATTTGAAAGTTTGATGTTTGTCTTCCCTTTTGCACCTCATCCCTCACTTTCTCATTAAAACGATGAATTTGGCTGCTTAAGGAAGGCTTGCTCTTCTGCACTCGACTCTCGGCCGAGTATCGCATTGCGATGGGGATAACGACCGAAGCGTTGAATAATATCGCGATGCGCCGTTTGATACTTTAAGCTGCTTTTTGCTCCCACTAGCTCACTTGTACTTTCACTTTCATTGCTCTGACTAGTCTGACTCGGATCTGCATTCTGAGTAAACAAGACTTGCGCCACCTCATGGATCTTAATTGATTCACTGTGCATAAACGGCATATACAAAAATACCCGCTGCTGTGGGCTAAGTTCTTGGTCGGCACCCGTGCGAATAGCCTCTTGCGCCAACACTAATGCCATACCATCACTGGCAAAGGCTTGGGGCTGGTCCCGATAAATATTTCGGGAAAACTGATCCAGTACAATAATTTCGCCTAAGCGCCCTTCGGCCGTTGCTCGCCATGCATATAACTCACCCGCACGGGCCTGTTGGTGTAACTCACCAAAGCGACGTGCAATTTTTTTATCCAGCGCTTTGTTCTTTTGCCACCACTGGGCGGGCTTAAGCTCTGTAAACCAGAATTCCAATATCGAATCAACCATAACTATCTCTCATCCTCTTCGAGGAACAATAAGCAGCCGTCAGCTAAGAAGATCAAAACCCAAGACCATATCTGCAACGAAACCCACAAAATCCACTAAAAGATCCACATAAGCAGAAGGGTATAACTGATGTGGAACAGAACTTTTTTTGCCACGGAAAAGAGCCCTCTTTGTTTACGAGAGTCACGGACGCAGTTCACGTACGACAAAAGATAAATGCCTTACTGATTACCAACAAAGCTCAGCCATGTTTCAGTAAACTAATCACCAATAAATTCAAAAAGTTACATGGAACGACTC
>NZ_JBGQOP010000037.1:0-19174 GCF_052119705.1 Oceanisphaera sp. W20_SRM_FM3 | reverse complement strand
CTAAATTTACGCTTGGTTCGGTATTGCATACACTTCCTCACTCTGAAGAAGTGTCTACTTATTCGGGGCCATTCCACCAATATACTAACCTCACAAAAACTAAAACCCCAAACCTTTCGGCTTGGGGTTTTCTTTCACTTCTGGCTTACAGCGTCAAGCTTATCGCTCGTTATTCCAGCATATGCCGGATCACATAATGCAAAATGCCGCCGTGCCGGTAGTAAGTCAGCTCATTGCTGGTATCGATACGGCATTTAACATGGGCCTCTTGGCTGCTGCCATCTGCGCCTTCAATCACCACCGTCAGCGTCTTGCCGGGGCTTAAGTCATTTAAGCCCTTGATGCTGATTAGCTCGTCGCCCTTTAAGCCTAAGCTCTCGGCGGTGTCGCTAATAAATTCCAGCGGCACCACGCCCATGCCAATTAAGTTAGAGCGGTGAATACGCTCATAAGACTGGGCAATCACGGCGCGCACGCCCAGCAGTATGGTGCCTTTAGCAGCCCAATCTCGACTGGATCCGGTGCCGTATTCTTTACCGGCCACCACCACCAATGGCACCTCTTCTTCTTGGTAGCGCATGGCCGCATCGTAAATAGACAGCTGCTCACCACTTGGGTAATGACGGGTTTCGCCGCCTTCCACATTTTCTAACATCAGGTTACGAATACGAATATTGGCGAAGGTGCCGCGCATCATGACTTCATGGTTACCACGGCGCGAGCCGTAGGAGTTAAAGTCTTGCTCTTTAATACCCAAGGCTTGCAGATAACGCCCTGCCGGGCTGTCGGCCTTGATGCTACCCGCCGGTGAAATATGATCAGTGGTTACCGAGTCACCGAGTATGGCCAGCAAACGCGCGCCTTTAATATCGGTCACCGGCTCGACGGTTTTACTCATCGTCTGGAAGAACGGCGGATGCTGAATATAGCTAGAGTCTGACTGCCAATTAAAGGTACTGGTGGGTTCTACTTTAATCGCCTGCCAGTGCTCATCGCCATCAAACACGGCCGCATATTCTTTATGGAACATATCTTGGGTGACCAGCCCCACCGCATCGGCCACCGCTTGTTGGCTGGGCCAGATGTCTTTCAAATATACTGGCTGACCTTGCTTATCTTTGCCTAAGGGATCAGTAGTTAAGTCCACGTTCATGGAGCCGGCCAAAGCGTACGCCACTACCAACGGCGGTGAGGCCAACCAGTTAGACTTCACCAGCGGGTGAATACGCCCTTCAAAGTTACGGTTACCGGATAATACCGCCGCCACCGTCATGTCGTTACGGATCACAACTTCGGCTATGGGCTCGGGCAAGGGACCCGAGTTACCGATACAGGTAGTACAGCCATAACCCACGAGGTAAAAGCCCAACTGTTCTAAATAGGGCATAAGACCCGCTTTGGCCAAATAATCGGTGACCACCTTAGAGCCCGGCGCCAGTGAGGTTTTCACCCAAGGTGCCGCCGTTAAGCCTTTTTCTGCTGCGGCTTTGGCTAGCAAGCCCGCTGCCATCAGCACACTGGGGTTAGAGGTGTTAGTGCAAGAGGTGATGGCGGCAATGACCACGGCGCCATCTTGCAGCTGATGGCTATTGCCATTCATGTAGAAATGGGTGCTATTTAGCGACTCATTTATGGCCACTGCCGTTTGGCCGCCTTCGTTTTCTAGCCGTTGTTTAGACTGATCACTGCCCTCAACCTTTAGCTCACGGCTTAGGCTAAAGGCCTCTGGCACCTGTGATAACTCGACTCTGTCTTGCGGCCGTTTAGGGCCGGCTAAACAGGCCACTACCGTGCCCATGTCTAGGCTTAAGGTGTCGCTAAATACCGGTTCATCGCCAAGGTGGCGCCATAAGCCTTGGGCCTTAGTGTAAGCCTCAACCAAGTCGACTTGCTCGGTACTACGTCCAGTCAGCGTTAAGTAGCGCAGCGTTTCTTCATCTACCGGGAAAAAACCGCAGGTTGCACCATATTCTGGCGCCATGTTGCCTATGGTGGCACGATCCGCCAGCGGCAAACTGGCCAAGCCATCGCCGTAAAACTCCACAAACTTACCGACCACGCCTTTATCGCGCAGCATTTTCACCACAGTTAATACCAAGTCGGTGGCGGTAATCCCCTCGCGCAAGGCGCCGGTGAGTTTAAAGCCCACCACTTCAGGGATCAGCATGGAAATGGGCTGGCCCAACATGGCCGCTTCGGCCTCAATGCCGCCCACGCCCCACCCCAAGATGCCCAAGGCATTAATCATAGTAGTGTGCGAGTCTGTGCCCACTAGGGTATCTGGGCACACTAGCACGTCGTTGCCCATTGGCTGTTGCCACACGGTTTGGCCTAGATATTCCAAGTTCACCTGATGACAAATACCCGTACCCGGTGGCACCACCCTAAAGTTATTAAAGGTTTGCTGGCCCCAGCGTAAAAAGGCATAACGCTCGCCGTTGCGCGCCATTTCCATGTCCACGTTGGTGGCAAAGGCTTGATCACTGGCAAAGGCATCCACCATCACCGAATGGTCAATCACCAAATCCACCGCCGACAGCGGATTAACCTGCTCGGCCTTGCCGCCTAAGCGCTGTACCGCATCGCGCATGGCCGCTAAATCTACCACTGCTGGCACGCCGGTAAAGTCTTGCATCAACACGCGCACGGGGCGAAAAGCAATTTCTCGGCTCGAACTGGCGTCGGTTAACCACTCAGCCATCGCCTCAATATCTTGCTCGGTAACTGTGTCGTTATCCAGATTGCGCACTAAATTTTCGGTAAGCACTTTTAAAGATTTGGGTAGGTTTGCCATGGACTTGGCGTGAGCCAGCTTGGCTAAGTTGTAATAAAGATAAGACTGCTGACCCACGGTCAGCCTGTCCATATACTGTGAATTAGCAGATGAATGTTTTGCAGTAGACATCATTTCCTCCTAGCGTTGGAAACGGCTCGCCATGTAGCCAGCTCTATATGACACCATTTAGACACAGAGCCGCAGACAATGAAAGTCCAAAGCCGTGCGCACATTTGTTATAATGCTTAGCTTAACCCTAGGCCATTACCGATAAGTTAAGTACCTATCCAAATTTTTTTGTGCCCAGCCCCGTTTTTTCTTGATGGCGCTCACAGCATTGTTAGCGTAAATAGTGCGAACAAGTCGGGATAGTTAATCCATCTCGCAGTCTTAGTTCATATCCCAACGTATAGAGAGCCTCACCACACCCATGAAAATTGCCATTCTGTCTCGCAATGCTTCCCTTTATTCTACCCGTCGCTTACGCGAGGCCGCCGAAGCACGCGGCCATGAGGTGCGCGTTATCGATGCCCTCAAATGCTATATGAACATCAATGACAACAAGCCCTCTATTCATTACCACGGTAAAGAGCTGGAACAGTTTGACGCCATTATTCCGCGCATTGGCGCCAGTGTAACTTTTTACGGCAGTGCCGTATTACGCCAATTTGAAATGATGAACTGTTACTCGCTCAATCACTCGGCGGCCATTGGTCGCTCGCGGGATAAACTGCGTTCACTGCAGCTGTTGTCTGGCCAAGGGGTCGGCATGCCAATCACAGGTTTTGCCTGTAAGCCGGACGATGTGCCGGATCTTATCGACATGGTGGGCGGCGCGCCCTTAGTGATTAAATTGCTGGAAGGCACCCAAGGCATAGGCGTGGTGTTGGCAGAAACTCGCAAGGCGGCAGAGAGCGTACTTGAGGCTTTTATGGGCTTAAAAGCCAATATCATGGTACAAGAATTTATCGAAGAAGCCGGTGGTGCGGATATTCGCTGCTTCGTACTCGGCGATAAGGTAATTGCCGCCATGAAGCGCCAAGCCAAAGAAGGCGAGTTTCGCTCTAATCTGCACCGTGGCGGCGCGGCAGAGCTTATCCGTATTACGCCAGAAGAGCGCAAAACCGCCATCGCCTCCGCTAAAGCCATGGGCTTAAGCGTGGCCGGCGTGGACTTATTGCGCTCCAAGCGCGGGCCCTTGGTGATGGAAGTGAATTCCTCACCGGGCTTGCAAGGCATTGAATTAGCAACCGGCAAGGACGTGGCGGACATGATGATTGATTACATAGAAAAGCACAGCCAGAAGAAATCTAAAATCCGCGAGCGCGGCTAATGGTGGCGCCCTTTACGTTAGCAGGCATAGAGGTAGCACCGGGCCAGCGCAAGGTGTTGCAGTTGGCCTTGGCGCAGCTCTATACCCAGTCACCGTTAACGGTGCCGTTGGAAATCGTGCACGGCAAACAACCCGGTCCCGTACTGCTGATCTGTGCCGCTATTCATGGGGACGAGCTTAATGGTATTGAGATAGTCAATCAGGTGCTGAGCCGAGTTAATCCTGCGCGCTTAAAGGGCACGCTGGTGGCGGTGCCGGTGGTGAATGTGTTTGGCTTTATTAATAAGTCGCGCTATTTGCCCGATCGCCGCGATTTAAACCGCTGTTTCCCGGGTACCGAAAAGGGCTCACTCGGCTCACGAGTGGCGCACTTTTTTGTTGATAAAATCGTCAACCATTGCTCGCACATCATAGACTTGCACACGGGTGCTATTCATCGCTCTAATCTGCCGCAAATTCGCGCCAAATTGGACTGTGATATTACCCGTGACATGGCAGAAAGTTTTGGGGCTCCCGTGATCTTGGATGCCAGCATTCGCGATGGCTCACTGCGCGCCGTGGCCGAAAGCCGCGATATTCCGGTCATATTGTATGAAGCCGGTGAGGCGCTGCGCTTTGATCCTGTGGCCATTAAGGCCGGCACACGCGGCGTGTTAAACGTCATGCGTACCTTAGGCATGCTAAAACCTACGGCGAAAAAAGCGCCCATGGATCACATGATAGCTAAGTCCACCACCTGGATCCGCGCCGAGCAAGATGGCTTATTACATCTGAAAACTCGACTCGGAGACAGAGTCACTAAGGGTCAGTGCTTAGGCACCATTACCGCCCCCTTGGGGGCCGCGGCGCGCGAGGTGGTTACGCCCAAAAGCGGTATCGTGATTGGTTGCTTAACCATGCCGTTAGTGAATGAAGGGGATGCGGTGTTTCATATCGCAAGCTTCGATGAAGTGAAGCAGGCAGAGATGAACGTCGAGCGTTTCGTGGATGAATTAGACATTCAGCCGCAGAGTTTTTAAACGACCTAACTCATCATCTCAGTAACAAATACCGCAACGAAAAAGGGGCCTAAAAGGCCCCTTTTGCTCACTCACTGTTTCAGCGTATTAGTGCACGATACGGGCACGAATAGTGCCTTCTATGCTCTTCAACTTGATCAGGGCTTGTTCACTTTGTGCAGTTTCTACTTCAATCACCACATACCCTATGGTTGGGGTGGTTTGCAGATACTGAGAGGCAATGTTGATGTTTTCTGCAGAAAACGCCTGCACGATTTGGCTCAAGATACCCGGCTTGTTGTGGTGTACGTGCAACAAACGGCTGGTATCTGGGTGCTCTGGCAGCGACACTTCTGGGAAGTTAACCGCAGACAAGGTCGAGCCGTTATCTGAGTATTTAATCAACTTGCCGGCCACTTCGTAGCCGATGTTTTCTTGAGCTTCTTGGGTCGAACCACCAATGTGCGGGGTTAAGATCACGTTGTCGAAGTTGCGCAGCGGTGACACAAACTCTTCGTCGTTAGAGGCAGGTTCAACTGGGAATACGTCAATCGCCGCACCGGCAATGTGCTTAGAAGCCAGGGCTGCAGCCAGCGCATCTATGTCCACTACGGTACCGCGTGAAGCGTTAATCAAGATGGAGCCTTGCTTCATCATGGCCAACTCGGCCGCGCCAAACATGTTTTGCGTTTGTGGAGTTTCTGGCACGTGCAGAGTCACCACATCAGACTGGCTCAGCAGCTGCTCGAGATCGTAGACCTGAGTGGCATTACCCAAAGACAGCTTGGCTTCGATGTCGTAGTAAGACACCTGCATGCCAATGCTTTCGGCAATTATGCTCAACTGAATACCAATGTGGCCGTAACCTATGATACCTAGGCGCTTACCGCGGGCTTCAAAGGAATGAGTGGCGGTTTTTTGCCATTCGCCACGGTGCGCGCGAGCGTTACGCTCAGGAATACCACGCAACAGCAACAGGATTTCGCCTAACACTAATTCTGCTACGCTGCGGGTGTTGGAGAAAGGCGCGTTAAATACCGGAATACCACGAATGGCGGCGGCGTCCAGGTCCACTTGGTTGGTGCCGATGCAGAAACAGCCGATGGCCACCAGCTTGTCCGCCACATCCAGTACCGATTCGGTGATCTGGGTGCGCGAGCGTAAACCCACGAAATGTACGTCCTTAATGCGCTCTTTTAGTTCTTCGTCAGACAATGCGGTCTTTATGTAGTCGATATTGCTGTAACCGGCATTTTTGAACATCTCAACAGCGCCTGTATGTACGCCTTCGAGTAATAAAATTTTAATCTTATCTTTATCTAAAGAGTAGTGAGCCATGACCTGTTCCTTTCTGACAGCTGCGTGAGTATGCCCTTAAAGTATCAAAAACATCGGCCTGAGGGAATTTATGTTAGCAAAGTCACATTTTTTGATGTTATAAATTTTTTTTGAATGGCAAAACGTACATAAGTACTAGCGGTCTTGGCTGACAAGGCCGTTTGCTAACGGGAATTTTTCGCCAATAAAAAAGCGAGTTTTTAGCCGGTATCTGGCTAAAAACCCGCTTAGTAAATACTCCCCGACCTCAGCTCTTAGTTGAGTAAAAACACCATCTGCACTTGATCGCTAAAGGTAATCTCATTTTGCACATAGCTGGCATCAAGCGCTGCGCTGTCGGCCATTTTCGCATTCATCATTCCAAACTGACGAGGAGCGCTCATACGTTGCGGCTGGTATTCAATGGCATACACTTCACCCAGTTTCCGATCAGCCGCCAAACTCAGCTCTTCGGCTAACGTGCGGGCATTAGCCACGGCGGCGGCACGAGCGTTTTGGCGTAGCTCTTCGGCATTGCGTCTGTCGTAACTTACCTGCTGAATATTTTGCACACCCTGCTCTAAAATGGTGTTCAGCGTTTGGCTGAGTTTATCGAGATCATACAAGCGCACGCTAATTTGGCGCTCAGCTTGATAGCCCAATAGCTTAGGCGCTTGATCTTGGGCGTACTGATACTCGGGGCGCGTAAGCACATTGCCGCTGTCGATGTCTTTCTTAGTCACACCTAATGTGGCCAAGTTACTAAATAAAGCCGCCACTTTAGTGTCTACTTCTTCTTTCGCCGCTAGGCTTTTTGGCTTAAGCGCCGTCACCATTACGGTTAAGGTAGCCATATCGGGCGCCACACGAATTTCTGCTTGGCCTTGGGTCATCAAATGCGGTTTGTCGGGCACGACAATGGCAAAGGCATGGGCGCTAAACAACAGCGGTAGTAAGGTGATACTGCTCAGTACTTTTGTACCCACAGCTCTCGATGTTAGGGAAGTGGTGCGCATAAATAAGACCTCATTAGTTAAGCCGGAAATAAAGCCGACGTAAACTGGGTTGTTGGTTTTTGGCTCTACCGATGACAACTATACATACCTAAGCACAAGACCACCTAGGAGCAAGACTCATACGCTAAGTGTGCTGGGTCAATAATAGTCGCACAGACAGCTGAATAAGGGAGTTTGATGAAACAAGTAGCAACTTCTGGCGCCAAACCTAAGCCAAACCTAAAAAAGAAAAGCCGCCCATCTACTTTTTATAACTAGCCTAGCTAGTGTGAAAAAGTAAGCGGACGGCCCAGCCTGATTATCGAATTACAATCCTTCAAAACATGATTTAACTTAACTTGTGTGGCGGGCTAACAAACCCTTGGTAGGCATCCACATACAGCGTTTTTAAGATAGCCACTTGCTGCTCAGTTTCAACGCGTGTCGCTATGGTCTGTGCACCCATGCTGTGCGCCGCTAGCGACACAGCCGCTAAGAAGGCATCATCAAACTCCGGCATAGCGACTTGACTGCTGTAACCATGATCTAACTTCACATAATGCGGCTTTAAATCACCAAACTTAGTTAACAAATCAAAGTGACGGCCAAAATGATCAATACCCCAAGCGACCTTCAAACTCTTCAATGGTACCATCAAGGCATTCTTGTTGGTAACAAATGCACTCTCAGGCAACTCCAGCAACAAACGAGGTGCTTGCTTGGCATATTGAGTCAGCAATAAATCAACTTGATGCCAAAAACTGGACTGGCTACAACTATAAGCCGTTAAGTTAACCGCAAGTTTTAGGCTAGGAGCCGTCGTTAAATGCTTTAACGCCCGCCCTATAATGTGTAAATCGAGTTTTTCACCTAACTTAAATTGCTCAACCACAGACAAGAAGTTCCCTGCACCGAACACACCACCGTCCTTTCTAATCGCGATATAGAGCTCTTCGTGCTGTACATTGCCTTCAAAGTCGAGCACAGCTTGACTACTTAATTCAAAGCTATCATCTAAGATCGCCTCATCTACCAACTTTCTCCACGCTAATCGCCCTAATTCATTGCTTTGTGGTTGATGCTTGATCACCACGGCACCGGCCTCATTCATGCGAGCTTGGTTTAGTGCGTTATCCGCACGCGTCAACAAGAGGCCTATGTTGTCGTCAGCTTGTACGATTGCACCCCCAACTACAGAGATATTCGCATTGCTTACCGGGTTAATCACCAACTCGGCAATAAAACGGTTAATCTCTTCACCCAGCAAGTTCAAGCGCTCTTCATCAATTTCAGGGACCAATAGTGCGAATTCGTTAGTAGAAATACGCGCCAATGCGAACTCGTTAAAGCGCTGGCAGAGTTGGTGTAGATTAGTCGCAATGGCTTTAATCATCTCATCACGTGCAGCAAAGCCTTCTTCAAGATAAACACGCTCTAACATATCAATTGCCACTAAAATGACGGTGCCTTCATTACCCTCACCAATCCAAGAGTGACTTTGAGATAAAAAATAAGCTCTGTTGCCTAAGCCGGAAACTTCATCCAGAAAGGTTTTATTTCGTAGTCGCTCAGCTTCATCCGCTTGTTCTTTAAACTGTGACCCCAGTTTACTGGTCATGGCATTTATTGATTTTACTACTTCTCGCAATTCACGGGTGCGAGGTAAGGCAATTTCTTTACCAAAATGATGCAGTTCAATCTCTTGGGTTTGTAATTCAATGTCATGCAGTGGCTTTAGTAAATAGCGCAGTGCCAGCACTAACAAACCCCACACCACCACAAAGCACACCACAAACCAAATAGCTAGCTGGCTCATGCCTTCCCAAAGCTGATAATAAGCTTGACTGGGATTTCCCTCTACCGATAACTGTGCCAATTGCAACCAGCCTGAAGTTAGCACAGCCTCATGCTTAGCCCCTTCAAAAAGGTGCAAATTAATAAACCATTGCGGAATACCGTATAAAGTAATGTCATGTTCGCGCACAATTTCTTTATTAGCAGCTAATAAATTCAATGTTACCCTATGGTAAAAGCCACCATCAAATACGGCATTGATAACCGACTCAGCCCCAACCGTATCACTGGTTTCTAAGTAAGGTGTTAATGCCAGACCCAGTGAGGTAACGGTATTGATCACAGTGGTTTCTTGCTGCTCAGCTAAGGAACTTCTTGTCGAACTAAACTGCACTGAATATGCCGTTACAAACAAGGTAACGAACAATAACAGCATAGTAATTAAAAGTTGTCGGTATAGTGTCATAATTAATGATCCAAATTGATACGAGGTCTCTGCAGTCGTCTAACGTCCCATCGACCACGTAAGTCATTCCAAAGAGACAACCGAGATGCCTGTCCGGCAAGTTCACCTTGGCCACGCTCACGCATCAGCCAGAGGTGTTGGCCATTAAAGCTGTAAATAGGCGCTAAATCATTACGTTCCGTTGCTAAGCGAATCGTACCTTCAAGATTATCCAAAATATAAGGCACAGATGATGGCGAAGGATAATAGGCAACCACCATATGAAACTGGTTAAGTTTTAATGCTTTTACGTAAACCATACGCAACTTATCATCAGCAACACCTAACTCCCTCAATGTAAAATACTTAGCCAAGCTAAAATCTTCACAATCACCACCACCCGAACCAATAAATTCTAACGGCGTGGCCCAGTAATCTTCTTTACCCCACAATTTAATATCATCAATAAATCGTAGGCGATTAAAAAATATATTTACCCGCGATAAAACCTCGCGCTCATTGAGCTGTTCAGACTGAATGTTATTAACTAAGGCTCGCCAGTTTTGAGTACGCTTAGCAGCGGCAGCACCATAATATTGCTGTACCGCTGCTATCATACGCCTATCTTCTTCCAGTAAAGATTGAGCCGCCACACTGAGCACTAAGCCCAGTAAGACGAACCCACTAAAAAAAGATAAAAATCGCTTCATTCAATATTACTGTTTTCAACGCTATATACGTTCCAACGCACACCGACCTCATGTTGCTCAGTCGCCAAGGCGCCTACCACACGACGGTTAGCCGCGGCCGCATTTTCACCTTCGGCCATTAACAGCGGCTGCGTATCGCCATAGCCAATAATTTCTAATCGCTCTTGGCTAACGCCGGTATTAATAAGCTCGCTTTTCACCGCTTCGGCGCGGCGTTTAGATAACGCTAAGTTATACTCATGCGTTCCAACCTGGCTGGCATGCCCCTCCAGTAACAACTTAAGTTTGGGGTTTTCATTCATAAAACTAGCCATATTGCCAATTTCACTTTGATAGCTGCGATTAATAATAGCGCTGTCATGATCAAATAAAACAATAATATCTTGTTTTAACGTAGTAGCAGAGGTTTCACCACAACCATCATTGTCGACTTCAGCATTAGCCACTGTCTCCAAACAGTTATCACGTGCCGTGATCACACCATCTTGATCTAGATCGCTTTGATCATAAGCCGCCTTGGTTTCTTGTTCTGGCTCTGCGGTTAAGCTACAAGCCGTTAAAGGTACTATTAAAGCTAACATCATCCATATTTTCATGTTAATACTCCTTTATTTAGACGTTAAACTTACCACTGCGAACTTACCACTGCGTAGGGCGAGTAAACTTCAATGCATCAAGCAATTGGCCAGACGCATTCATAATACGATACTCAGCTGCGAGTTGATCATACTCGGCGGCAATATAAGAACGACGCGCTTCAAACAATTCATTTTCCGTGTTCAATACGTCCAATAAGGTACGATTGCCCAAAGAAAACTGTTTCTTATAAGCATCAACGGTACTAAAGCTGGCTTCTACGTGTTCACGTAAGAATTCTTTTTGCTTACCTAGAGATTCATAAGCAGCCCAAGCTAAGCGCATACCCTCATCAACTTGACGATAAGCGTTCATGTGAATATCTTTGGCTTGCATTTCAAGGGCTGAAGTAGAACGGCTGCGAGCTACATCTGCACCACCATTAAGTAGGTTGTAACGCATGCGGATCATGGCCGTGTTATCGTTATTACGCCCTTCTATACCATCAATATCATTATTCCAGTTGCTACCTAATTCCAAGTGCACTTTAGGATAAAAGCCCGACTTGGCATCTTTATGCTGATAGCGTGCCGCATCAACGTCAAACGCTGAAGACGTTAGCGTCGGATGTTGTGCTTGTGCCTTCGCCAGTGCGTCATCCAGCGTCGCCGGTATAAAGTTGGCATCAGCCTTGGGCTGGCGCAAATCATGGGGGGCATCGTCTACCAATGAAATAAATTGACTTTGCGCATCACGTAGATTGTTTTCTGCCGCCGTCATATTGGAATAAGCCCTGGCAACACGGCCTTGAATTTGAGTGAAGTCGGCACTTGAGCCTACGCCTGAGTCGGTACGACGCTGAATATCAGAAAAAATCTGCTCATGAGTTTCTAGATTACGACGAGATAACTCTACCAGCTCATCTTGGCGCAACACGTCTAAGTAAACTTCGGCTACACGCAAAGCAATATTTTCTGCGTTAGATAATAGAGCGAAACGCTGTGCATCAGCTTCTGCCTGAGTACGATCAACGTTACTCGAGGTTTTAAAACCATCAAACAACAGTTGGCGTAATGATAATCCTGCTTCTTTACGGGTCAGATTTTGAGACCCGCCATTATTGGCGCGCGTATTAGGAGTGCTGGTCTCCTCATAGCCAATACCTGCGTTAGCATCCAAGGTTGGATAATAGCCTGCCACGGCCTCATCTTGCTGATATTGACGAACTTGATACAAATGAAAAGCTTCTTTGACCTTAGGATGTGTCATTAAGGTTTGCGTGACAGCCTCTTCGAGAGTTTGAGCCTGTACTGGTAAAACTAATGCCACACCAATCAAAATAGAAATAGCGCTCTTTTTCATTTTTATTCTCCCTGTTAAATTAACGCTCTCGTAAGGCGCCTTGTTTAGCTCTTAATAACGGCTTGAGAAGGTAATCCAGTACCGTCTTTTTACCTGTAATAATATCGACACTCGCTTGCATACCAGAAATAATCATTAAGGGTGCTGCGTCTGTTCCTAAATAACTATCTCGGGTACGAATGGTCGCAATAAAAAAGGTATTACCTTTGTCATCTTGAATAGAGTCAGCACTGATTTTTTCTACCTCCCCCACTAAGCCGCCATAAATGGTAAAATCATAAGCGGTAAACTTGACCATGGCCGCTAAACCGGGCCGTAAAAAACCTATGTCTTTAGGCTCAATACGCGCTTCAATCAGCAAGGTGTCCTCAAGAGGAACTATTTCTACTAAATTCATACCCGGTTGTACTATACCGCCGACGGTATTCACATTCAGCGTTTTTATCGTACCTTTCACCGGCGATAGCACAGAAGTACGCCGCACTCGGTCTTGTAAACCGACTTCACCTTGTTGCAGTTGCATTAAACGATTACGCTTTTCGTTTAGCTCTCGCTGCGCCTCAGAGCGAAAAGTTAATGCGACCTCTTTGCGTTTAGAAATGTTTTCTCGCAGCGAGGCGTCTAGTTTAGGTAACATTAACCGAGCCGACTCTAACTCGCCCTTAAGCTGGTTAAGCTGACGCTCGAGTCGCAATATCTCAACCTGAGGCACTATGCCTTCTTTAGCCAAGGGTCGGCTCATATTCACTTCTTGTGCCGCCAAGCCAACGCCACGCTGTAGGGTTCTGACCTTAGCGTTAGTTTCAATCACTTCTTGTTCGCGTTGCTCTATTTGGCTGCTAAAAATTGCCAGCTGGTTAGTAATAAAATTGATCCGCTCATCAAATAATGAGCTTTGAAATTCAGGTTGCCCAGGATACTGTTCCTTAAATTCCTCGGGAAACTCCAATACTTGTGGCACCACTTGTACTCGTTCACGCCATGCTAATTTATTGTCATTTTTAATGACAATGGCACTCACTTCTGACTTTAATCGCCTAACGTCCCCTTCTAAGGCCGCAATTTCTTGCTCTCGCTCACGTAAGTCAGATAAAAATCGCGTGTCATCTATCAGTAACAGCGCTTCGCCTTTCTCAACCAACTGCCCTTCTTTGACATATAAGTTACGAACTATGCCGCCTTCTAAGTTAGAGACCATTTGAATTTGGCTAGAGGGAATAACTTTGCCCATACCAGAGGTTACTTCCTCTAACTTAGCAAAGCGCGCCCAGATTAGTGCCACAACCACAAACAGCAGCATAGACCATAACAAAACTCTGCCGGCTTTAGGGGTGTTGAGCAACACGGCAGCAGCAGTATCATTGGTATATTCCAATAACTCGGGTGGTAAAGGTTCCTTTTTATTCATTACGGCTTTCCTTACTGCGTACCTTTCCTGACTGCAGTTGCTCTAACACCTGAGCTTTAGGCCCGTCGGCAACAATGCGCCCTTGCTCCAGTACAATAATGCGATCCACCACTTCTAACATAGAAGTACGATGGGTAACCAACAGCAAAGTCTGCTCCGCTCTTAGTTTTAATAATTCTTGGCGAATATATAACTCAGAACGATTATCCATGTTAGAAGTCGGCTCATCCAGCATCAACATCACAGGATCGTTTAATAAAGCGCGAGAAATAGCTATCGCTTGGCGCTGACCGCCAGATAACTGACGCCCACCTTCCCCCACCTGTTTATCTAGGCCATCAGGGTCTTGGTTAGTAAACAAGGTTACACCGGCGCGTTGTGCCGCTTTTAGCACCTGATTTTCATCCGCTAGCGGATTGGCAATCACGATATTGTCGCGAATAGTGCCAAAGAATAAATTCACATCTTGCGGTACACACCCCACATTGCGCCGCAGCGCCGCCGGTTGTAACTGACCAATATCGATACCATCGATGCGCAGCGTACCTCCCGTTGGCTTATAAAGGCCGACGATCAGGCGCTCTAAGGTCGTTTTACCCGAGCCAATGCGCCCAATGATGCCAACCTTTTCACCGGCTTTAATGTGTAAGTTAATATTATGCAGTACATCATATTCAGTATTAGGATAACGAAAACAAACATCAGTAAAGGTAACATCCCCTTTGAAGATAGGATGATGTACAAAACGGCGGCCTGCTGCATCTTCATCGGGCGAGTCCATAATGCCTTCTAATATCTTCATCGCTGAGCGTGCTTGATTATAACGGGTAGATAATACCGAAACTTGTATCATGGGGCCTACTGCCCGGCCACTTAACATAACGGCGGCAATTAACCCGCCCATAGACAATTCACCGGCAGCAATAAGGTAGACACCTAATACAATTAAGCTAACAGTCACAAATTGTTGAACCACGGCAGCTAAGGTAGATACTGAATTTGTTAACCGTCGCGTCTGCATGCCCCAATAGGCAATATTACTGACCGCCTGCTCCCAGCGGTATTGAAAGGTACCCTGTGCACCAAACAGCTTGATGGTTTCTAAGCCTGAAATACCTTCCACTAAGTTAGCATTCTTTTGTGAGGCGAGACGCGAGCCGGCTTCTATGCTGTGCTTAAGGGGCCCTTGCACCAATAAACTAATGCCGATCAGTAATAAAATTGCCGCAATAGGCACCCACACCATGGAGCCCGCGAATATCCAAATAACCAATAAAAATAAAATAGAAAACGGAATATCAATTAAGGTGGTCACTGTGGCCGAAGTTAAAAACTCACGCACCGATTCAAATTCTTGTAAATGCTTGGCAAAGGCACCGGTAGAGGGTGGCCTCGCCTCCATACGCATACCCATGACTTTTGAGAATATTTGTGCAGACAAAAGCACATCTGATTTTTTACCGGCGATATCAATAAAATGACTGCGCAACATCCGTAACACAAAATCAAAGATAAAGACGATGCTGGCACCAATGGCCAATACCCATAATGAGTCAAAAGATAGGTTAGGCACTATCTTGTCATACACGTTCATGGTGAATAGCGGCGTAGCCAACGCAAAAATATTAATCAGCAAGGAGCCAATTAATACATCTCTGTAAATAGAAGATGAGCTGCGCAGCGTCCCCCAAAACCAGTGCCCGTCTTGAGTATCCAGCACCTTAGGTGAGCGAGCATCAAACCTAAACTTAGGCTTAGTAAAAATAACTTGCCCAGCATAACTGGTATTCAACTTTTCCAGTTCAAGCCACTGCTCACCCTCACCTGAGCTAGGGTTCATCACCTTGCAGCGAGCTTGTTCAACATCAATTTCTAACAATACCGCCGCATTATTGTCTTTTAGCAGTATGACGCAGGGTAACAATAAACTAGAAATATCTGCTAAAGCATACTCGGCGTGATGAGCAGAAAGCTCTGCTCTTTCTGCAGCTCGTGAAAAAAGTAATGGGGTTAGCTTACCGCCAGCTAGCGGTAAGCCAGAAATGAGTGCCTCTCCTTGGTAAGGATGGCCATACACTTTGGTCAAAAACACCAGACTTTGCAGTAAGGGGTCTTGCACCGACTGTGATTCATGCATAGATACATTTGCTCTTTTTAGTACCACTTGAGACTGATAGTAGACACTTTTTTCATCAAACGGAATGAATAAAAGCACACCTTTAACGAATTAAAGGTGTGCTTCACAGTTCAGCTAAAACTAACCGTTTTGACTAGGGTTTAACAAATCTTGAATCAATATGCTGTTTAGAACATTAGTGTCATAGTCAATTACATTCGATAATGTGATGTCTAACTCCGCACCTTGTCCGTTAATTGCTTTAACCAAGATATCCCCACCCACCTTTTCAACGCTCAAGTAATCTTCAAGATTATTTTTTTCGTTATCGGTAAAGAAATCATTAAAGTCTAATTTATCAGTACCAAGCTCAAAGGAGGTAATAGTGTCAGACTGCTTACCCGCTGCGGCGTCTTCAGCCGTCCAGTAAACAATATCCACTTCACCATCACCGTTGGGTCCACCACCGAGATCGATAATGTCGTTACCTAAGCCACCGGTGATATGGTCGGCTCCGGTGCCTGCATTAATGGTGTCATTGCCTGCACCGCCATGAATGGTGTCATCACCACCTTGACCATAAATGATGTCATTACCAGCACCGCCATCAATGGTGTCATTACCACCGCGCTCATCACCTTCTATGTTCAAGCTTTCATGATGCTCACGAATATAATTATATAGCTCTTCTTCTGTAGCATCGTGGCCATTTTCTATCTTTAACAAGGCTTTCAGGGCAAAGATACCAGAACCGTCCGGTAAGTTGGCTGGCTTATCAATATTACCCCAATCAAGATTATCAGTATTAATAGCATCACCAAATATAATGTCACTACCTGATCCGCCATCGATAATATCATCACCCAACGCAAGTAGTTCATGGCTGGTGCTACTAGATTGCAACGCAACATCTAAGTCTTCTGCCGTATTAACAATATCTACACTGCCAACATTCCCTGTAACTTTTTTTCCATCGAACTTAACAGTACCTGTCCCCGTTACTAAGGAGTTATCAAAAAATTGCAGATACTCTTCGGCTATATTGCTACCGATACCAATAGCATGAACTAGGCTCACGCCTGATAAAGCATTGAACTCATCGACTGAATTTTTAAATGTATCGTAATTAGTAGCGCTACCGTTTCCTGCAACCTTATCCTTGTTGTCAAGATAATACGTCGGCTTACCGTCCGTTAAGAAGAATGATACGTTTTCAAAAGTACCCGTTTGACTGCTTTGATCACCAAACCAGTCGGCAGCTTTTTTAAAGGCCGCCTCGTAGTTAGTACCCCCATTAGCCGTCAACTTGCCAAGATATGTTGTCAGATCAGATATGTTATTAGCATCAAGATTATTAATAGTTATTGAGTTCGCATTTTTGGAAAAATCGACCAGTTGTAAATTAATAATGCCATCATGAACCTTCAACTGGGTAACCAAATTACCCAATGCCTGAATAGCTAATGCCAATCGACTCAGACCACCGGTTCCTGATGCGTTCCCCATACTGCCGGAGGTATCAAGGATCAATGAAATGTTATAATTCGTGCCCGGTGTAACTGTACTGCTAACACCTCCACTATCACCTAGCAGCACATCGTTACCTGCGCCACCATTAAACGTATTATCACTGTTTTGCTCAGCAATATACGACTCATCAGCTATGGTGCCGGTTCCTGCGCTCGTAATACCTACTGGTAATATCAAGCCTGCTGCTGTTTCTCCAGTCAAAGTGGCATGCAGCGTTAACTGCTCAGCATTTTCTAATAGCCCATCATTCACGGTCGGCACCGACACTTCAATTCCGCTTTCGGTACCCGCAGGAACGTTAAAGCTATAGCTGCCATTACCATTGCTAGTTAGCGTGACATCGCGTCCTCCAATAGTCACACTCGGTGGACCAATATCGGCAGCATCCACCCGATCGTTTGCTCCGTCACCCAAGGTAAATGTCACTTGAGTCTCGTAATCGACTGACTTATCTAAACTAATTGTAAATTTCAGCACCTCACCTTCCGCCACCGTACCAGCAGAGATAACATCAATACTCGGCGCCTCTTCAGCTGGTACACTATTTATTATTTCGGCGGTAGCGTCTGCTGATTCAGGAGTCGTATTACCCTCTTTCTCTTGTGCTGTTGCTATCACTTCTATTTCAATGTTATCCGTCGCCGCAATAGTAACGCTAATCCCTTCTATCTTAATACCACCTTGGTTATTCGTTGAGGTAACGGTATAACCTTGGTTATTTTCTAGCGATAATTGCCAGCTGCTGATGCCATCTTCAGTGCCAATTAATGTGCCATGTGATAATGCAGCTCCTTCTGGCACCTTTACAATAATAGATATTATTTTTTCTGAGCCATCCACATCTGTAGGAGAGGTTTCTATCACTAATGGATATGTTTTAGCACCTATTCCTGAATAACTAATTTCATGGATAACATAGTCGTTTCCATTACCTTCGGCCGCAGTAAATTCGACACGGCTGATCTGTGCATCAGGAAATTTCTCACTGATATTATAAGCTGCGTCTATCCGATCTGTTTGACCACGAACAATCTCTGAGCCTAGAACATTTCCCTTATTATCATATAAAGTGTATTTGGCGAGTTCATTATCGGCAAGCCATGAAAACTTAACAGACAAGTCAGTAACTGGCTGCTCAAAATCAACTCTTATCACTTCATGAGAATCAATTTCTTTCCACGCTGCACTATTATTATTAGCGTTAGCTTTCCCTGACACGCCAAAGCCATTAACTTTCCCACCCCCTACATTTACATCAAAATCAATTCTAGATATCTCCCCTTTTATACCATTACTAAAAGCGGTGACTTCAAAGTTTTTATCACTGGCACCCACATTCACATTACTAATGTTAATGTGCTGAATTTGATTTTCAGGAGTACCAATGGTAATGCTTACTTCAGGTACATCAGTTACCGGTGTCACTTCAATATTTGCCGTAGCTTCTACTGATTTGGCATCAGCGTTATCTAGTGCTTGATACTTAAACTCAGTTTTTCCACTCCAATCGGCCGTGGGCACAAAATTTAGTGTCGCTTCGCCCCCGACAGCAGTAATGCTCATTCCCACTGTGACCAAAACTGTCCCTAAATACAAAAACCCATTAGCAGGTAAGCTATTAATTACAAAAGATTTAACACTACCATCGGTATCGGCGGCAGATAAGGTAATAGCAATGCCATTGCTATCTTCCGGGCCCTTAGCTTCAACAGTCTTTGCAATAGGTAGCTCATTAGTGTCGGTAATGATGCCGTTGCCGCTGTCGGTAATGGTGCTCGGTAATACAGTGCCGCTGGCGGTGCTGCCAGACAAGG
>NZ_JBGQOP010000036.1:0-20550 GCF_052119705.1 Oceanisphaera sp. W20_SRM_FM3 | reverse complement strand
TAACCCCCAACGCATATGCGCAGCAACTTAATGCTGCTTAAACTGGTGTCTACTTTAGTCGGGCCATTCCACACTTCACTCTTCACTCTTCACTCTTCACTCTTCACTCTTCACTCTTCACTCTTCACTCTTCACCCTTCACCTTTTATCGGGATCTGCACCGTTTGCGGCGCGTAGCACAGATCCGTGGTGCAACCTTGGTACTGCACTTTGACTTGTGCCTGATCCTGCACGTCTAGCAAGGGCAAGTTTAAGGTAAAAGACTGCGTATAAACTTGGCTTTCGCCAAAGTAGGCATCGTTATGAGGCTGGCCTTGGGGCAATTGCCAATCACCTAATCTGGCCCGCTCGGGCGTCACCGTGAGCTGATGACGATAGAGATAATAGCCCGGTGCTATGTCGAAGCTGAGCGTAAGTGAGTCAGCGGTTTGGCTGGAGCTCAACACAAAAGCCTGCTCTGGGGTTAAAAATTCATTTTGGTTGCTGGTGACATTATCGCTGGCGTTAAACCAATTGAATAGGCCCGCATGGGCTAGGTTTGGTAGACAGGCTAAGGTTAATAAATTTAGCAAAAACATGAGATTGTAATTTTTTTTATTGGGTATAAATGCAGACATGGGCAGCTAACCTCATCTTTCACCGACTAAGAATGGCACTATATCGTGCTCTATCGCTAAAAGCATCGGCTTGAGTGATGCGAAAAGCCGCAGTTTGGTGAAAGCGTATTTGAAAATGGCGGCCATTGTCCCCATTATCATGTTTTAACCCCAAATAAGCGCCCTTGAGGTGCAAGACGAGGATTTAAGTGGGTAAGATTTTTCTATTGTTCGTGGCAGCAACGCTGCTAGAAATATTCGTCTTTATCGAAGTGGGTTCGGCCATTGGCGCCTGGAGCACCATAGCGTTAATTTTGCTTAGTGCCATTGTGGGTTTGAGCTTAGTGCGGGTGCAAGGGCTAACAACCTTGTTGGAAGCTCAGCGCAAAATGCAGCTCGGTGAGCCACCGGCCCGTGAAATGCTCAGTGGTACGCTGCTCGCCCTCAGTGGCGCCTTGTTAGTCTTGCCGGGTTTTGTGTCAGATATTCTGGGTTTACTACTGTTATTGCCGCCGGTGCGCGAAGCGATAGTGGCGCGTTTGCTGAGCAAGGTCAAAATGCAGAGCAGCCAACAGGGGCATACCTTTAGCGGGGAGTTCTATCGTACCGATGGTAGCGAACAGCAGCCACGACTCGATCCGTTTTCAGAATCAAACCAGCCAGATACGCAGGGTGGCGATAACCATGGTGGCGATAACCATGGTGGCGATAACCAGAGTGAGGATAAACAAGGCACCACCTTCGAAGGTGACTTTGAGCGTAAAGACGACAAGTAATAATACATGAGGAGGGAGGCGAAAGGGGGGATGTGTCATTGCATCTGCAGGCTGGTCGCGTTTTTTTGTTCTGCTCCTCACTTTTTATTTTTCACTCACTCTTTACACTTCACCCCTTACCCCTCACCGCTTATTTAGTCAATTCGGTGTTTTAATCTTCCACGGAAAACGCCACCAAGCGAAGCCACCGGCGATAAGACCGGCCAAGATATTGGCCACTAGAATACCGATAAACACCCCTTGTTCGCCGCGCCACAGATTACCCAGCCATGCCAAGGGTAACAAGAGTCCAAATAGCCGTAAGCTGTTTAGGCCAAACGAAATACTCGATACCCTAAGGCCATTTAAGGCCGAGGCTAACAGCATAAAGCAGCCTTGTAAGCCGTAGCCCAGCGGCACTAAGCGTAAATAAAACGTCAGGTGCGCACTGACATCGCTATTGTCAGTAAAGCGCTGAGCCAGCCAAGGTGCGCTTAGCCACAGCAAGCCAAATAAGATCAGCTGAAATAACAAGGCGAAGCGCATCGACTGCAATAGCGCGCGGCGGCTACGTTGATGTAAACCGGCACCGGTATTTTGTGAAATAAAGGGCGCGAGCACAGAACCGAGCGCCATAATGCCAATCAGTAACATGGCTTCAATGCGCGAAGCGGCGCCATAGGCTGCCACCACTTCGGTGCCTAAGCCGGCCAAGATCATCATTAATACGGCGGTACTTAAGGGGTTCAGTAAGTTGGTAAAACAGGCTGGCAAGGCCACGTGCAACAGCTGGCGCCAATGCGCCAAAATGCGATGCGCTTGCTGCAAGGGCCACATTAATAATCGCTCGCGTCGCCACAATAACCATAAGCCCACGCTGCAGGCCATCAACCAAGAGCAGGCTGAGGCAATGGCCGCACCTTTAATGCCTAATTCGGGAAACGGGCCTAAACCAAAGATCAGCAGCGGATCCAAGATACCATTTACAAAGCCCGCCACTATCATCACCAGGCTCGGGGTGCGGGTGTCGCCGGTGGCACGAATGGCCGAGTTGGCTACCATGGGCAACACCAGCAGCGGCACCGTCATATACCAAATCCACATATAGTCGTGCAGCAGTAACAGCAGCGCCTCTGTGGCGCCTAATAGCCGAAATAGCGGGTTTATGGTCAGCGCGCCCAGCACAGAGATCAGGCAAATTAAACCCAGCGTTAACAACAAGCTATGGCTGGTAAACAAGGCGGCTTGCTGATGATTGCCACGGCCCAAGGCTTGGCCCATGCAGGCTGACAAGCCGGCACCTAGGCCCATGGCCAGAGAAAGCACCACAAAGGTGACCGGAAAAGTAAAGCTAATGGCGGCTAGCGCATCTGTACCCAATAACCCGATAAAGAAGATATCGACCAGATTAAAAGCTTGAATGGCCATAATCCCCAGCGCCATGGGGCCGGCCATCTTGGTCAGCTGACGGCCAATGGGGGCGGTGAGCAATAAATTTGGTGAGGACACAAACTATCTCTTGGGATGATAGCGCCGCCAAAAAAGAGCAAAATTGAGTCTAATATGGCGCGGCGCGGATGAAAAATTTTATGGCCTTACCCTTGAAGCAAAAGAAATCGCTCCCATATAGTAAAGCAGTCTTATAGTTTGCGGCCGCCGGCCGTATATGTCACTGAGTTACACCACTCATCAGGAGAGTTATTGATGAAAATTCGTCCATTACATGATCGCGTTATTATTAAACGTACCGAAGCCGAGTCAAAATCTGCCGGAGGCATAGTGTTGACTGGGTCTGCTGCCGAGAAATCTACCCGCGGCGAAGTGCTGGCAGTAGGTAACGGCCGCGTACTGGACAGCGGTGAAGTGAAAGCCATGTCTGTTAAAGTGGGTGATCAGGTTATTTTCAACGAAGGCTACGGCGTAAAAACCGAAAAGCTGGACGGCCAAGAAGTGCTGATCCTCTCTGAAAATGACATTCTCGCGATCGTTGAGTAAGCATCAATTTCCACACTTTAATTTACACGCTAAGGAAGATAAAGAATGGCTGCTAAAGACGTAAAATTTGGTAATGACGCCCGCGTAAAAATGCTGGCGGGTGTAAACATTTTGGCTGATGCCGTTAAAGTTACGCTGGGTCCTAAAGGTCGCAACGTAGTATTGGATCGCTCTTTCGGTGCCCCCGTGATCACCAAAGACGGCGTATCTGTAGCCAAAGAAATCG
Organism: Oceanisphaera sp. W20_SRM_FM3; assembly: GCF_052119705.1. Taxonomy (NCBI): domain Bacteria; kingdom Pseudomonadati; phylum Pseudomonadota; class Gammaproteobacteria; order Aeromonadales; family Aeromonadaceae; genus Oceanisphaera; species Oceanisphaera sp. W20_SRM_FM3. Next base: position 16,978 of record NZ_JBGQOP010000036.1, on the reverse strand, counting down.
AGCTGGAAGACAAGTTCGAAAACATGGGCGCGCAGATGGTTAAAGAAGTGGCGTCTAAGGCGAACGACGAAGCCGGTGACGGTACCACTACCGCCACCGTATTAGCCCAGTCTATCGTGAACGAAGGCTTAAAAGCCGTGGCCGCCGGTATGAATCCGATGGATCTCAAGCGCGGTATCGACAAAGCGGTACGTCACGCGGTTGAAGAGCTAAAGGCCATGTCTGTACCTTGTAAAGACACCAAAGCCATTGCTCAAGTTGGTACTATTTCTGCCAACGCCGACGACACCGTGGGTGCCTTGATCGCCGAAGCCATGGAAAAAGTGGGCACAGATGGCGTGATCACCGTTGAAGAAGGCCAAGGCCTGCAAGACGAGCTGGATGTAGTAGAAGGCATGCAGTTTGACCGCGGTTACTTGTCTCCGTATTTCATCAACAAGCAAGAAACAGGCACAGTTGAATTAGACGATGTCTTCATTCTGCTGGTTGATAAGAAAGTGTCGAACATTCGCGAACTGCTGCCGGTACTGGAAGGCGTAGCTAAGCAATCTAAGCCGCTGTTGCTGATTGCTGAAGATATCGAAGGTGAAGCGCTGGCTACTCTGGTCGTGAATAACATGCGCGGCATCGTGAAAGTAGTGGGTGTTAAAGCACCTGGCTTTGGCGACCGTCGTAAAGCCATGTTGCAAGACATCGCTATTCTGACCGGTGGTACCGTCATCTCTGAAGAAGTGGGGCTGGATCTGGAAAAAGCGACGCTGGAAGACTTAGGTCGTGCCAAGCGCATCGTGATCAGCAAAGACAACACCACCATTATCGATGGCGCGGGTGAAGTGACCACCATTGAAGGTCGTGTGGCGCAAATTCGCCAGCAAATTGAAGACTCGTCTTCAGATTACGACAAAGAGAAACTGCAAGAGCGCGTTGCCAAATTGGCCGGCGGTGTAGCGGTAATCAAAGTCGGTGCTGCGACCGAAATGGAAATGAAAGAAAAGAAAACCCGCGTCGACGATGCGCTGCATGCAACTCGCGCTGCAGTAGAAGAAGGCGTAGTACCGGGCGGCGGTGTGGCCTTAGTACGCGCTGCGAGCAAGTTGCTTGATCTGAAAGGTGACAATGAAGACCAGAACGTGGGTATCAAGGTTGCGCTTCGCGCCATGGAATCGCCACTGCGCCAAATTGTAACCAACGCCGGTGAAGAAGCCTCGGTTGTGGTTTCTAAAGTAAAAGACGGTGCAGGTAACTTCGGTTATAACGCAGGTAACGGTACTTACGGCGACATGCTGGACATGGGCATCTTGGATCCAACTAAGGTGACACGTTCTGCTCTGCAGTTCGCCGCCTCAGTTGCGGGTTTGATGATCACCACCGAAGCCATGGTGACCGACCGTCCTACTAAGTCTGATGCTGGCGGCATGCCAGATATGGGCGGCATGGGCGGTATGGGGGGCATGATGTAATTTTTTATTACATCATGTAGCTGAGTCTTAGACTGGCTATCTCACTATAAAAACCGGGCCTAGCGCCCGGTTTTTTTATAAGTCGAAGACAAGCATCACGTCTGCCATTAAGATTAATGAGTAATATAAATACCTATTCCAATCATATTTAGCCGTGCAGAGTAAAATGCTATAGTTACGGCCTATGACAGAGGTTGCCGTATGAGGTGGAATTTGTCGTTGAAACATCCTGTCGCTTTAAGGGCAAATTTCTGTGAAGCCCGTTGGGCGAGTAGAGTTAAGGATCGCGCATGAAGTTACTTGCTGGAATACTACTGTTGTGGTTAGCGGGATTTGCGCAGGCCGGCTCTGATCCTGTGATATTGAGCGTATACGGCGCGATAGAATTGGATGAGGGCGAATACCAAAGACTCGACTTTACCTTAAGCGAATTACAAGCGCTGCCTCAAGCACAAATCATCACGGCTCACCCTTGGAGCGCCCAAGCACAACACTATAAGGGTGTTGACTTGACGGCGTTACTCAAACTGCTGTTCGCCAATAGACAGATCAACAGCCTGAATCTAGAGGGGCTTAATGGCTTTAGCATGGCGTTGGAGTGGTCAAAAATCAGCGACTTCTCTCCTATTTTGGCGTGGCAAGAGAATGAGAAGTTAATGAGCCGGCGCAATAAAGGCCCCTTATGGCTGATGTTACCCTATGATCAAGCGCCTAAGATGCAACAAGCGAATTTCTTACACTATATGGTGTGGCAGCTTAGGACAATAAGGGTCTATTCGGAGCCCGAATGAAACGCATCTTTGCCTCGTACCCTCGTCTCGACGGCCAGTATGGTCGGGTCTCCGCCATTAAATTTATCTTGGGCGGTAGTTTGCTGTTGGTGATGCTCTATTTTGGCCTTGGTGCCAGTCAAACACTGAGCAAGATCCGTGATCACAGCTCTTTGCTCGAGCAGCGTACCTATGAAGTGCCGTGGTCACTGATGCAATTGCAGTTGGAAATGATCCGCTTTTTGGACGCGGTGCGCTTACGCCATGCGGACGCCATCAGCCAAGATGACGTTATGCTGCGCTACGATATTCTGTGGAGTAGAACACCTGTGCTGCTGAGCAATCAGTATCAAGCCACCCTAAGCGAGCGTCAAGAACTATGGCTACTGATCCGCCAAATTGATACCCGCATCCACGAGCTAGAACCCATAGTAGAAGGCCTACAGCCTGACTCCGATAACTATTTAGTTATTTTGACCGCCATCAGCCCCTATATAGAGCCATTAGCCCGTACAGTTAGTGCATTAATGCATGATAACGTGCGTTTTTATGCAGAATATGACCAAGCCTATCGTCAACTAGGTAAACAGCTTTATCAGCAAATAACGGGATTTTTTATCGCGCTGTTGCTGTTGTTGTTACTGCTATTTCGTGAGTTGCGTCGTTACTGGAGCTTACAACAACAAGACCCACTCACTGGCCTGCCAAACCGTTTTGCCTTGCAGCGCCAGATCAGCACGCTGATTGAACAAGACCAGCCTTTTAGTCTTAGCCTGTTAGAGCTTAAAAACTTAAGTAGCCATTATCAGCGTTTCGGTTTTAAAGTGGTAGATAAGCTGTTGCAAGCCTGCTGTGATCGGCTGCAAGGTAGTTTATTAGCGCATGAATATCTTGCCCAACCCGGCCAAGGCGGGTTAGTGATTTTAGGCAAGGGCGTGGTTGAATTGGCGGATATTCGTGCACAAATATCGAGATTCACGCAAGCCTTGAGTGAGAAGGTGACTATCGATGGCTATGATTTTTATATGGAACCGCTTATAGGGGTGGTTTTGTACCCTTTCGATGCGGATAATTTGGTGGATCTGCAAGCGCGTGGCGAGCTTGCCTTGGAGCTATGCAAACAGCAACAACAACCCTATGTATTTTTTGATGCGTCGTTACTAAAAGAAATGTCGCGTCGCCAACAACTCGCCAAAGACTTGTCTTCAGCTCTTCACAGCAATAATTTGACGTTGCAATTACAGCCGTTGTTAGCTTGGCCCGCTCCGCAGTGCCTAGGTTTACAGGTATTAACCAGCTGGCATCACCCACAATTTGGCATGATAGCGCCGGCCGAGTTAGAGCGCATGACTGAGCTGTATCAGTGCTCTGAAAGTGTCTTGATCTGGAGCCTGCGGGCAATTTGCAGTCAGATAAGCGTGTGGCAGCGCCATTCATCAGCGCCCTTATTTGTTAGCCTAACGCTACCCGCGACCTTATTTCGACCCGGTATAGAAGTCACCTTGATGACGGAGTTACAGGGCTTTTCGTTACCCGCCTCTAGTTTAGTATTAGAGATAAATGAGCATACTGTCGCCCACGACATGCAAGCGGCAACAGCCATCTTGCAGCGTATTCGCGCCGTGGGTATTCGCATTATGCTCACTGAGTTTGGCAGTGGCGGCGCTGCATTGGGGCCTTTGTCACTATTACCGCTTGATTGGCTGAAGCTGGATGCTACCTTTTGTACCGGCATTGAACACCATGAGCAATCGCGGCGCCAGATCGCTACCTTATTAGACATAGCCAAGGTGTTGGCGCAGCCCTTAGTGTGTTGTGGTGTCGACCATGCCAGCGAGTTGGCGGTATTAGAAAAGCTGTCATTAGAAAGACAGGGCGCAGAGGAGCAGCATGCCACCTTGTTAGTGCAAGGTGACGCCGTAGGGGGTGTATTGGCCGTGACCGAAGTAGGGGAATGGCTCTTAACAAGCCAGCAGCGGTAAGCTTTCAGCTGTCAGTGAAAGATTCAGGCCTTATACCGTACGTTAAGACACACCGTATTTTGTTCCGCTCAATGTTGATCTTGAAGTCGTCTTGCTGACGCACGTCAGGATCACGTTTTGCTCTTGTATTCATGCTTCGCGTAATGGTGAATGTTTAATTAAACACCATTAAAAATTTAACATTGCCGACGGGCTTGAGGACCTTACTTACCACGCAACGCCTCATTTGAGGTAGGGGCCAATTTATTCGGTCCGGTTTTTCGTTAACGGATAGCGTATGGCGTACCGCCTTGTGTCCGGCTCAAGCTTTTGGCAGGCGCATAAATTGCTGCAGGGTTTCGGCCAGTAACTGAATTTTATGCACCATGCGCGAGAGCAGCGCTTGATACTCTTGCTCACTGACGGTAACCAGTATTTCTAATTCTTCCGCCAATTCGGCCACGTAGGGCATAAAATGGTCGGTATGGGTAATAAACTGGCTGTCTTCACGCAATACGGCACTAAACTTGGCCTGGCCCTTAGTACGCAACTCAGCCAACTTCTTATCCGCATCAATCGCCATGTGATACAGCTCTTTGAGGGTGTCATTTAACTTAGTAGTGACGGCGTCGTGCATGGGAACCTCTTTGTCTGATTAAGTAATGGTATTTAACTAAAGTCTGGCTCTAAGCCTAAATCAATCGGTGTTTTATTGGCTTCTCCGCCAATTTCACGCACTAACTTTGGCACTAAAAAGCCCGGTAATTCGGCCAACAGTTCGGCCATCAGCGCCTTGGCTTTATTATCGTCCACCGCAAAGTGTGCCGCACCCGTTACCTTATCTAACTGATGTAAATAATAGGGCAAGATACCGGCGCTAAAGAGCCGCTCCGATAAATCGCACAGAGTTTGGGCGTTATCATTGACACCGGCCAGTAGCACGCTTTGATTAAGTAAGGTGATGTCGGCTTGACGCCAGCTATTGAGTCGTAGGCTTAAGTCATCATCTAACTCATTGGCGTGGTTAATGTGCAGTACCAGCACAGCTTGCAGGCGGTTGTGACTTAAAAGCTCGCGCAATTCATCGGTAAGGCGAGCCGGAATCACCACCGGCAGGCGCGTGTGAATGCGCAGGCGTTTAAGGTGAGGAATGGCCGCTAAGTCATTAAAGAGACGAGCTAAATGCTCGTCTTTGGCCATTAATGGGTCACCACCAGATAAAATCACTTCGTTAATTTCTGGGTGTGCGGCTATGTAGGCCAGTGCTGCTTGCCAGCCTGCTTGATCAGGGCTGTTCTCGGCATAGGGAAAGTGGCGGCGAAAACAGTAGCGACAATTAATGGCACAACCGCCGCGCACCACGAGTAATACCCGCGAGCGATACTTGTGCAGCAAGCCGGGCAGGGCGCTGTCGTGTTCATCTAAAGGGTCTTTAACAAAACCGGCTACCTCATTAAATTCATCGCTAAGCGGTAATACTTGGCGTAATAAGGGATCGTTTGCATCGCCTTTGACCATTTTATCGGCAAACGGGCGTGGCACGCGCATCACAAATAAGCGCCGTGCAGCAAAACCCGCTTGCCAAGGCGCGGGATCTATCGCTAAATGCGCTAATAACTGCTCGGGAGAAGTAAACGCCTGGGCCAGTTCTTTTTGCCAGTTAATATGTAAACTTCCCTGTTTTAGGGGTATGATTGCCGGCATTTTCTGCAACTCTGTCAAACTCACGAGGGTAACATGGCCTCTTATAATACCAATGATTTCCGCGCTGGCCTAAAAATTATGTTGGACGGTGAGCCTTGCGCTATCATCGAAAACGAATTTGTTAAGCCAGGTAAAGGTCAAGCATTTAACCGCGTTAAGCTGCGTCGCCTGCTTAATGGCAAGCAGCTGGAGAAGACCTTTAAGTCTGGCGACACCTATGATGCGGCCGACGTAGTCGATATGGAAATGGCGTATCTGTATAACGATGGTGAGTTTTACCACTTTATGGATAACACCACCTTTGAGCAGTTGGCTGCCGATGCTAAAGCGGTAGGTGACACCAAGCTGTGGCTGAAAGAACAAGATGTGTGCACCCTGACCTTATGGAATGGCGGCACTATCTCGGTAACGGCGCCTAACTTCGTTGAGCTAGAAGTGGCTGAAACCGACCCAGGTCTCAAAGGCGACACTGCCGGTACCGGTGGCAAGCCTGCGACCTTAGTAACTGGCGCCGTAGTACGTGTACCGCTGTTTATTCAAATTGGCGAAGTGTTAAAAATAGACACCCGCTCAGGCGAATATGTCTCACGCGTAAAGTAAGCTTTCGCTTACCAATAAAAACGGCGCCTGCGAGGCGCCGTTTTTTTGCGTGAAGAGTGAGGCGTAAAGGGTGAAGAGCAACATCAGCCTCCCACCTCACTCCTAACGCCTTACTCTTTTCCGTAAACGTTGTTTTCTTGCTCACGTACACGGATAAAGGTAGTGCGCTTGGTCAGCTCTTTTAAGCGCGCTGCCCCCACATAAGTACAAGTGGAGCGTACGCCGCCCAAGATGTCTTGAATGGTGTCTTCGACAGGGCCGCGATAAGCCAGCTGCACGGTTTTACCTTCTGCGGCGCGATACTTGGCCACACCACCTGAGTGCTTGTCCATGGCGCTTGATGAGCTCATGCCATAGAAGTTCATGTAGGTTTTACCGTCGCGCTCAACCAGCTCGCCACCGCACTCTTCGTGAGCGGCTAACATGCCACCTAACATCACAAAATCTGCACCGCCACCAAAGGCTTTGGATACGTCGCCGGGGCAGGTACAACCGCCGTCACCGATAATCTGACCACCTAAACCGTGAGCCGCGTCGGCACACTCAATAATGGCAGACAGCTGCGGATAACCGACACCGGTTTTCACGCGCGTGGTGCACACAGAGCCTGGGCCTATGCCCACTTTAACGATGTCAGCACCGGATAAAATCAGCTCTTCTACCATTTCACCGGTTACTACGTTACCGGCAATAATAGTGTGCTTTGGAAACTCTTTACGCGCGCGGTTAACAAAAGAAGCGAAGTGCTCGCTGTAACCGTTGGCGACGTCGATACAGATAAAATTCAGCTCATCAGACAGCGCTAAAATCTGCTGCAACTTACCAAAGTCATGGTCGGAAATACCGCTGGAGACGATCACGTGTTGCAAGGTTTCACTCGTTTCGGCTTCAATAAAGGCCTGCCACTCGGCGACTGAATAATGTTTGTGAACGGCGGTAAGAATATCATGTTTTGCCAGTGCACGGGTCATGGCGAAGGTGGCAACCGTGTCCATATTCGCGGCAATAAGCGGCACACCCGACCAGCGACGACCTGAATGCTTAAACACGAACTCACGGCTGAGCTCTACTTGAGAACGGCTGTTAAGGGTAGAGCGCTTAGGGCGAAAAAGTACATCGCTAAAGCCCAGTTTCAAGTCTTCTTCAATACGCATTGGGATATTCCCTTAAAAAGTGACAGGCACAAAAAAACCGGGAGTTTCTTAGGCCCCCGGTTTTCAGCATTCTAGGTCCCAGAAAATATTTTGCAACACTCTTGACCGAATAATCAGGAATTAAATTGCCCGTTACGATAAAGCTCGGTAATGAAAGTCAGTAAACGTCTATGATTGTAGGTGGTTGCTGTTTATTTAATCTATTTGCGTCATGAAGGTGCAGAGTGGGTGGTGAGGAATACATTATGTCTAAGGCGAGGTTTGAAGTGTTGGGGCTAGATCACTTGGCGTTAAGAGTCAGGCAGCCCCTGCGGATGCTGGATTTTTATTGCACAGTCTTGGGTTGTAAGTTGGAGCGCGAAGTGGTGGATTTAGGCTTGTATCAGTTACGGATCGGTAACCATCTGCTTGATTTAATTGATATTCAAGGGCCGCTAGGCGCAGATGGTCAGACGCCTGAGCTATGCAAAGCCAATATGGATCATTTTTGTTTATTGGTTTCAGCTTTCGACGCCGAGGCGTTAGGTGCCCACTTAAGAAAAAATGGCGTGATCCATGAGCCCGCCAAGCCACGTTTTGGCGCCCAAGGTGAGGGGTTATCTATGTATGTTTATGATCCTGAAGGCAATAAAGTTGAGCTTAAAGGTATCAACTCAGCCAGTAATCAGTCGCACAGCACCTCGAACAACCCGCTGGATTGCGCCAAGTTGTAAAGCACTGATTTGTAAAGTTCTGATTTGTAAGTCATTGAGTTATTAGCCACAGCAAAACACCGAACAAGCACAGGTTGAGCCGTGAGGTAAACATATCCGGCTCACGCCCTGCGAGTCTGATGCTGAGATGTATAAGGCTGGGTATTTTCCTTTGCTATTTGACGTAAAGGCTTACGCCGAATTTTCGTTTCTCCACTGCGCATCGGCTTTCCATTAAAGGCGAGTTAAGGGTAAGATCCCGTTATTTAGGATTGCTCCATGACTGCTGCTTGGCCGCCCACGGCTACCTTGGCCGCTCTACAAAAAAGAGCACAAATATTAGCGCATATTCGCCAGTTTTTTGCCGAGCGTCAGGTGTTGGAAGTCGACACCCCGACCATGGCCAGCGCCGGCGTGACCGATGTACACCTGCATAATTTTACCACTCGCTTCGTGGGCCCAGGTCACGGTGACGGCTTGGCGCTTTATCTGCAAACCTCGCCTGAATTTCACATGAAGCGCTTACTGGCCGCAGGCTACGGCGCTATTTATCAGTTGGCGAAGGCGTATCGTAACGAAGAGGCCGGCCGGCTGCATAACCCCGAATTTACGATGCTGGAATGGTATCGTCCAGGCTTTGACCATCTACAACTCATGGATGAAATGGCCGACTTACTGCAGCTGATATTGGCCGTGGCCGCTCCCACCCGAATGACCTATCAACAGGCTTTTATGGACACTTTACAGGTGTGCCCTCTTACCGCCTCATTAGATGAGCTGCGCAGCGCCGGCCTTGGCTTAGGCGCCGATGATTTGCTGGCAATAGAGAGCGATAGAGATACGATTTTACAGCTGCTGTTTGCTTTAGGCGTAGAGCCGCGCATTGGCCAACAGGTACCGTGTTTTGTATATGACTTTCCTGCCAGCCAAGCGGCCTTGGCGCGGATTAATCCCCAAGACTCGCGCGTGGCAGAGCGCTTCGAGGTGTATTTTAAGGGCATAGAGCTGGCTAACGGCTTTCATGAACTGACGGATGCCGATGAGCAGCGCCAACGCTTCGAGCGGGATAATCAAGCGCGGGCAATGCGAGGCTTAAACGTGCGGCCCATTGATGAGTATTTGTTAGCGGCGTTAAATCACGGCTTGCCCCAGTGCGCCGGTGTGGCCTTGGGCGTGGATCGCTTGGTGATGTTGGCGCAGGGTGCGGAGCGCCTCGAGCAAGTGATCGCTTTCCCCGTAACACGGGCGTAAGTGTGGTAGCCATAAGCTCCGCTTAACGGGGCTTCAATCTGATGGTTAACTTAACATCTGCTGAGCCAGCTCCATCAGTGCGAGACGGGAAGGGTGGTCGCCACGGTCTTTATGCCAGGCAAAATAAAAGAAGCGGGTTAAGGATAAATCCGCGACCGGCAAAGAGACTAAATCACCATTGGCTAATTCATCACTCACGGTTAAGCGTGACATACAGCTTAGCCAAGGGCGAGATTGCAACAGGCGTTTTATGGTGGGCAGGTGGGGATATTCTTGGCGAATATTCAGCGGCGGCAGGCGGCCTTTTAAGGCTTGCTCAAAGGTATTACGGGTGCCAGAACCGGGTTCGCGCAATATCCATTCACATTCGGCTAGCTGGCTAAGTGTCACTGTGCGGGCATGATACAAAGGGTGCTTGGCGCTGCACACTATCACCAGCTCATCTTGGCACCAAGGCTCTAATTTCAGCCATTTTTCTTGCACCTGAGCTTCAATTAACGCCATTTCTAACTGACCGCTGTACAGCTGCTGTAACAGACTGTGGGTGTTATTGACGCTGAGCCGAATATCCAATCTGGGATAGCGCTCGGCGCTGTCGTCGATAAGCTGTGGGATCCAGTAATCGGCTATGGTGCGACTGGCACCTAAGCGTAATTGACCGGCGATGGGGCTATGGCCATTAAAGCCTTGCTCAATCTGGTAGCAGTCGGCCAACATCTTTTGCGCGCGGGGCAGTAGCCACAAACCCCAAGCATTGAGTTTTAGGCGCCGCCCTACGCGATCAAATAACGGATGACTGAGCTGGCGCTCCAGCTCTTGCAGTGACATGGTGGCCGCCGACTGGGTCATGGCTTGTAATTCGGCGGCGCGACTTAAGCTGCCATTTTCCGCCACGCTCACAAACAGCCGCAGTTGCTTTAGGGTAAAGTTCATTCGCTTTCCTTGAGCTGGGCATCACGGCTGCGCCCTAATAAACGCGCACTATTCGCTGGCTTTACTTGGGGCTGGTTGCACTACACCTTTCGCCTTTGGCTCAGCTGGTGTGGCGTCCTTTATCTCAGTTTGCAGCAACAATCCGGCCTGCAACAGTGCGGCCGCTGGCTGACTGCCCAAGAGGCGAATATCCACCTGCTGATGGGGGATTTTAATGTCGTGTTGGCGCAGACGCTTTAGCAATAAATTATGCAATTCATTGGTCATCGGCATACGGTGGCTCATGTCTTCTACGTACACTCGCACTTCGTAGACCAAGGCCGAGTCGGTCAGCTCCACTAAAAACACCTCAGGTACCGGTGACTCTAAAATGCCGCTGCACTCGGCTATGGCTTCATAGGTAATGCGCTGCACTAATTCGATATCCGCATCCAGTCGCACCCGTACCATCAGTCGCACTCGGGTAATGGCATCGGATAATGACCAGTTAACAAACTGCTCGGTAATAAAGGCCTTATTGGGCACGATAATTTCTCGTCTGTCCCAGTCGACGATAGTGGTGGCACGGGTTTTAATTTTAGAAATAGTGCCGGTCAGCTCGCGTATGGTTACGGTATCGCCAATACGGATCGGTTTTTCAAATAAGATAATTAAGCCGGATACGAAGTTGGCAAAAATTTCCTGTAAACCAAAACCTAAGCCCACCGAGAGCGCGGCCACCAGCCACTGAGTTTTCGACCAATCGATGCCGAGCATGCCAAAGGTGGTGAAAGCGCCTACTAATAGCACCACATATTTAGAAATGGTGGTGATGGCAAAACCGGTGCCCGGCGATAAGTCGATATGCTGTAATACACTGAGCTCCATTAGGCCTGGCAAGTTGCGCGCCGTGACCCAAGTTAGCACTATCACAAACAAGGCGATCACTAAGTCTTTCAGCGAAATTGGCGTTAGCGCGTCTTCGCCAGCTAAGGTGCTGGATACCTCCCATACCTCTATGCTGTCGAGAAAACTAAAAGCGGTATTAATCTCAGACCAGAGCAGCATTAAGCTGAGCATAAAGCCCAGCATAAGGGCGGAGCGCAGTAAGCCCAGTGACTGAGCACTTATGGTATCTAAGTCTACTTCGTCTACGGCGGCGGCTTCTGCTTCTGGGCTCGGGGTGAGCTGGCTGTCTGATGTTTCATCTTTTTCTTTACGTTGTGCCAAAGTCTCGGCGCGTTTGGTTTTGGCGCGATCGAAAGCCAGGCGGCGGCGCTGGAGCAGCATCCAACGGCGTACTAAGTAATAAAAAATTAAGAACCCCATGCCCACCAGTACAGACACTTCTAGCTGGCGCAACAGGGTGTGGGCGGTAAATAAATAGCCCATTAAGGCCGCCACTAAGGCGAGTAACGGCGCAATAATTAACAGCGCCCATAAGAAATGGTTGACTAAGGTGAGGCGCTCTTGGCGAGGCTGTGAGACTAACAACGGCAAGTCTTCACGAAACATGCGCCAAGAAAATAGGCTAGTCAGCAAGCAGATGGCGATAAAGCTAACTCGACCTAGGGTGTCGTACACCGAAAAGTCTCGATAATCCCGCGCCAGATAAAAAATTAATAGCGCGGGCAATAACGACAACATCAAACTTTGAAACTGTCGCCAAATGCGGCGCACCCTGTCTTCTGGCAGATTAAAGTGCGCAATCAATAAGCCATTTTTCATCATTAAGTTACGGGCAAAGAGCAGGATGAAAACAGGCAGCATAAGTTGCGTTAAGGCATGAGCCAAGGCCAGCACCACAGGTGGCGCCCAAGGTGAGCTTAAAGCATTGCCGAGCAGAGATAACAGCGCCGGGATCGGCATGGCGGTGAGCAGGCTCAGCAGTAGCGTGTTGAAAGTGTAATCGTATCTGTCTTGGGTCACGTTGCCGATGTGGGTACTGATGCGCTCTAAGTAAGCACGCAGGCTGCGCCGACTTAAGACACCTAAATAGATAACCAACAGTGAGCTTAGGCCATATAAGATCAAGCTGGCCCCACTTTGTTGCATTAAGGTTTGGGGCACAGCCGTCCAAGTTGAGGCCGTGAATAACCAGCCGAAGGTTTCCATAATAGCGCCGGGAAATTGGGCGCCGATGGGTCGTAAGTCCGGTAGCCAGAATAAGCGCTCATCGGTGAGGGCGCGTATCTCTTGCAGCTGACTGTTTTGTCGGCTGTACGCCACTTTTAAGCGAGTTTGTTCATGAATTTGACTATCGGTGGCGCTCACTAAGCGCTCCAACAAGCGCTGTTGGGTGGCGAGCAGCTCATCCACTTGCAGTCGTTGGACATCGGTAATGCCTTGGGCCTTATCACTGAGCAGCAGCTCGGTGCGATAATTATTGTTTCTTAAGTTGTCGAGGGTTTCTTGATAGCCGTATTTATCGACACGGCTTTGTACGATACGCGCCTCTAGCTGGCCTAAGGAATAAGGCGCGGGCAACTCGCTGAGCCGATTACGTAAGTTTTCGCCAAAGCCACGGCTTACCTGCAGCCATTCGAGCTGCTCTTTGAGGTTGGCTTTCATGTCAGCCAGATCAGAGGCCGCGCGCTCTACGGTTTGATATTCCAGTTGCAGTGCTTCGACGTCACGGCTCTTTTCACTTAATAGCGCCGACAGTCGCTGATTGATGGTTTGTTGCTCTATCAGCAACTGGGCATCGCTTTCTACCTCATCCAGTAAGCGTTCACTTTCGTCAATCGCCGCTTGAGTAGTGGCGCGGCGCAGCTCATTTTGCCGCAGTTGCAGCGCTTCTATTTTGGCGTCCAAGTCTTGTAACTGACGTTGCAAAATATCTAATTTGATGCGGTTAATGTTGTCTTTGTTGCTGGATGATAACTCTTCTAATTCCAGCGCCTGAATACGGTGCTGCAGATGTTGCTCGCGCGCCATCACTAGGGTGCGGATCGCGGTTTCTTGACGACCACGGGTGTCGGCAAATTGCAGTTTATCGAGGGATTGTTGGGTGTCACGCAGTTGTTGGCGTAAATCATCGAGCAAGTCGTGCAGGCCGGTGTTACTTAATTCTTGTAGATTGAGGGCGTTAGTCAGCTCTTCGCGCTGGCGCCGGATGCCTAAGCGCTGCGCTTGTGCTTCAACTAATTCTTGCTGAGCTGCTTCTTCATCCAGCTCGGCTATGTAGCCCAGATCTGTGGGCGAAAGTTTGGCTTGTTTTTGCTCTAATTTTTTAAGCTCTAGAGGATAACCGTCCATAAAGGACTGATAACCCTTGGCTTGTTCTTTATAGCGATCACCTTCACGCACCAGTTGCAGTGCCTGATTATAGTCATCCCGCAGTTTTTTAAGCTCAGGTTGCTCCCCTTCGGGCACCGCCGCTAACATGGCTTCGATATCGGCCACGCTTTGGTCGGCAAATATTGGGGCGGAAAATAATAAGGCCAATACAACTAAAATGGGCGCAAACACGGCGGGCTCTCACTAAAAATAAAATGTAGGCCGCACCCTTACGGATGCGGCCAGTAGCACAGATTAAACCTGTGCCGAGCTATTTGTAAGCTCATGCTGAGTTAATGCTGCAGACTTAAGGGTACCAAATTCTGTGCCCATCACAGTCACAGTGCCGGGGACTAAGTGCTCAGCTAAGTTCACTTGCTCAGGGGCAAACAAACACACCACAGTACTGCCCAGTTTAAAGCGACCCATTTCGTCGCCTTTGGCTAAACGCGGTGCTGTTTCTGGCGCATAATCCCAACGCTGAATGCGCTTGCCAGCTGGCGGCGTGACTGTGCCGGCCCACACGGTTTCGATACTGGCCACTATGGTCGCGCCCACTAACACTAAGGCCATGGGGCCGGCTGCGGTATCAAACAGGCACACTACCCGCTCGTTACGAGCAAACAGCTCGGGTACGCGAGAGGCGGTCAGCGGATTGACCGAAAATAACTCGCCGGGCACATAAATCATGGTTTTCAGCACGCCATCGAGTGGCATATGAATACGGTGATAATCTTTGGGCGCCAAATAAATGGTGGCAAAGTCGCCGCCCATAAAGGGCGCTGCTAAGTCTTTGTCGCCACCAAGCAGGGTGCGGGCGCTGTAATCATGGCCTTTGGCTTGAATGATGCGGCCTTGTTGAATCGGCGCCAATTGACTGATGGCCCCATCCACCGGCATGGCCAACACTTGCTTACCTTCTACCAAAGGGCGGGCATCGGCTTTTAACTCACGAGTAAAAAAGTCATTAAAACTGGCGTAGTGCGCCGGATCTTCATGCAGTGCTTCGCTCATATTAACCTGATATTGGCTAATAAAACGGGTGATCAGCCATTGCGTTAGCTTGCCGCCTTCTTTAGCGGCTAAACGACCTACCAAGCGAGAGACTAAGTGCTTGGGCATTAAATATTGCAGTAAAATCTTCAAGTGATCCGTCATAGTGCTTAGTACTTCCTAAAAAGGTGCTTCCAAAAAAGAGCTCCCCATCTGTCATCAGACCGAGGAGCAGGTTATCAGAGTCAATGAATTACAGAGAATTAGGATGATGACGCGTCGGTTTATCGGCCATGGCTGCCATGATGCGGTGATAGCTTTCTAAACGCTCGGCATGTATTTCGCCATTATCTTTGGCCGCTTGCAATAAGCAACCGGGATCCGTGCCGTGTTTGCAATCGCGAAAGCGACAGCCGCCCAGATAATCACGAAATTCGCGAAAACACCAAGCAACCCGCTCTGGAGCCAAGTGCCAAAGTGAGAATTCACGAATACCCGGCGAGTCAATTAAAGAACCGCCCGAGGGAAAGTGATAAAGGCGCGCTGTGGTGGTGGTGTGCTGACCAAGACCTGAGTTATCGGACACGGCACCGGTCACGGCTTCTACTTCTGGCATCACCGCATTCACCAGTGATGACTTACCGACACCAGACTGGCCGACGAAAATACTGGTGCGGTCATTGAATGCTTGTTTTAGCTCTTCGAGCCCTTCGCCGCTATCACAGCTGACATAGAGCACTTGATAGCCAATGTCGACGTAGCGTTGCAGCAGTTGCTCTGCGTGAGCTCGCTCTTGTGGACTTAATAAATCCACCTTATTCAGCACTATCATGGGCGGCATATCTACATCTTCGGCCGCCACTAAATAGCGGTCAATTACATGACAGCTCAGCTCAGGCAACACGGAGGAAACCAACACAATTTGGTCGATATTGGCCGCTACTGGCTTAACGCCGTCGTAAAAATCGGGGCGGGTGAGCACGGTTTTGCGCGGATGCACGGCTTCCACCACGCCGCTAATGCCGTGGCTGGTGTCTATGCCTGGGCGCCAAGCGACTTTATCGCCGGTGACGATAGAGCCTATGGTGCGCCTTAAGTTGCAGCGATGAATTTGCTGCTCGCCGTCTTCTATATCTGCGTGCTGGCCAAAGCGGCTGATCACTAAACCATCTTGTTGTGGGCCCAGCTGGCTATCATCTATGGTATCGGCGACATTGCGCTTGAGGCGGCGGTTGTGATTATCACTGACCCGCCGCGTCTGGCCTTGGTTGAGCTTTTTTCTCTTGGTCATGATATTCCTAAATCGGTATTTATAAGTCGCTATGATACACTTTTCAGTTTCAACTTGCCCTTATTGCCACTTAAGCTTTGCGAGATAATATGAGCGTACATGCAGAAAATCTAGTTTGGATCGATCTGGAAATGACCGGTCTTGAGCCGGATGAACATAAGATAATTGAGATAGCCTCCATCATTACCGATAAAGAGCTGAACATCTTAGCCGAAGGTCCGGTGTTGGCGATTTATCAAGATGAGGTTGAGCTGGCAAAAATGGATGACTGGAATGTGAACACTCACACCAATTCCGGCCTAGTGGCGCGCATCAAAGCCAGTCAAGTGTGCGAAGGGGAAGCCATAGCACAAACCTTAGCGTTTTTACGCCAATGGGTGCCAGAGCAAACTTCGCCGCTGTGTGGTAATACCATAGGTCAAGACAGGCGTTTCTTGGTGCGCCATATGCCGGAGCTGGAAGCCTTTTTTCATTATCGCAGCATAGATGTGAGCACCATTAAAGAGTTGGTGCGCCGTTGGCAGCCTGAATTGTTAGAAAAATTCACCAAAAAAGGCAGCCATCAGGCCTTGGACGACATTCGTGAGTCGATAGCCGAGCTGCAGTTTTATCGTAAGACCGTCTTTAAGATCTAAATTGACCATAAAGCTCAAGATCTAAGCGAGGATGGGCGGATTTGTCGAGTAAGTAACCAAACGGTGACCTAAGGCAAAAAAAGGGCTTGCATTCGATCAGTCCGCTCGTATAATTCGCATCCCGTAGCCACTGGTAATTATTAACACCACAGGTTACAGGCTGTAAGGCCAGATTTAAGTAAAAAAGATTAAGTAAAAGAGAGTTTAGCGGGAATAGCTCAGTGGTAGAGCACAACCTTGCCAAGGTTGGGGTCGCGAGTTCGAATCTCGTTTCCC
>NZ_JBGQOP010000035.1:0-23300 GCF_052119705.1 Oceanisphaera sp. W20_SRM_FM3 | reverse complement strand
TGACGAAGGCTTTTATCTGGCCCTTCATTTTTAACGGGCTTATCCTGTTTCGAATCTGGTTTGTCCATTATCCACTCTCGACGCCAACGGCTTAATACGTTCGGATGCACCCCCAGCTCACTGGAGATTTCAGCTAATGTTTTAGGTGACGAAACAGAGAGTTTAACGGCTTCCCGCTTAAATTCATTACTAAATTTACGTTTGGCTCGGTATTGCATACACTTCCTCACTCTGCAGAAGTGTCTACTTATTCGGGGCCATTCCAGTTTAAAAATAGTCATAAAAAAGACCGAGCCATAAACATGACTCGGTCTTTTACGTTTAGCATTGGCTGCGTATATTTTTTAGCTCATGGATTGCCGCGTCGCAGTACTCCTCGTAAAGACGTGCGGGGGGCTGGTTTTGCGCTCTTATCTGTCTTTGCGAGCGTAGCGCGGCAATCCATTGTTTGGCTTCTAGCTTCTAGCTTCTAGCTTCTCGCTTGAGCTTAATCCCCTAAGCCTTTCCCTGCGTCTGCCTTGGCGATCAGCTCAATTTTGTAACCGTCTGGGTCTTCGACGAAGGCGATCACAGTGCTGCCACCTTTGACGGGGCCAGGCTCGCGAACTACTTTGCCGCCGGCGGCGCGAATTTGCTCACACATGGCGTAAATATCGTCGGCCTCAATGGCAATATGGCCATAGGCGGTGCCTTGATCGTAGCTGTCTGTGTCCCAGTTATAGGTTAGCTCTAATACAGCTTCGTCTTCTTCTTTGCCGTAACCCACGAAAGCCAGCGTATATTTATATTCGGTGTTCTCACTGGTGCGTAATAATTTCATGCCCATCACATCGGTATAGAAGGCAATGGACTTGTCGAGGTGCCCGACTCGTAGCATGGTATGTAAAATACGCATCGTTAAACTCCTGCTTATTGAATAGTAAATAGGGGCAAAAATTGAGTAATAGAAGGCTAATTGACTCGTCTTACTCAATAGCAGTCCAGTGTATCATTTTTCGGCTGCGACAGGATAAGTCCGATTTGTTAGTAAATTGTTGAATAAATGATGACTGCTCCATTAGTCTTATTTTGGCGTGGTAGCAAAAATCTTATTAAGAAGCAGTAAGGTGTTACCGGTCAATTATATCTATACATTTGAATTTATTACAGAAACTTCACCTGAGGATCTTATTATGAATTGGGATATTGCAGAAGGTAACTGGAAACAATTTAAAGGTAAGGTACAAACCCAGTGGGGCAAGTTAACTGACGATCAACTCGATCAAATCAATGGTAAACGTCAAGAGTTAGCTGGGCGCATTCAAGAAGCTTATGGTGTCAGCAAAGACGAAGCTGAAAAACAAATCAAAGAATTTGAAGATAGAAACCGCGATTTGTAACAAGCCCTTAGGGCCGCGGTACGCTTTAAACCGTACGTTATAAGAAACACCCCCAAGCTGAAGAATTTGGGGGTGTTTTTGTAGCTGCCAACTTGTACGGCAGGCCAGCTTTGCTGGCTTTTTAATACCAATCTAAGTAAAGAAGTGGCCTGTGTAAGCGAATCACAAAGATAAGTGCCGCCCTTGTAGTCCCACGCTTCAGCTGTGGGTCTTGCAAAGCAAGAAGGCTTTAAACATTCCCGCTGAGACGGGACTAGCAGCTGAAGCGCTAGACTACAAAACACAGTCCAGCCTGACTTTAGGTGCTGTATTCACTAAGAGTGATAATACTGATCAGCTAGTTTTACAGAATGGTATAAGGCCTAAACACAAAACCGAGCCGAATACTCTCTAGCTGCGACACGTGCTCCTACAAGAGCAAAACATAAAACCATGTTGAAGCCGCCCGTCTCTTCGGCCCGGTGTTGGTCTTTGTCTAACCCTTCACTCTTTACCCCTCACTCCTCACGGTATTTATTAAATCTCGGTTTTGTCTTTAAACTCGCACAAGTCTTCGATGATGCAAGAGCCACAGCGCGGTTTACGGGCGATGCACGTGTAGCGCCCGTGCAAGATAAACCAGTGATGCACGTCTAATTTAAATTCCGCCGGTACCCACTTTAATAAGCCTAACTCCACTTGATCTACCGTTTTGCCCTTGGCAAAACCGGTGCGATTAGACACGCGATAAATATGGGTGTCCACGGCTATGGTTGGCCAGCCAAAGGCGGTGTTCAATACTACGTTGGCGGTTTTACGGCCTACACCGGGCAGGGCTTCGAGTGCCTCGCGGTTTTCTGGTACTTGGCTGTTGTGTAGCTCCACTAACATAGTGCAGGTTTTAATGACGTTCACCGCCTTAGTGTTAAACAGGCCGATCGTCTTAATGTGCTCTTTTACGCCATCCACACCTAGCGCCTGCATGGCCTCAGGCGTAGGGCCTGCGTTAAACAAGCCGATAGTGGCCTTATTCACGCTCACATCCGTGGCTTGGGCCGATAATAACACCGCAATCAGCAGCTCGAAGGGATTGCGAAAATTGAGCTCTGTGGTGGGGTTTGGGTTATTTTCGCGCAGGCGCTCCAAAATTTGCCGGCGTTTATCTTTGTTCATAGCCATACCTGATTCATAACAACATGCAATTCATAATGGAGACGGGATTCATAGCGAGGTCACGCGGGCGCGGGTGACTTCGGTTTTGGGCTCTGGCACCATTTTTGCGGCTAATTTATTATCTAGCCAATTTTTAGTGGCCACTAATAGCCCTAAGCCGATAAAGGCACCGGGCGGTAATATCGCCAGCAAGAAGCCATTATCAAGATGCAGTACGTCCATGCGCAGCACGGTTGCCCAATCGCCTAATAATAATTCGGCACCATCAAATAAGGTGCCCTGACCGAGTAATTCGCGAATGCCACCCAGCACTAACAGCACACAGGTAAAGCCTAAGCCCATCATCAAACCGTCAAGTGCTGCCAAGGGGGCGCTGTTCTTCGAGGCAAAGGCCTCGGCGCGGCCGATGATCACGCAGTTGGTGACTATTAGTGGAATAAAAATGCCCAATGATTGATAGACGCCATAGGTGTAGGCGTTCATCAGCAGCTGCACGCAGGTCACTAGGCTTGCAATAATCATTACATAAATGGGGATGCGTATTTCGTTGGGTACCCATCTGCGTACCAAAGAAATACTGGTGTTTGAACAGACCAATACCAGTAAAGTGGCCAAGCCTAAGCCCATGGCGTTGGTCACTGTACTGGTCACCGCAAGCACGGGGCACAGGCCCAAAATTTGCACCAAGGCGGGGTTGTTGCTCCATAATCCTTGGCGGATTATCTCTTTGTATTGGTCGCTCATAATGAGCCTCCACAGGCAGGGGCTTGGCTTAGCAATTGTGGTTGTTGCTGTACTAATAACAATACCTTACGCACGGCTTTTACCACGGCTCTGGGGGTAATGGTGGCGCCAGTAAAGGCGTCAAACTGGCCGCCATCGTTGCGCACCGCCCAGCGAGGGTCTTTTTCATCTGTCATGGACTTGCCATTAAAACTTAAGATCCAAGGCGATCGCTTAAGCTCAATTTTATCGCCAAGGCCGGGGGTTTCGTTGTGGTTTAATACCCGCACGCCGCTTAAGGTGCCGTCAACTTGTACGCCCACCATCAGCTTAATGTCGCCGCTGTAGCCATCGGGCGCAATAGCTTCGATGGCATAGCCTTGTGGCTGGCCATTTTTCACTGCGGTAAACACCGGTAGTGGGCTGTCACTGCCTAAAAACTGGGGGTTGGTGAGCATAACACAGTGCTCAAACAAGGGCTGGTCGTGGTTACTCTCGGGCAATAATTCATCGAGCACCTGGAGTAATTGTGCCTGCTCTTGTTCGATAATAGTGCCTTGCGTTAAGCGGTGGGTGAGGGCGACTAAGGCCGTGCACACCAATGCAAATATCGCCAAGGTGAAGGCGTGTTTGCGCATCATCTCCAGCATTAGCGGGCCGCTCCATAGATGGTAGGTTTAGTGAGTGCGTCTATCATGGGCACGGTGAGGTTGGCTAACAACACGGCAAAGGCGACCGCGTCCGGATAACCGCCGAAGGTGCGAATAAGATAAATCAGTATGCCAATCAAGGCGCCATAAACCAGACGTCCCTTAAAGGTGGTGGCTGCCGACACAGGATCGGTGGCGATAAAAAAGGCGCCGAGCATAGTCGCGCCCGACAATAAATGTAGCGTGGGGCTGGCGGTACCGTCTGGCGCAAATAAAAAGCCAATAAAACTCGCCACAAACAGGCTCAGCAAGATAGACAGGGGTATGGTCCAGCTGGTTAAGCGCAACTTTAGCATTAATAAGCCACCGGCTAAGTAGGCCAGATTAACCCAATTCCAGCCCAAGCCCGCTAAGGGGCCGAATACCGGATTAGCCAGGATCTCCTGCGCCGTATGGCCTTGGGTAAAGCCGGTTTTTAAGGTGTCGAGCGGCGTGGCCATGGTAGCGCCATCCGCCAGCTCGCGCAGCTGATGTGGGCTAAAGCCGTCTTGAGTAAAGCCGGTAAAAATGGCTGACACACTGTCGGCAAAAGTCACCGGATACAGTTGCAATTCCAGCGGCGGCAACCAGCTGGTCATGTGCAGCGGAAACGACACTAATAGCAACACATAGGCTGTCATGGCTGGATTAAACAGGTTTTGGCCAATGCCGCCATACAGCTGTTTGGCGACTATGATGGCAAAGGCGGTGCCTATTACGGCCAGCCACCAAGGGGCCAGCGGCGGCAACGCAATGCCAATTAACAGCGCGGTGAGCAAGGCTGAATTATCTTTTAGCGCCGTAAACCGCCGACCACGCAAGACTAACACTAGAGCTTCAGCTAGGTAGGCGGTAAGCACGGCCAGCAGCATTTGTATTAGGCTGCCCGCGCCAAAAAACCACCACTGGGCGGCGATGCCGGGGATCAGGCAATAACACACTCGCCGCATTAAGGTGGGGGTGTCGAGCGGAGCACTGTCGTGCGGTGAGCTGCTAATTGTTAACGCCATTATGACTCGTCTTCTTTGTTTGAGGGAGTGGAGGCGACGTTTGCCGCCTTGCGCGCCTTAGCCCGCGCCAAGGCGGCCTGAATGGCGGCTTGTTTGGCCGCTGCCGCGTCTAACTCAGGCTCTGGGCTGGCGGTTGGCTCGTCAATGACTTCGACACTGGATTGACTCGCTGGCTTATCGGCCAGTGCCGCCTTGCGTGCCTTAGCCCGCGCCACGGCGGCCTGAATGGCAGCTTGTTTGGTCGCTGCCGCGTCTAACTCAGGCTCAGGGCTGGCGGTTGGCTCGTCAATGACTTCGACACTGGCTTGACTCGCTGGCTTATCGGCCAGTGCCGCCTTGCGCGCCTTAGCCCGCGCCACGGCAGCCTGAATGGCGGCTTTTTTGGCATCCACTGGAGCCGTGCTTTCGGGGGCGACTGGGCTGGCAATTGCCGTTTGGTCATCGGCACCCGTATTATTAGCATCCGTATTATTGGCACCAGTGTTATTAGCACCAGTACTATTGGCACCAGTGTGAGTGTTCGTCGCTTGGGTGTGTGGTGCTGTGTCTGTTGGCTGGGCGGCACTGGTAATAGCGGCGTCGCGGGTGCTAGGGTTGAGTGCGGCCATGGCTGCTTGCAACTCGGCTTCTTGTCGGGCTTTCGCGCGCGCCACTGCGGCTTTAATGGCTTCCTTTTTATGGTCGACCTTTTCATTACCACTGTCGCGTTTGTTTGCTGCCGCTTGTGCCGCCTTGGCTTTGGCGATGGCTGCGGCCACAGCTGGGTTTTTAGCGGGCGTGGCGGTGGCGCTATCTGTGTTTAGCTCAGTATCAGTTGCTGCGGCTTCTGCAACTTCTGCAGCTTTGCGTGCTTTAGCTCGGGCTAAGGCGGCGAGCACCGCCGGATTTTTGCCCTCAGTCGAGCTGGCAAGCGCATTTTCATCAACACTTGCGCCACTGACTTGTGCGGCTTTTAGGGCGCGATTGCGTTTGGCTTCTTCTTTGCGCGCGGCGCGCGCGGCTGCCATATCTTCCGGGGTTTGGGGGGCGCCGTCTTTGCCTTCCATAAGCTGGCGGGCTTTCACGCGCGCCAGTGCGTCGGCCACAGGATCTGCACCGGTTTTAGCGGCTTGCTCGGCCATGCGTGTTTTGCGCTCGGCGGCGGCTTTGGCTTGGCGTTCTTGACGCTCCGTTTTTTCCAGTGCCAAGCGAGCTTGACGGGCTTCAAAGCGCTCCTTGGCTCGCTCTGCTTGCTCGGCCTCATGGCGTACTTGGCGAATATCGGCCTTGGCCACGCGGTAATATTGCACTAACGGAATATTACTCGGGCACACATAGGCACAGGCGCCACATTCGATGCAGTCAAACAAATTATGGCTTTCGAGCTTTTCGTGTTCGTCGCTGCGCGCATACCAATAAAGCTGCTGGGGCAATAAGCTAGCGGGGCAGGCGTCTGCACACTTGCTACAACGAATACAGGCCATTTCTTCGGCGGGCGGTGCCAATTCGGCGGCTTTTGGCGCCAGTATGCAATTGCAGCCTTTTATAATAGGGGCTGCAGCTGAGTGCAGGGTAAAGCCCATCATGGGGCCACCAATAATAATGCGCTGATCGCGCTCAGCGCTCAGGCCATAGCGTTTGAGCAAGTAACGTATGGGCGTGCCGATATGCACCCACGCATTGCCGGGTTGGGCAAAGGTTTCGCCGGCTAGGGTGACGACGCGTCGGATCAGGGGCTCGTCGTTAATAATGGCTTGTTGAATCGCAAACACGGTACCCACATTTTGCATCACTATGCCTAAGTCCGACGACAAGCCATGGTGCGGCACTTGCTGGCCGGTGAGTACTTCAATCAGTTGTTTTTGGCCGCCAGACGGATACTTAGTCGGCACGGCAATGATCAGCAGGCTGTCATCGTTATCACCCTTAGTCTCTCGCGCATTCTTTGCCGCTATAAGGGCCGCTAAGGCTTCTGGCTTATTGTCTTCCACGGCCAATATGGTCAGCGTCGGCTTAACGATATGGCGTAAAATGTCGATGCCTTGCAAAATTTCGCTTGGGTGCTCACGCATTAAGCGGTCATCGGCACTTATGTAGGGCTCGCATTCCACGCCATTGATGATAAGCGTGTCTATTTGCTTTTTGACCGCTTGTGTATGTTCCGTTTGTTCATAGGCTGCGGCTTGTACTTGATCCACAAGCAGGCCGGCGGTTAATTTAACGTTGGTCGGAAATGCAGCGCCGCCCAAGCCGGCAATGCCTGCTTGATGAATGTGAGTGATTAAAGCTTGCGGCTCGACTGCGGCGTAATCCGCCAGTGGAAAACGCGGGCGCCATTCATCTAGGCCATCAGTTTTCAGCACTATGCACAAGCCGCTTAAACCAGAAGGATGGCATAAGGGCCTGTCTTCGATGGCTGAAATGGTGCCGGACGTTGGCGCATGTACCGGCACCATCATGGGATTAAGCGGCTCTGTGAGTGCTTGGCCTTTAAGCACTCGCTCACCCACTTTTACGTTTAGTTGTGCCGCTTGACCTATGTGCTGACGCACCTGCAACACGAATTCTTGCGCCAAACCGGCATCGCTGATGGCGGTGAGATTAGCCGGAGACTTACGCTGGGGCGGATGTATGCCACCGTGAAAAGTATGCAGTTGGCCGGCTTTAAGGTTTTCTAACAAGGACGTTAACAACGACATCTTAATCTACCTGCTTGATGGCGATGGGCTGCAGCTGCCATTTCCAGTTATCTGTGGTGGTGCTAATGGGCACCATTTCGATACAGTCGGTGGGACAGGGATCCACACATAAGTCGCAGCCGGTGCACTCATCAACAATCACTGTATGCAGTGCCTTAGTGGCACCCACTATGGCGTCTACCGGACAGGCGGCAATGCATTTGGTACAACCAATACACATGTCTTCATGAATAAACGCCACCCGCTTTTCGGGGATGGCGGCGGCTTCACCCATGCTTTGTGGCTCAACACCCATTAAATCGGCAATCTTGCGCATAGTGGCGTCGCCGCCAGGCACACATTTATTAATATCATCGCCATCGGCCACGGCTTTAGCATAAGGCAAACAGCCCGGATAACCGCACTGGCCGCATTGGGTTTGCGGTAATAGCTCGTCGAGCTGCTCGACTATGGGATCTGACTCCACCTTAAATTTAATGGCGGCGAAGCCCAATACCAGACCAAAAATCAGCGCCAACAGTGCCAAGACGCCAATGGCGATTAAAATATTACTCATTACAACTTCACCAAGCCGGTAAAGCCCATAAAGGCCAGTGACATTAAACCTGCGGTGATCATGGCCAGCGCCGCGCCTTTAAAGGGGGCAGGCACATCGGCGCCAGCTAGCCGTTCACGCATGGCGGCAAACAGTACTAACACCAGTGAAAAGCCCAAGGCGGCGCCAAAGCCATAGATCAGGCTTTGCATAAAGTTATGTTGTGCATTGATGTTTAACAGTGCCACGCCCAATACCGCGCAGTTGGTGGTGATCAACGGCAAGAAGATGCCTAACAGGCGATACAGGGTCGGGCTGGTTTTATGCACCACCATCTCGGTAAATTGCACCACCACGGCGATCACCAAGATAAACGACAAGGTGCGCAGGTAGGTCAGCTCGAGGGGCAGTAAGATGTACTGGTTCACCAGATACGAGCAGGCAGCGGCGAGCGTCAGCACGAAGGTGGTGGCCATCCCCATGCCGATGGCGGTTTCTAATTTGCCGGACACGCCCATAAAAGGGCATAAGCCTAAAAACTTCACCAGCACAAAGTTATTGACCAGCACAGTGCCGACAAAGAGCAATAAATATTCAGACATGATCACTCGGCGATTTAAAATGACAGTGGCCATTATCGGACTTTATGGGGCATTTCACAATGGCGCTGGCGAGGGATGGCAGGGCTAAAAGACAGCAGCAGAGCGCGGAGCACTCTTAAGATAAGCTATTGATTAACATAATGTTCACAGTGTTAACAAAAAGCAGAGCAGTAACCTTGCCAGAGCTATGGTCTTATACCGGAGATCCTAGCTCAAAGCCCAAAACGACAAGACGCGAGGCGATTAGGCCTCACGTCTTGTGTTATTGCACTTATTTTTTTAGCGGGAGTTAACCGCAAATTACTCAGCGTCTGACTGGCTTTTCTCAGCTTGTGCTTCTGCCGACTCTTGTTCTTGCTTGGTGTGCTCGCCGCCGCAACCGCCACAACATCCACTCATATTCGTCTCCTACTGGTTTAAATTTGTTATCGGGTCTTGAACTCGAAGCCAGTATAGATAAGCCAATAAGAATAAATGTGATCTGGAACAAGTAAGTGGCATTTTAAATGCAAGTTACAGATTTAAGCACCGACCATTCTCATTAATAACGGTCTCTTTGTAGTGTGCCCACTTGTTCGGCACGGTCTGGTGGTTGATGGGACGACTCTATTGTAGGAGCCAATTTATTCGGCTCGGTTTTGCTCTGATTTGGGGGCTTTATATCCCGCTATGCTGGCCGCCGAATCTCTCACCGCAAACAAGTTGCCGGGCTACAAAGTTTTACCTCACGCAGCGACGCTGCTAGAACAACACATTCGACAGCTGATACATCTCTTCATTAAAGGGACGCTTTAAGTGCTTAAGGCAGTCGATAATATCGTGATGCACTATATGGTTGCTTTGCAGCCCCACGCAGCGCCCGCCATGGCCTTCGATCAATAATTCAACGGCGCGCGCGCCCATGCGACTGGCCATAATGCGGTCTTGGGCTGTGGGTGTGCCGCCGCGCTGAATGTGCCCCAAAATAGTGGCGCGAGTGTCACGACCGGTAGCCGCTTGAATATCAAAAGCTAGACGATTGGCATCACACATATTTTCACAAATCGCCACTATGGCGTGTTTCTTACCTTTAGCCACGCCTTCATAAATTTGCTGGATTAACTCATCTTGATTGAAGGCTACTTCGGGGATGATAACGTATTCGGCGCCACCGGCCACGGCGGCAGAGGAGGTCAAATCACCGCAGTGGCGGCCCATGATCTCCACCACCGAAATGCGATTATGCGAGCTGCAGGTGTCGCGCAGTCGGTCTATGGCTTCTACTGCCACGTTTAGGGCGGTATCAAAGCCGATGGTAAAGTCGGTGCCACCAATGTCGTTATCGATAGTGCCGGGAATGCCGATGCAGGGAAATCCCATCTCCGTTAGGCTCATGGCGCCCATGTAAGAGCCATCGCCGCCAATCACCACCAGCGCATCTATACCATGCTGTTTCAGGTTTTCGACCGCTTGCTGGCGCACGGCTTGATCTTTAAATTCGGGATAGCGCGCCGAGCCCAAGAAGGTGCCACCCCGGGTAATGACATCGGATACCGAATGGCGGTCGAGCTGAATGATGTCGTTTTCCACTAAGCCTTTGTAGCCACTGTGGATACCAAATACGTCCAGATTATGATGCAGGCCCGCACGCACCACCGCGCGAATGGCGGCGTTCATGCCCGGCGCATCGCCACCACTGGTTAACACTCCAATGCGTTTAATCATTTGTTATCTCTTTTTAAGATGTGAGGGGTGAAGCGAGAGGCGAGAGGCGAGAGGCGTTCAACCCCTCACCCCTCACGCCTTACCATTCACCATGTATTTAAGCGCCAGCGCTAATAATGGCGGCAAATTCGTCAGCGATCAGGGCGGCACCGCCTACTAAGGCACCGTCGATATCATTCATGGCAAATAAACCAGCGGCACTCGCACCTTTCACCGAGCCGCCGTAGAGGATCTGTACCTTAGCGGCAATAGCGGCATCAAGGCCAGCTAAGAAGGTGCGAATCGCCGCGTGCACCTGTTGCGCGATTTCTGGGGTCGCCGTCTTACCGGTACCTATGGCCCACACAGGTTCATAGGCGATCACGGCATTATTGAAAGCCTCTATGCCACAGTGATCAATCACGGCTTGCAGCTGGCGCTCAACCACGGCCTGGGTTTCATTGGCTTCAAACTGGGCGTCAGTTTCACCGATACACAATACCGGCGTTAAGCCTGCAGTCTGTACCACGGCGAACTTAGCGGCCACTGTGGCATCACTTTCTGCATGCAAGGTGCGACGCTCACTGTGGCCTACTAATACATATTGCACGTCAAACTCGGTATACATCTGCGCTGAGTTTTCACCGGTAAAAGCACCTGCACTATTTAAGTCCGCATCTTGCGCACCTAAGGCGATCGGGCTATCGGCTAGTAATGCTTGAGCTTGGGCTAAAAATAACACAGGTGGGCACACGGCTACCGCAACTGTGGGGCACTCGGTGGCGGTTGTTTTTAGTGCACCAATCAAATCGGCCACCATGGTTTTGTTACCGTTTAGCTTCCAGTTGCCCATCACTAAGATCTGTCGTGTAGTCTGTGTCATTGTTGTTATTCCTTGTGCAAGTCTGTGCAATAAATGGGTGGATTATAGAGGCAGGCCTCAAGCAAGACCATCCCCTTCGGGGAGCGTTAAGCCGGAAGCGATAAGCTGAAAGTTAAAGATAAAACTCCATTTGCCTTTAGTCTGCGTTTCTAAGCTGGGTGCTTGGCGCAGGGCGCTCGGCGCTGTTGTTCAGTTTTTGCCAAGCGAGCCCCAAATATTCATGCCATGCCGTTTCGCTGCGTTCTAGATAATGTGCTTTAGGTAAATAGGTATACAGCGGCAGTTTAGTGCGGCTTTCTTTTGCTAAATGGCCAACGGGCGCGGCGATAGGGTTGGCACCTCGCCCAATAAATAAACCCATGGCACGTGGCATGTGGCTGGCTGAAGTGACCAGCAGCGCCTGCCGGCCCTCGATCAGCGGCGCTATGGCGGCGGCTTCTTGTGCCGTGTCTTTAGGTTCAGGCAATTCAATAATGCGCGACTTAGCTATGCCAAAGCTTTGCGCCACAGCACTATACAGCTCGGCACTAGAGCGACCTTCGCCGCCCGCATAACCGCTGACGATTAACCGCGCGTCAGGGTAGGTCAAGCTTAACTGTATGCCTTCACTAATACGCGCTAATCCCGCATTACCCAGCTGACTAAGCAGTGGCAAACTGAGATCCGCTACCTGAGCTGCACCCAGTACGATAATATCTTGCACCTCTACTGAGTGATTAGCTGTGTCGACCAAATAAGGGGCATATTGGGCTTCTAGTGGGCCAATTAAGGCGTTGGCCACTGGGCGTGTAGACAATAAGCTCAGGCTAATAAGGGCAAATAGCATCAGGCTAGCCCCACTGCGTTTATGCTGTTTAAGCAGCAAGACTAAGCCAATTACACTGATAATTAACAGCAGTGGCAGCGGTAATAACAGGCTACCTAGCCATTTTTTCAACAAAAAACCAGATCCCACGCACGCACTCATTTGTTAAGGTCCAAGGTTATGACAGAATAGCCGCCCCTGAGTCGTTAAGAAATAGCCGTGCAGTCCAATACCAATTTTGATAGTAAAGCCGGTGTGTTTGCCCGCAACATTTATGGCACCACTAAAGGCCACATACGGTTAGCCGTGTTACAGCGGGATTTAGATGCGCTTTTGGCCGGTTTGCCTAAAGAGCGCCCGCTGCGCATTTTAGATGCGGGTGGTGGCTTTGGGCCTTTATCGCAGAGCTTAGCCGCCTTAGGGCACAGTGTGGTGTTGTGCGATTTATCTGCCGACATGCTGGCGCTGGCTCAAGAGCAGGTGCAGAACAAGGGCATATTGAGCCAGTTCGAATTTATTCATGGGCCCATACAATCGTTGCAAGTATCGGATGTGGGTCAGTTTGATCTGATCTTGTGCCATGCGGTGTTAGAGTGGGTCGAGCATCAAGCGGAGCTGTTGGCCTGCCTAGAGGCCTTGTTGGTGGACGACGGCCATTTATCCTTGATGTTTTATAATCGCGATGGGCTTTTGTATCACAGCTTAGTGATGGGCCATTTTGATTACGTTTATGCAGATCTGGTCAAAAAGCGACGTCAGAAACTGACTCCAGGCTGGCCTTGCCGGCCCGAACAGGTGAATGACTGGCTGCAGCGGCTTGGCTTTGTTATAACCGACCGCAGCGGCGTGCGCGTGATCCACGATTATATGGTAAATAAAACCGTTCGAGCTGAGCAGGCAGATGAAGTGATCGCCATGGAGTTGGCTCACGCCAAAATAGCCCCTTTTATGCATTTAGGCCGGTATATTCATGTAGTGGCGCGTAAAAGCGTGAGGGGTGAAGCGTGAAGGGTGAGGTGTTAGTGCCCACCCGTTCTTGTTTGACGCCTCCCACCTCACGTCTTACTCCTCACGGCTAAAAGATAAAGAGAGCACATAAATGACAGACATGTCCCGCACCCTGCCGGACTGGATAGGTTGGGTAAAAGAAGAGCAATGTCAGCTCAACCTGCCGCCCGAGCGGCTGGCCTTGTTGCTGGCGATCCAGATATTTAGCCAAAATAGCGAGCAGCCCCAGTTGTCTGAGGCGGACTTGCAGCATGCCTTTAGCTTCGTCAGCAAAGGCTTTAATCAGGTGGAAGACACTCAGGTTAGCCGCGCGAACAATGCCATCAATGATTTAGTTAGCCAACGGTTGCTCAGTCGCTTTCAAGCCCAAGCTGGGGATGATGACAGCCTGTATCGTTTAACGCGCTTAGGCGTGGGCATCGTCGAATTCTTTGCCGCGCAACGAGATGTCAGCCAAATTAAGCTCTCTTTACAACTCGAGCAACTCAGCCTAGATTTGGATAAAATCGTCGCCACTATGTCCAATCTTGCTGCCAATCCCAATGCCGAGCAATGGCAGCAAGAGGTAGCGGGGCGCCTCACCTATTCGGTGGCCGAGCAATTGGCACGTATAGATGACACCCAGCGCGCCATGGACGAGCAGCAAAATGCCGTGAAAGCCAATATTGCAGCCCTGTTAAATAAAAACTGGCACGATGCCATTGCCGCCTGCGAGCAACTGTTGCGGGAAACCGGCCACACCTTACGCGAGCTGCAAGACACGCTGGATAAAGCCGGCCATGGCTTGCAGCTCAGCCTGTTGAATATCGAAGAACTGCTGCAAGATGACGTGCGCGGTCACGACTTAGCGCCACTGTGCCAACAGCTGCAAGCGCGGCTAGACGCCATTATTTTGTGGGGCAGCCAGTGTATCGAGCTGTGGTCGCGCTACGACTTACACGTGCATCGCTTTATTCGTACCGCCATCGACATGGATAAAAACCGCGCCTTTAGCCAGCGCTTGCGCGAGTCCATTCGCCAATTTGAAGATCATAACTGGCAGCTGCGCATCGCACTGGCCGAGCCTTTGCTTGAGCTGCGCGCCGAAACGCTGGCCGCTTATGCCGACGAAGTGACCGGCGAGTTGCCAGCAGCGCTGGAATATCATGAGATGCTGGATGTGAGCGCCGAATTGTCGGGGCGCATTCGTGAGCATTTGGTGCATTTTGCCGAATTGGGCCGACCGCTCGACATGGCCATGGTGCTGAAAAATTACCTGGAAGATTTCCCCCATTACCAACATTTTGATATCGCGCGCCTGCTGATAGATGAAGCAGTGAAGCTCGGCCATGCTAACGCCGAATGTTTAGGCGCCGCCCAGCCAGAGTGGCAACGCATTAACGCCCACGGAGCCAAGGTACAAGCCCATGTTATCGACCAATACTGAGTCTGCTATTGCACCGCGTTTGGCTCAGGCCATCGCCAATCCGTTATTCCCTATGCTCGACAGCCAGCTGCGTACCGGTCGCCACATTAGCGCCGACGAGCTGGAAGTGCATTCGCTGCTGCAAGAATATTATCCTGAGTTAGAAGCCTTTTATCAGCGCTATCAAGTGGAATTAGTGCGCGCGCCCGAGGGCTTTTATTACCTGCGCCCGCGCTCTACCAGCGAGATCAATACCTCGATTTTGTCCGAGCTGGAAATGCTGGTCGGCAAAGTATTGTGCTATCTGTATTTAAGCCCAGACCGCTTGGTCAACGAGGGCGTATTTTCCTTGCTCGACTTACAAGAAGAAGTGCTGACGCTGGCTAATGAAACCGCGCTGTTGCGCATGGTGAATCAGCGCGCCGGTGGCAGTGACCTCGACCGTCGTAAGCTGCAAGACAAATTAAAAAGCGCGATTCGCCGCCTCAGACGCCTCGGCATGGTGAGCAGTGTCGGCACCCAAGATAAGTTTCGTATTTCTGAGGCGGTATTTCGCTTTGCCGCCGATGTGCGCACCGACGAAGACCCGAGAGCGCTGCAACTGCGCATGATCCGCGATGGCGAGGCCGTGGACGGTCATCAGGATGAAGACGAGGCTCTAGAAGGGCTGCACGACGAAGAACATGAAGCAGATCAAGCACATGATCAAGATGATCAGGAGAATATGCAGTGAGTACTCAAGTAAATAACACTGAACTCTTGCCCGAGAACGCGCTAGCGAGCCCAAGCGAAACACTGCGTAGCGCCAATGCGTCAGCCACAGCTCAGCCTGAAGCTGGCGATTTTGTGCGCGGTAAATTCCACTCGCTGACCATGGTCAACTGGAACGGCTTTTTTGCCCGTACCTTCGAGCTGGATACCTTAGTGACCACGCTCTCTGGCGGTAACGGCGCCGGTAAGTCCACCACCATGGCGGCCTTTATTGCCGCGCTTATTCCCGACTTAAGCCTGCTGCATTTTCGTAATACCACAGAAGCCGGCAGCCAAAGTGGTAGTCGCGATAAAGGCTTATACGGCAAGCTGCAGCGCGGCCATTGTTATTCGATGATAGAAATCAACACCTCCCAAGGCGAGCGCGTCTGGTTTGGTGTGCATTTGGAGCAAGTGGCCAACCGCGATAATAAGGTGAACCTCACCGCCTTTAGCGTGCGTGGTGAACAGCCAGCAGACTCAAGCACGAGCTTAAGCAGCTTTAAACCCACCGAGCTGTTATTGGCCGAGCTTGAAGACGGCCGTGGTCAGGTGCGCTCGCTCAATGAGCTGAAAGCCGCCGCCATCAGTTGCGACCTGCAATTTACTCGCTTTAATACCGTCTCCGAATATCACAACTTTTTGTTTGATGTGGGCGTCACGCCGCGCAAGCTCAAAGACCAGCGCGATCGGGTGAAGTTTTATCGCCTGATTGAAGCCTCTCTCTACGGCGGTATTTCCAGCACCATTAGCCGCAGCCTGAAAGATTACTTACTGCCAGAAAACGCCGGTATTCGCCAAGCGTTTAACGACATGGAAGCGGCCATTTTTGAAAACCGCCGCACCCTAGAAGCGATCCGTGAAACCCAGCGCCAGCGTGATGTATTTCGCCAACTGATCACCGAAACCACCCATTATGTGGCGGCGGATTATGTGCGCAACAGCGCCGAGAAAAAGCGCCTCTCTGAGCAAGCATTAGCGGCACGCAAGGCGCTCACTCACGAGCGTACTATCTTGTCCGAAGAGCGCGCACGGCTGATTTATCTGGCAGATGAGCTGGAGCAACTCGGCGCCCGCGAGCGCATGCTCACCCAAGAGCTCGACATGGCCTCTGAGCACTTAGCGCGGGTATTAAACGGCGTTAAGCTCAACGAAAAAATCGAAAGTTATCAGTATGAATTAGACGAGCTGGCCGAAAAGCTGGCCATTCAAGAAGAAACCTTGGCCGAGCTACAAGACGAGCACGACTTGGCCGCCGCCACTAAGGGGGCCGCAGAAGAAGAAGTCGACAGCCTAAAGAGTCAGCTGGCGGATTATCAACAAGCGCTCGACACCCAACAAACCCGCGCCATTCAATATCGCCAGGCACGTAATGCCCTAGGCGAGGCCAAGGTGGCCTGTGGTTTACCGGATCTGACGCCAGAAATGGCAAAAACCGAAGAACAAGCCCATCAGGCGAAAGAGCAAGCATTGACCAGCGTGGTGCTGGAGCAGCGCCAGCATCTCTCGCTCGCAGAAGCCGCACGCGCCCAATACGATCACGCCTTGGCGTTATTGAAAGGCATAGATGCGGGTGTGGAGCGGGCGCAGGCCTTTAATCGTGCCAATCAATTACTCGAGCAAGGCCGTGAATATCAGGCCTTGCTGGCGCGCGAAACCAGTATTCGCCAGCAGTACCAACAAGCGGCGCAAAACCTCGATAAGCGGCATAAGGCGCAAGCGCTGCAAAGCGAATTGGCGCAGTTAGGTCGCCAGGTGAATGATGCCGATGAGCTGGAAATGCAGCTCGCCGAGCTGGACGAGCAGCGCATCGAGCTGGAAGCGCATCTTGCCGATTGCGCGGACAGCCAACGCCAGTTGCAGGCGCAGCGTAATCTTATTGCCCCCAAGGTAGCGGCGCTGCGCACTCAAGCGCCGGCTTGGCATAAGGCGCAGCAGCAATTAGCAAGGCTGCGCGAGTTATCAGACTTACCCCTAGTTGATGCCAGTGAAGTCACGGCTGCCATGCAACAGGCGCTGCGCGCCGAGCATGCTGCAGAGCAATTAAAGCAACAAGCGCTGCACACTAAACAACAGTTAGAGCTGCAAGTGCGAGGCCTACACGGCGGCAGCGATGCGGATCCGCGTTTAATCTCCTTGTGTGAGCAATTAGGTGGCACTTTACTGGCCGATGTGTACGACGATATCGCCGTTGAAGACGCCCCTTATTATGAGGCGCTGTACGGCCCGGCGCGTAACGGCATAGTGGTGCTGGACCCGCAGGCGGCGCTTGAGCAATTGCAGGCATTAGAATCTTGCCCCGCAGATGTGTATCTCATTCAAGGCAATCCCGATGCCTTCGATGAAGATGTGCTGCACGCCACCGAGCTGGGTAACGCCATTTGGGTGAAAAACGGCGAGCGCCAATTGCGCTATTCGCGCTTTACTACCGAGCCGTTATTTGGCCGCGCGGCGCGCGAGGCGAAAATTGGCCAGCTGAATGTAGAGCTGGAAACCACCAACGCCCAGTACGCCGACTCCGCCTTTAATCAGCAAAAACAAAGTCGTTTGTATCATCAGTTAAGCGAATTTGTTAGCCAAGGCATGCAAGATGCCTTTGGGCCAAACCCTGAGAAAGAGCTTGAGCAACTTAGCGCCAGTCAGGCGCAGTTGGATGAAAATTTAGCGAACTGCCAAGCCGAGCTACAGCAATGGCAAGCCAAACGTGAGCAAGTGCGTGGCCAACAAACGCTGTTGCAACGCTTATTGCCACTGGCCGAACACTTAAATGAAACTGAAGCCGAAGCGCGCTTGAGCGCGGCCAGCGCGGAACAAGATGCGCTGACCCAAGCTCGCGACTTTATGGCGCTGCACGGCCAAAAGCTGGGCCGTTTGGCAGAGCAGGTACAAGTATTACGCCAAGATCCCGCCGAGTTCGAACAGCTGCAGCAAAATGTGCAGGCCGTCGAAGCCGAGCTAACCGCGGCGCGCGCCCGCACCTATGCGCTGACGCAACTGGTGGCCCGTTTGCCGCATTTGGCTTATGCGGATGCAGAGCAGTTATTAGATCAAAGCTCGGCCATGAACGACAGCCTAAAGGCCAAGTTAGTGCAGGCAGAAGAAGCGAGACGCAAAGCCACACTGAGTGTGGAGCAACTGAGCGGGCGGGTAACCGATGCGCTGCAGGCGCGCACCGCCTTGGTGACTGGTCACGGCGCGCGCAATCAAACGCTCAATGAGTTTAAAGAAGAGTTTACGGCCCTTGGCATTAGCTTGTCTGACGACATGGAAGAAAAGGCGCTAGCCAATAAGCGTGAGCGCGAAAATGAATTAGTGCACACCCGCAGCCGCCGTAGCCAAACCGAGGCTCAGCGCCAAGTGTGTAAGCGCGAGATTGAATCCCTCAGCCAGCGTTTAGGCAAAGACGGCCAAGGCTACTTTGCGGCGCGCAAGGCGTTGGTCAGTCATAAAGCCAACTGGGCGACGGTGGTGCGCTTAGCCCGAGATAACGATGTGGAGCGTCGCCTCGCTAAGCCAGAACTGGCCTATTTGGACGCGGACGAGCTGCGCTCGATTTCCGATAAAGCGCTCGGCGCACTGCGCATGGCGGTGGCCCATGATGAAGAGCTGCGCGATGCGCTGCGCATCAGTGAAGGCCAGCGCAATACACTGCAAAAAGTGCAGTTTTATGTGCTGGTGTTTAGCCACCTTAAAGCGCGCATTCGCCACGATATTATTCGTGCCGATGACCCAGTGGAAGCGCTGGAAGAAATGGAAGTGGAGCTAGGCCGCTTGAGTGATGAGCTGCAACAGCGCGAAGGTCAGCTGTCGTTGTCGTCCCACGAAGTGGCGGCCAAGATTAATACCATTATTCGCCGTGAGCAAAACCGGATTCGCCAACTTAACCAAGGGCTGCAAAATATTAGCTTTGGCTTGGTGGGCGGGGTGCGCTTAAACGTGAATATTCGCGACACTTATGCGCGACTGTTAGAAGCGCTGAGCGATCAAGAAGGCCGCCATCAAGACTTGTTTGGCAGCAAAGAAATGAGCTTTTCCGAGGCCATGGGCAAGTTGTTCCAGCGCATCAATCCGCAGCTCGAGCAGGGCGAGCGCAGCCCCCAGGTATTAGGCCAAGCGCTGCTCGATTATCGTAACTATCTGGACTTGGACATTGAAGTACAGCGCGGTGCCGACGGTTGGTTGCGCGCCGAAAGTGGCGCTCTGTCTACCGGTGAAGCCATAGGTACTGGCCAAGCTATTTTGCTGATGGTGCTGCAAAGCTGGGAAGAA
Organism: Oceanisphaera sp. W20_SRM_FM3; assembly: GCF_052119705.1. NCBI lineage: Bacteria > Pseudomonadati > Pseudomonadota > Gammaproteobacteria > Aeromonadales > Aeromonadaceae > Oceanisphaera > Oceanisphaera sp. W20_SRM_FM3. The sequence goes on along the minus strand of NZ_JBGQOP010000035.1, from coordinate 3,729 downwards.
GAGTCCCGTCATTTACGCAGCCGCGAGGTATTGCCGTGTCGCTTATTGTTCTTGGATGAGGCGGCGCGACTCGACAGTCGCTCCATCGCCACCTTGTTTGAGCTTTGTGAGCGCCAAGACATGCAGCTGTTAATTGCCGCACCCGAAAACATCAGCCCAGAAAAAGGCACCACCTATAAGCTGATCCGTAAGGTGCACGGCAAAGTCGAGCAAGTGCATGTAGTGGGCTTACGCGGCTTCGCTGGCGAGCCTGCTTAAGCGTTATTATTAAACGATAAATAACAGCCCCCGCAATGTAAATTGCGGGGGCTTTTTTATGTCAGGAAGCATGAAGTAATTAGAGGCTTAAAAGATAAATATTATCGCCGCTCTTGAAGTGAGACTCAAGTGGTGCATAATGTATGCTCTTATTATTAGAACAGCCGTAATTTTATTATTATTATTATTAAGGGATTCCATGAGAAATGTATTATTTTTTGATTCAATGCTGACCCCGAAAATTATTACCGTAGTGTATTGGATCATGCTGGCCGGTACCGCACTATTCGGCTTGATTGGGATAGGCGCTGCTCTTTTTTCTGGGAATCTAGCTGGATTTTTTATTTCCTTATTTGGTACTGCTGCAGGCCTAGTATTTACGCGGATGTGGTGCGAGCTGTTGATCGTATTGTTTAAAATTAACGGTAACTTACAAAAAGTAGCCGACAATGCGCCAGCTACTAACATGGACTCGCCAATTCTTTAATCCGGAATGTATGTTCTGTATATTAATAAGCAGTAAGCTAGACTTGGAGAATCGTTTTTATATGATTCGCTAGCCGATAAAAAGAGCCAGCCAGGCTCTTTTTTGTCTAAATTATTAGCATTAAGACTCAGCTGCCACTGTCTCCGTTTGCTGGGTACTAAATTGTCTGGGACTTATCGCCACAATAATCAGCACGAATAACGCCACTATTGCTAAACCCATATACAGGCCATAAATGGCATCAAACACGCTGTGGCGCAGATAGAGCACCGCATCAGAAGCCAGCTCCGACTGCTGTAGGCTGACCACCACCTCATCGATGTCTTGAGGTAAGCGGGCGCGCAATTCACTGGGTGCTTTGGCCAATTGTGTGGCTAAGCTGCCATTAAATAGCGTGCCAAATACCGCAATACCCAAACTCTGGCCTAAAAAGCGCGAGAACATATTGGCCCCCGTCACCACGCCACGTTGTTGCCAGCCCACCGATGCTTGCGCGCCCACCAATAATGGCGTGGAGAGTAAACCAAAGCCCACCCCCAATAGCACCTGATCAAATACCAAGGCCCAAATTGATACTTGATAGGGCAAGACTAAGAAACCTGCGGTAGCGATAAAGATCACACTACTGCCAATTAATGCCGTATTTCGATAGCCGATGCGCATATATAACTTGGCGGATAAACTCGATGCCGCGGGCCAACCCAAGCTGATGGCAGCCAGCACTAAGCCTGCGCTAATGGCATTTAGCCCGTATACAGACTGAGTAAAGGTGGGCAGATAAGCGGTGGGCACCATGATAATAAAGCCCATGCCAATCATGGCTAAGTTAGCGCCGGCTAAGGCGGGGTTGCGCCACAGCCAGCCGGGCATAATCGGCTCGGCTGCACGCCTTTGCGTCCATACTGCAAATATCAGTAAGAAGGCTGCAATGGCAAAGGCGGTGACGCTGGCGCTAGAATCCCAGCGCCATGCGGTGCCACCTTGCATCAGTGCAAAGATTAAACTGCCCACGCCCGCCAAAATGGCCGCCGAGCCGAGATAATCGATTTGATGGGGTTTTTTTACTACGTCTTCATGCAAAAACGCCATTAATAAGCCAATAGCCAACAAACCTATGGGCAGGTTGACCAAAAATATCCAATGCCAAGTTAGGTATTCCACAAAGGTACCGCCTAACATGGGGCCAGAAATGGCCGCTATGCCCCATACACTCGACAAATAACCTTGCACGCGGCCACGCTCTTCTAGGCTGTATAAGTCGCCGGCTAAGGTGTTAACCGTGGCCATAATGGCACCGGCGCCTAAGCCTTGTAGGCCACGAAAGACAATTAAACTTGGCATATCCCAAGCGAAGGCGCAGGCCGCCGAGCCCACCAAAAATAGCGAGCTGCCAAAAATTAAAATCGGCTTGCGGCCATATAAATCGGCCAACTTGCCATAAACCGGAATGGTTACGGTTTGGGTCAGCAGATAAATCGAAAACACCCAAGTGAATAATGAAAAATCGCCTAAGTCCGCCACTATTTGCGGCACTGCGGTCGAGACAATGGTCACGTCGATAGCGGCCAGCATCATAAACAGCATAAGGGCGGTGAGGATCCAAGGACGATGGGCGACGGGGTGAGCGGTGGATGACACGGGCTTTCCTTAAGCGGGAGAAGAAAGAATCGAACTAACTGAAAAACTGACGGTTATGCTTATCAATACCTAACTTGTGGCCAAGGGGCAAGGCTTGGCCGGTATTTGCGCGCACTATTTTCTTTGCTGATTGCCGCTGCTCTCTGGCGCCTTCGTTGGGATCGAACGCGCATTTATGGCCGCGCCACTGACTTTTACATATCTGCAATGGCGTGAGTGAGTTAGACTGATTACCCTAAACATGCTTCTTGATAACGCAAGAGGCCAAGTTGAGTGCAAGGCTTGTCAATCTTGGCAGCCAAGGGCGCTCATGTTATTGAGAACGAAAAGGTTAGTGTGATGAGTGGTCAAATAGAAGAGTGTGGGCGGATAGAATGTAATCAGTGTGCTAATAAAGAGGCATTGGATTTTGATTTTACCATGGCGTTTCAACCCATCATTAATGTCAAAACCCGACAAATGTTTGGCTATGAAGCCTTAGTGCGCGGTTTAAATAACGAATCTGCGTACTCGATTATTTCCAAGGTGAATGATGATAACCGCTACCTGTTTGATCAGTTATGCCGCGTGAAGGCCATCGCCTTAGCTGCCAAACTCAACATTGACGGTATGCTCAGCATTAATTTTTTGCCTAATGCGATTTATCAGCCAGAGCGCTGTATTCGCACTACCTTGGCGGCGGCCAAAGAGTACGGTTTTCCAACCGAGCGCATTATGTTTGAGTTTACCGAGGTCGAAAAGCTCGAGGATAACAAGCACATTCAGCGCGTGGTTGAGTATTATCAAAAACTGGGTTTTACCACGGCGACCGATGATTTTGGCTCGGGGTATTCCGGTCTTAATTTATTAGCAGATTTTCAAACCGATATTATTAAGCTCGACATGGAGCTAATTCGTCATATCGAGCAAGATAAAGTACGCCAAGTTATCGTAAAAAATTGCTTAAACATGTTTAGGGATCTTAATGTCACGCCCTTGGCTGAGGGCATAGAAACCCTAGGCGAATATCAGTGGCTGCGCGAGGCAGGCGTGGAGCTGATGCAAGGCTATTTATTTGCGAAGCCCGGTTTTGAGTGTTTGCCCGAGGTTAACTTTGCCGCCTTGGCCGAGACTCCAGAGCAAGTTTAGCGAGTTTTGGCTCCTAAAATATAAAAAAGCCACGCAATCGCGTGGCTTTTTGCCTTATAAGTCATAACTCATAACTCATAACTCATAACTTATGTGGAGTTTTCTGGTTAGTTTGCTCTTTAAAAACGAACCTGATTACCCACAAAGCTCAGCCATGTTTCAGTAAACTAATCACCAATAAATTCAAAAAGTTACATGGAACGACTCGTATTTTCGGT
>NZ_JBGQOP010000034.1:0-25088 GCF_052119705.1 Oceanisphaera sp. W20_SRM_FM3 | reverse complement strand
AGGATTAACCCCCAACGCATATGCGCAGCAACTTAATGCTGCTTAAACTGGTGTCTACTTTAGTCGGGCCATTCCATACTTAATGCTTCCAGCTTCCAGCTTCCAGCTTCCAGCTTCCAGCTTCCAGCTTCCAGCTTATGGCTTATAGCTAGGGGCTACCCCGTATTACGCATCCCAGCGGCTATGCCGGCGATAGTCACCATCAGTGCCTGATCCAGTACCGGATGTATTTCACCTTCTTGCAAACGCGAGCGCTTTAAGAGTTCGGCCTGCAACACGTTGAGCGGATCCGTGTAGGGGTTGCGTAACTTGATGGACTCCTTGATCCAAGGCTCATCCGACAACAGCTCGGCTTCATCTTTTAGGTGCAGTATTAAGTCCATGCTGGCGCGCAGTTCATCGCGTAAGCGTTTGCCTAACGGCTTAAGCTCATCGGGCACTAATAGGCTGTCGTAATAGGCGGCTAGGCTTACGTCTGCTTTTAAAAACACCATTTCTAGCATATCGAGCCGAGCACGGAAGAAGGGCCAGTCTTTATTCATCGCCATCAGCGTACTTTCATCACCATTAGCGATGATAGCTTCCAGCCCTTTGTGGGCACCTAACCAAGCGGGCAGCATAAGGCGGTTTTGCGTCCAGGCAAAAATCCAGGGAATGGCGCGCAGGCTTTCTACGCCACCGTTAGGGTTGCGCTTAGCGGGGCGCGAGCCTAGCGGCAACTTGCCCAGCTCTCGTTCGGGGGTGGCGGCGCGAAAATAAGGTACGAAGTCCGGCTCGTCGCGAATAAGACTCCGGTAATGAGCACAAGAGACCTCACTCATGGTGTTCATTAGCTCGCGCCACTTAGGTTGTGGCTCCGGTGGCGGCAACAAGTTGGCTTCTAATACTGCGCTGGCATATAAGGCCAAGCTGTCAATGGCCACTTTGGGTAGGCCAAACTTAAAGCGGATCATTTCGCCTTGCTCGGTCACGCGCAGGCCGCCCAGCGTGGAGCCGGGCGGTTGTGCCAAAATCGCTTGGCGCGCCGGGCCGCCACCGCGACCTAAGCTGCCGCCACGGCCGTGGAACAAGGTCAGCTTAATCTGCTCTTGCTTGCTTAAGGCAATTAATTGCTCCATGGCGCTGTATTGCGCCCAACCGGCGGCCATCATGCCCGCATCTTTGGCGGAGTCGGAATAGCCAATCATCACGTATTGGCGGCCTTGCAAGTAACCGCGATACCAAGGCAGCGCATACAGCTGTTTGATGACGTCGGCGCCGTTATTTAAGTCTTCGAGCGTTTCAAATAAAGGGGCGACCGGCAGCGGGAAATTCACGCCACATTCTTTAAGCAGCAGTTGCACTGCCAACACGTCCGACGGCGCACCGGCCATGGAAATAATATAAATGCCGAAGGCATCTTGTGGATGCTTGGCGATCACTTGGCAGGTATCTAGCACTTCTTGAGTGTCGGCGCTCGGTTGCCATTGCCCTGTTACTCCTTGACGAGGCAACAGCGGTCGGCGTGAATTCAGCTCGTTGAGCAAGAAGGCTTGCCTATCCGCTTCGCTCCAATCACTGTAATCGCCTAGGCCCAAATAGCGGGTGATCTCGGCTAAGGCTTGCGTTTGGCGTGCGCCATCTTGGCGAATATCCAGCTTCAATAAGTGAATACCAAAGCAGGCAACTTTACGGATCACGTCTAATAACTGGCCGTCGGCAATCTTGCCTAAGCCGCAGTCTTGCAGCGAGCGATAGCACAGCTCTAAAGGTTGGCGCAGTTGCTCCGTGCTGGTGATGAGGTCGCGAGCATCTGTGCTTTGGCCTTGTACCTTGGCATTTAAGTACAGCAGGGTTTCGCGTAAGTCTTCGCGCACCGTGCGCAGCAAGGCGCGATAGGGTTCATTGCTTTCGCCACGCGCTTGGGGCAGCGACTGGGTTGCGGCCAGCAGCTCGTTATTCGCCTCTGACATCGACAGCTCAGAGACCAGCTCTTGCAAGTCGTTAAGCAGCAGCGAGCTGGCCACCCAACGGCCGAGTAACAGCACTTCATCGGTGACTTTGGCGGTGACGAACGGGTTGCCGTCGCGGTCGCCGCCCATCCAAGACGTAAAACGCACCGGGGCTGCATCTAGCGGCAGGCGTACGCCAAGCTGAGCGTGCAGTTGGCTGTCGAGCTGGCGCATAAACTGCGGCAATGCCGGCCATAGACTGTTTTCGATCACGGCAAAACCCCAGCGCGCTTCATCTACCGGTGTAGGGCGCTGGGTGCGAATTTCATTACTGTGCCAGCCCTGCGTGATCAGCTGGTCGATGCGCGCCAGTAACTCGGCTTTTTCCGCTTGCGGCAAATCTAACTCTAAAGCGGCTAAGCAGTCGTTGAGTTGCACATGCTTATGAATAAAAGTGCGGCGCGTCACTTCGGTGGGGTGAGCGGTCAGTACCAAGTCGATATGCAAATCGGCCACGGCGGCTTTAATGCTGTCTTCGTTAATATCGGCTTGTTTGAGGCGCTCAAATACCTGACTTAAGGGGCCTGCACCGGCATGGTGTTGGGTTTGGCGAGAGATGGTATGAAATTGTTCGGCCACGTTAGCCAGATTTAAAAACTGACTAAAGGCGCGTGCCACCGGCAACAGCTCGTCGTCGCTTAAATGCTTTAAGGTCTCAAGTAGCTGCTCTTGGTCTTGGTCATTACCTTGGCGAGCCGACTTGGCTAGTTGGCGTATGGTTTTTATTTTATCGAGAAAGTGTTGGCCATGATGATCTTTAATGGCATCGCCCAGCAATTGCCCCAGCAAGCCGACGTTGGCTCTTAGCGGTGCATGATTATCCATATCTCTGCGTCCTTGGTATAAGTAGTGTTTTTATTAGTACTAGCCGTATCTAGCCAGTTTTCACGAATTGGGTCAATCGGGATGAAAGCGCGGTCGTTGTTTTGCGAGCGAGTGCAAAGAGTAGACCAGTGAGATGTAAGACGGGCGGAGTGAGGCGTGTCTGTCTAGGTATTTCTCCTCACGCCTCACCCCTCACTCTTCACATTTATTGAGCCAAACAAAACCGGCCCACTAAACGCTGAATAATATCTATGGTTGGTTTAACAAACGACAAGTCTAAGTACTCATCGGGCTGGTGCGCCTGCGCGATATGGCCAGGGCCCAAGACGATAGTTTGGCAGCCTAACAGATTGATAAAGGGCGCTTCGGTGCAATAGTTAACCGCTTCCGCAGGATTACCGGTGATCTCGGCGGCGGCCAAGACTAATTCGCCATTCGGATCCGTGCCGTAGGGCGGGATCGGCTCATGTAAGTGGAACAGCTCCAGCGCATTAGGGTATTGCTGCTTGATGGGCTCTATGGCGTGATGCAACAAACCCATGAGTTCATCGGGGCCCACGCCGGGAATAGGGCGCATATCGAAATTCAGCTCACAACAGGCACAAATCCGGTTTGGGCTGTCGCCACCAAACAGCGAGCCTAAGTTTAGCGTTGGCTGGGGCACCTTGAAATGCTGGTTGCCGTAGTTTTCTTTGAGCTGGCGCTGTAAGTCCAATAACCGGCCCATCACCTGATGCATAATCTCCAGCGCGTTCACGCCATTGGCCGGATCCGAGCTGTGGCCACTTTTACCGGTAATGCGAATGCCTTCCGACATATGGCCTTTATGCATCATCACAGGTACTAAACCGGTCGGCTCACCTATGACTGCATAATCCGGCTTAATGGCCATGGCGCTGGCAATGGCGCGGGCACCGGCCATGGTGGTTTCTTCATCTGCGGTGGCCAAGATGCGGATGGGCTTAGTCAGCTTGCTTAAGTCCATGTCTTTGAGCGCTTCAACGATAAAGGCGAAGAAGCCTTTCATGTCGATCACGCCCAAACCATAGAGGCGGCCGTTTTCTTCAGTCAACTTAAACGGGTCTTTGGTCCAGCGGCCTTCATCATAGGGTACTGTATCTGTGTGGCCCGCCAGCAGTAAGCCACCATCGCCTTCGCCGCGCGTGGCGACCATGTTGAATTTACCCGGCAAACCGTCAAGTTCAGTGACTTCTACCGAGAAGCCAAGCTGGCTAAACCAGTCGGCAAGCAAGCGAATGACCTTTTCATTACTCTGATCCCAGCTGGGCTCAGTGCTACTGATGGAGGGCAGGGCGATAAGGTCTCGATACATATCGAGCAATTTAAACTGTGACGCTGTCTGGACTGATGGCATGAAAACTCCATAAAAGTTAAGCAAATTTATATTCAATAATGTTGCATAAGTATTTGTTCATTGCTAGTCTGGCGACCTATTCTTTTCTGGGTAATTAGCGTAGCAAATGGCCATGTATTTCTATTCTTTATTGCGGCGACCACCACCGTACGCCTAAGTCATTTGCCTTAGGGTGACATAAGCCCTGAAAACACGCTAGGCTGACGCCTACACTCTCAAGCCCTAACAAATAGATGGACCTGCCCCATGTTAAAAGCTGCAATTATTGGTGCTAGTGGATACACCGGAGCCGAACTGGCCGGATTAGTCCAAGCACACCCTAACCTCACGCTCGCCGGCCTTTATGTTTCTGAAGGTAGCTTAGATGCGAAAAAGCCTTTTTCTAGCTTGTATCCACGCTGGCGCGGTGTGATTGAGCAAGCACTCTTGCCGTTAGATGATGCGGCCATTCAACAGATCTGCGACCAGGCCGATATTGTGTTGTTGGCCACGGCTCATGAAGTGAGCCATGACCTAGCACCCGGCTTTTTAGCCAAGGGCATGCCAGTATTTGATTTATCTGGCGCGTTTCGCGTGCCCGGCGAAGGTTTCTATGACAAGTTCTACGGTTTTGCGCACCAATTCGGTGACTGGTTAAGCAAAGCCGCCTATGGCTTGGCTGAGTGGAATCAAGACGCCATTAAAGCAGCACAATTGATTGCCGTACCGGGTTGTTATCCAACTGCCTCTTTAACCGCGCTTAAGCCTTTACAAGTAAACGACTTAATTGCCGCTGGCAGCAGACCGATTATCAGCGCCGTGAGTGGTGTGAGTGGCGCCGGTCGTAAAGCCAGTATGGCGAACAGTTTTTGCGAAGTGAGCTTTAAGCCCTACGGCGTATTGAATCATCGCCATCAGCCTGAGATCAGTCATCACCTGAGCAATAATGTGCTGTTTCAACCGCACTTGGGTAACTTTATTCGCGGTATTTTGGCCACTATCTATGTAGAGCTAAAAGACGGCGTGACCGATGAGCAAATTGCCAACGCTTACCATCAGGCTTACGACGGTCAAAAAATTGTGCGCTTAACCGGTCAATGGCCACAAATTAATGATGTGGCAGGCACGCCGTTTTGTGACCTGCACTGGGCCCGCGACGGTAAGCAGTTAATAGTGGTATCGGCCATCGACAACCTGTTAAAGGGTGCTGCCAGCCAAGCGATTCAATGTATTAATATTCACCAAGGTTTCTCGCCGCTGGCGGGTCTGGTGCAGGAGTAATTAAGGATGACTAAGCAAACCACACCGTTAATCATTAAGTTGGGCGGCACCTTATTAGAAAGTAACGAGGCATTGGCCGCACTGTTTGCCACGCTAAACACCTTTATCAATGAGGTAAAGCGCCCGCTGGTATTAGTGCACGGCGGTGGCGTTTTGGTGGATAACCAGCTGGCCGCCATGGGGCTGACTTCCACTAAGAAAGATGGCCTGCGTGTAACGCCGCTGGAGCATATTCCGGTGATAGCTGGCGCCTTGGCGGGCACTGCTAATAAGTTGCTGCTGGCGCAAGCGCTGGCCCACGGCATTAACAGCGTCGGTTTGTGTTTAGGCGATGGCGGTTTATGCCGGGTTAGCCAGCTGGATCCTGAGCTGGGTTCGGTCGGCAAGGTAGACGGCGGTGACGCCACCTTAATTAGCACGCTATTAAACGCAGGTTTTATGCCGGTGATCAGCTCGATTGGTATTACCAATGACGGTGGCTTGATGAACGTGAACGCGGATCAAGCGGCCACAGCCATTGCCGAAGTGCTGGATGCAGATTTAGTGATGCTGTCGGATGTAAGTGGCATTCTCGACGGCGAACGTCAGTTGATTAATTCGCTGACCGAGAGTCGCGCCTTGGAGCTGATGCAACAAGGGGTGATCAAAGATGGCATGGCCGTGAAAGTAAAAGCGGCCCTGCAAGCCACTCAAAAACTGGGTAAACCGGTTGCCGTGGGCAGCTGGCGCAATCCTGAACAATTATTGTCGCTGCTGGCAGGTGAGTCCGAGTTTGGCACCCGGATTTCACACTAAGGACTTACCTTATACTAGGAGATAAGATGCAGCATTTATTAAGCCTAAAAGATTACAGCAAGCAGCAAATACAAGATATTTTGGCGCTGGCCAAAGACTTGAAAGCCAATCCGGGCAAGTATGCGGATGCGCTAAAAGGCAAGAGCGTGGTCACGCTGTTTGAGAAACCGTCACTGCGTACCCGCGTGACGCTAGATATCGGCATTAACCGCTTGGGCGGCCATGCGGTGTATTTGGACAGCCAAAATGGCGCCATGGGCAGCCGCGAAACCGTACAAGACTTTGCCGCTAACTTGTCTCGTTGGTGCCAAGCCATAGTGGCGCGCGTGTATGACCACCAAACGCTGGTGGAAATGGCAAAATACGCACAAGTTCCTGTGATCAATTCCTTATGTAACCTGTATCATCCGTGCCAAGCATTGGCGGATTTTATGACCATAGCCGAGCATCACGAAGATTTGAGCAAGGTACATTTGGTGTACTTGGGTGATGGTAACAACGTCACCAACTCCTTGTTGCTGGCCGGTGCTATTTTAGGTGCGACCGTGAGTTCGGTTTGCCCCCGTGGCCGCAACGTGGATGCCCAGATATTAAAAGAAGCCGAAGCGCTGGCCGCCATCAGTGGTGGCAAGGTGCAGGTTGCCGAGAGTTTGGATGAGCTGACCGATATCGACGTGCTGTACACGGATACTTGGGTATCTATGGGCGATAAAACGCCATTAGATCAAGTGACCGAAGTCTTCATGCCGTATCAGATCAATCAGGCCATGCTCGACAAAACCGGTGCCAAGCAGGTATTACACTGCCAGCCTGCGCATCGGGAATTGGAAATAACTTCTGAGGTAATGGACGGTCCGTCTTCCTTTATTCTCGACCAAGCTGAAAATCGCATGCATGTGCAAAACGCCGTGCTGCTGACATTGATTAACAGGGATATGCACTAATGAGCCAATTTAAAAAAATTCTGCTGGCCTACTCAGGCGGTTTAGATACTTCTGCCATCATTCCATGGTTGAAAGAAAACTACGCAGGTTGTGAGATCATCGCCTTCGTGGGTGACGTAGGCCAAGGCGCCGAAGAGCTGGAAGGTATTGAAGCCAAGGCGCTGTCTTCAGGTGCGGTGAAGTGCATAGTTGCCGACCTGAAAGACGAGTTCGTGAACGACTATGTGTATCCAACCCTGAAAACCGGTGCTATCTACGAAGGTACTTACTTGTTAGGTACCTCTATGGCACGCCCCATTATCGCTAAAGCCATGGCCGAAGCGGCACTGGCCGAAGGCGCCGATGCCATCGCTCACGGTTGTACCGGTAAAGGTAACGACCAAGTACGTTTTGAAGGTGCAGTAGCTGCATTAGCACCTCAGCTGGCCATTATCGCCCCTTGGCGTATCTGGGACATGCGCAGCCGCGAAGACTTGTTGAACTACTTGGCCGAGCGCAACATCAAGACCACCGCCAGCGCCACCAAGATCTATTCTCGTGATGCCAACGCTTTCCACATCTCTACCGAAGGTGGCGAGTTAGAAAGCACGTGGAACGAGCCTTCTGAGCAAGCTTGGACTTGGACTGTGTCCCCGGAACAAGCTCCAGACAAAGCCGAAACTCTGTCTTTGACCATCGAAAAAGGCCGTGTGGTGGCGCTCGATGGCAAAGCGATGAGCCCATACAAGCTGTTGGTTGAGCTGAACAACCGTGCCGCTAAGCATGGCGTGGGCCGAGTGGATATAGTAGAAAACCGTTTGGTAGGCATGAAGTCTCGCGGTTGCTACGAAACTCCAGGTGGTACCGTGCTGATGGCGGCACTGCGCGCCGTTGAAGAACTGGTATTAGACAAGCCAACGCGCACTTGGCGTGAAAAAGTGGGCGCCGAGTTCTCACACCTAGTTTACGACGGCCGTTGGTTTACGCCTTTGTGCAAGGCGCTGTTAGCGTCTGCTGATGCCATTGCCGAAGACGTATCCGGTGAAGTGGTGTTGAAGATGTATAAAGGTCAGGTAACTGCCATTCAGAAGTCTTCTCCTAACAGCCTGTACTCAGAAGAGTTCGCGACTTTCGGTGAAGACGAAGTCTACAACCAGAGCCACGCCGAAGGTTTCATCCGTCTGTACTCTTTGCCAAGCCGCATCAAGGCACTGAACAGCCTGAAGAAGTAAGCTTCGCTAAGAAATAAAGGGGGGCTTAGGCCCCCTTTGTTTTTGATGAGCTGTAAGCCATACGCTGTACGTTAAAGATAAAAACAGAACCGCTACGATGGGTTTTGTAGGCGAACACTTGTTCTCGCATTACGCCGCAGGCGTAAATCTGTAAAACCATTCTGCTCCGCAGGACCGCCGAAGTCCTCTTTACTAAAGAGACGGGCGGGCTACGGATAAACGGTGTTTTCTTTAGCTCTCAGTTTAAAGCTTACGGCTTACAACTTTATTTTCCGTATAATATCGAGCAACTAACAGCCGAGTCCGTCGTGGACCTGGTTATCTAAAAATTCTAGTAATGTCGTTAAGGAGTAGCGGTTATGGCACTTTGGGGTGGACGTTTCAGTCAGGCAGCAGATGCTAAATTTCAGCAGTTCAATGATTCACTGCGTTTCGATTACCGCTTAGCGGAGCAAGACATAGTCGGCTCCATCGCTTGGTCTAATGCCTTGTGCAAAGCCGGTGTATTAAACAGCGACGAGCAGCAAAAAATTGAATTGGCCTTAAATGAGCTTAAAGCCAAGGTATTAGCCGACCCAAGCCAAATTCTGCAATCTGATGCCGAAGATATTCACTCTTGGGTGGAAGGTCAGCTGATAAATGTGGTGGGTGACTTAGGTAAGAAGCTGCATACCGGCCGTAGCCGTAATGACCAAGTGGCCACCGATCTTAAGCTGTGGTGTAAGCAGCAAGTCCCTGTGTTGCTGGGCAAAATAGATGAGCTGCAAAAGCAGTTGGTGACTGTGGCCCGTCAACAGCAAGCCACAGTACTGCCAGGTTACACTCACTTGCAGCGCGCTCAGCCGGTGACCTTTGCCCACTGGTGTTTAGCTTACGTAGAAATGCTGGATCGCGACTTCACTCGCCTACAAGATGCGCACAAGCGCATGGACACTTGCCCACTAGGCAGTGGCGCACTGGCCGGCACCGGTTTTCCGATTGACCGCCATGAGTTGGCGCTGTCACTGGACTTTGCGGCACCAACCCGTAACAGCCTAGACTCAGTATCTGACCGTGACCATGTGTTAGAGCTGATGAACTGTGCCGTGAATTCCATGATGCACCTGTCACGCTTTGCCGAAGACTTGATTTTCTATAACTCAGGTGAAGCTGGTTTTATCGAATTATCGGATCGCGTGACGTCAGGTTCATCCCTGATGCCACAAAAGAAGAACCCTGATTCACTTGAACTGATCCGTGGCAAGACAGGTCGCGTGTTTGGTGCCTACGCCGGCATGATGATGACGCTGAAAGCACTGCCGTTGGCGTACAACAAAGACATGCAGGAAGACAAAGAAGGCCTGTTTGATGCGTTGGATACTTGGTATGACTGCCTAGACATGGCAGAAATGGTATTGCATGACCTGAAGCTGAACGAAGAAAAAACCCGTGAAGCGGCGCAGGGCGGTTATTCCAACGCCACCGAGATGGCAGATTACTTAGTCTCTAAGGGTATTCCTTTCCGTGAAGCACACCATATAGTGGGTGCGATTGTGGTGCATGCCATTGCTAAGAAATTGCCGATGGAAGAATTGCCACTGAGCGATTTTAAAGAGTTTAGCCCACTGATTGAAGACGATGTGTTTGGTCGTTTGTCTCTGGAGTCCAGTCTCGCCAGCCGTTGTGCACTGGGCGGCGTAGCACCCGATCAGATAGAATTCGCACTAACTCAAACCGAACAGCGCCTTAGCCAGCGCGGTTAACTGAGTTAGCACGATGCTTACTATTAATACCGGGCTTGCCCGGTATTTTTTTGCCTAGCATCTAAGGCTCTGCGGCCAGCTGTAAGCCGTCAGCGTTAAGCGATCAGCTAAGGGAAGGCTCGTCTTATGTAGAAGCCGTATCTTAGGTAACGAGGGCTTCGGCTTGGCTTTATGTCTTGAGCTAAAATATTCTGCTGCGCAGAACCGCCTAATAAATTGGCGGCTACAACCCGGTATCGGCGCTGCAGCACGCTTTCCCCTCACCATTTCCCCCTCACTCCTCACGCACCATAAAATAGTGGTGAAAAATAACTCAAAGCCACTTGTACGCCATCGTCAGATAGGTATAATAGCGCTCGCTTAGTACGGAATTAGTTAGCGTTTGCTAGTTAATTCATGCGTATTTAAGCGAGCCGATATGGCTCCGTTAATAGCTCTTGTAGCGATTAACCATACAAGCCCCCGATTTGGGTGGCATCGTTGTTAAATCACACCCCCACTTTTCTATAAGAGTGCAGGCGGTGTTGATTTATGTTCTTTATCCAATTGGAGCTCTGGTAATGCAGAACCAAAGAATTCGTATCCGCCTGAAGGCTTTCGATCACCGTCTGATCGACCAGTCTACTGCGGAGATCGTAGAAACTGCTAAGCGCACTGGCGCCCAGGTACGTGGTCCTATTCCATTGCCTACTCGCAAAGAGCGCTTCACCGTACTGACATCTCCACACGTGAACAAAGATGCACGTGATCAGTATGAAATTCGTACTCACAAGCGTTTAGTCGACATCGTCGAGCCAACTGATAAAACAGTTGACGCTTTGATGAGATTGGATCTGGCTGCTGGCGTTGACGTCCAGATCAGCCTGGGCTAACAACGGAGAGGTTAATAATGGCAATCGGTCTAGTTGGTCGTAAGCTAGGTATGACTCGTATCTTCACTGAAGACGGCGTGTCCATCCCAGTTACCGTTATCGAAATAGATGCCAACCGTGTTACCCAGGTGAAAACTCTGGAATCGGATGGCTACAAAGCTATTCAGGTGACAACTGGCGTCAAGAAAGCGATTCGTGTCACCAAGCCACAAGCGGGTTTATTCGCTAAAGCTGGCGTGGAAGCGGGCCGCGGTCTGTGGGAATTCCGCCTGGGTTCAGGTGAAGGCGAAGGCATCGAAGTTGGTGCTCAGCTGAATGTTGATATCTTCAACGATGTCAAAAAAGTAGACGTTACTGGCACTTCTAAAGGTAAGGGTTTTGCAGGTACGATTAAGCGCTGGAACTTCAGCATGCAAGACGCTACCCATGGTAACTCTCTGTCACACCGTGTTCCTGGTTCAATTGGTCAAAACCAATCACCAGGTAAAGTGTTCAAAGGCAAGAAAATGGCCGGACACATGGGTGCAGAGCGTGTTACTACGCAAAACCTAGAAGTTGTTCGCGTTGATGTTGATCGTAACTTACTGCTCATTAAAGGTGCAGTACCAGGTGCGACTAACGGCAGCGTGATCGTTAAACCTGCCGTTAAATCGTAACGTCTGAGGAGATAGTCATGGAATTGGTAATGAAAGACGCGCAAGCCGCTCTTGAAGTTTCCGAAACTACCTTCGGGCGTGAGTTCAACGAAGCTCTGGTGCATCAGGTTGTAGTAGCCTATGCAGCAGGTGCTCGTCAAGGTACTCGTGCTCAGAAGACCCGTTCCGAAGTGTCTGGCGGCGGCAAGAAGCCGTGGCGTCAAAAGGGCACTGGCCGGGCCCGTGCCGGTACCATTCGCTCACCTATATGGCGTGGCGGTGGTGTGACTTTTGCGGCTAAACCGCAAGATCACAGCCAAAAGGTCAATAAGAAGATGTATCGCGGCGCGATCAGAAGCATTCTGTCTGAGCTGGTACGTCAAGATCGTTTGATAGTGGTTGAGAAGTTCGGTGTGGAAGCGCCTAAAACTAAAGAACTGCTGGTCAAGTTGAAAGAGTGGGATCTGACTGATGTTCTGATCATCACTGCTGAAGTTGACGAGAACTTGTTCCTCGCCGCTCGCAACCTGTACAAGGTAGACGTGCGTGATGTAGCCGGTATCGACCCAGTTTCTTTGATCGCTTTCGACAAAGTATTGGTAACTGCTGACGCAGTTAAGCAAATCGAGGAGATGCTGGCATGATCCGTGAAGAGCGTATTTTAAAAGTTCTGAGGGCGCCGCATGTCTCTGAAAAAAGCACCATGGTTGCTGAAAAGACGAACACTATCGTCTTCAAAGTTGCAATGGATGCTACTAAAGCTGAAGTAAAAGCTGCGGTCGAGAAGCTGTTCGAAGTTGAAGTTAAAGATGTTCGCTCGTTAGTGGTGAAGGGTAAAACCAAACGCACCGGTAACCGCACAGGCCGTCGTTCCGACTGGAAGAAAGCCTACGTGACCCTGAAAGAAGGTCAAGACATCGACTTCATCGGCGGCGCCGAGTAAGAAAGGAGCAAGTTAAAATGGCAGTTATTAAGTGTAAGCCTACTTCTCCGGGTCGCCGTCATGTAGTTCAGATCAGCAACCCGGAATTGTACAAAGGCAAGCCGTTCGCCGCCCTGCTGGAAAAGAAAACCAGAACTGGTGGTCGTAACAATGCTGGCCGTACTACCTCTCGCCACATTGGTGGTGGTCATAAGCAGCATTATCGTTTAGTTGACTTCAAACGCAACAAAGACGGTATTCCAGCTAAAGTTGAACGCTTAGAGTATGATCCTAACCGTACAGCTAACCTGGCTTTGCTGTTGTTTGCAGACGGTGAGCGTCGTTACATCTTGGCACCTAAGGGTGTTCATGCTGGCGACCAAATCCTGTCTGGCGATGCTGCACCGATCAAAGCAGGTAACTGCTTGCCGATGCGCAACATCCCAGTAGGTAGCACCGTGCATGCCATCGAGATGAAGCCTGGCAAGGGCGCGCAAATTGCACGTTCTGCTGGTACATCTGCCCAGATCCTGGCGCGTGATGGAAACTACGTAACCCTGCGTCTGCGTTCTGGCGAAGTACGTAAAGTACTGGCTGAGTGCCGTGCAACTCTGGGTGAAGTAGGTAACGCTGAGCACATGTTGCGTCAGCTGGGTAAAGCTGGTGCTTCGCGCTGGCGTGGTATTCGCCCACAGACACGTGGTGTGGCGATGAACCCAATAGACCACCCACACGGTGGTGGTGAAGGTCGCAGTTCTGGCGGTCGTCATCCGGTTACTCCTTGGGGTAAACCGACTAAGGGTGCCAAAACCCGTAAAAATAAGCGTACTGAGCCATTAGTAGTACGTCATCGTAACAAGTAATCGTTATTTAGAGGTATCGCCATGCCACGTTCTCTCAAGAAAGGTCCTTTCATAGACCTGCACTTGCTGAAGAAGGTAGAGAAAGCGGTGGAAAGCGGGGAAAAGAAACCAATTAAGACTTGGTCCCGTCGTTCAATGATCATTCCGAACATGATCGGTTTGACCATCGCTGTCCATAATGGTCGTCAACATGTGCCCGTATTCGTTTCTGAAGAAATGATCGGCCATAAGTTAGGCGAATTTGCACCGACTCGTACTTATCGCGGCCATGTCGCTGATAAGAAGGCCAAGAAGCGTTAAGGGGTAAAAGATGGAAGCTATAGCTAAACACCGCTTTGCTCGTACTTCTGCCCAGAAGGCGCGCCTGGTAGCCGATCAAGTCCGTGGTCTATCCGTAGACAAGGCTCTGAATGTCCTGGCTTTCAGCCCTAAAAAGGCTGCCGTTCTGGTTAAGAAAGTACTTGAATCTGCCATTGCTAATGCCGAGCACAATGAAGGTGCGGATATCGATGAGCTAACAGTGGCTAAGATCTTCGTTGATGAAGGTCCAACCATGAAGCGTATTCGTCCACGAGCCAAAGGCCGCGCGGACCGTATCATGAAGCGTACCAGCCACATCACTGTGGTTGTGTCCGACCGCTAAGAGGCTAGGAGATAAGCAATGGGCCAGAAAGTACACCCAAACGGAATTCGCTTAGGGATTACCAAGCCTTTTAATTCGACCTGGTTTGCGAATACAAAGGACTTTGCTGATAACTTATACAGCGATTTTCAAGTTCGTCAGTACCTCAAAGAGGAACTGAAGAACGCATCACTGTCTCGTATCGTGATCGAGCGTCCTGCGAAGAGCATCCGTGTGACTATTCACACCGCTCGTCCAGGCGTGGTCATCGGTAAGAAAGGTGAAGACGTGGAAAAACTGCGCAAGCACATCGCCAAATTGGCCGGTGTACCTGCACAGATTAACATTTCCGAAGTGCGTAAACCTGAGCTGGATGGTCAGTTGGTAGCGGATTCAATCGCTTCACAACTCGAGCGCCGCGTCATGTTCCGTCGTGCTATGAAGCGTGCGGTGCAGAACGCAATGCGTATCGGTTCCAAAGGCATTAAGGTGGAAGTTAGTGGTCGTTTAGGCGGCGCTGAAATCGCGCGTACCGAATGGTACCGTGAAGGTCGTGTGCCTCTGCACACCCTGCGTGCCGATATCGACTACGCAACTTCTGAAGCAGCTACCACTTACGGCATCATAGGCGTAAAGGTTTGGATATTTAAGGGTGAAGTTCTTGGCGGCCTACCAGTCGCTGAAGAACAAGCTCCAGCCAAACCTAAGCGCAAAGGCCGCGGTAAGTAAGGAGACTCGGAAATGTTGCAACCAAAACGTACGAAATTCCGTAAAGTCCACAAAGGCCGCAACCGCGGTGTGGCAACCACTGGTAACCTGATTTCTTTCGGTACCTTTGGTTTGAAGGCGACTACTCGCGGACGTATCACTGCTCGTCAAATCGAAGCAGCACGTCGTGCTATGACTCGTCACGTTAAGCGTCAAGGTAAGATCTGGATCCGTATTTTCCCTGACAAGCCTATTACCGAGAAGCCTCTAGAAGTGCGTATGGGTAAGGGTAAGGGTAACGTGGAATATTGGGTAGCCCAGATCCAGCCTGGTCGCGTTCTGTATGAGATGGACGGTGTACCTGAGTCAATCGCTCGCGAAGCCTTTGCATTGGCGGCTGCTAAGTTGCCAGTTAGGACCACTTTCGTAACTCGGACGGTGATGTGATGAAAGCACAAGATCTGCGTGAAAAGAGTGTTGAAGAACTGAACCAGGAGCTGTTAGCTTTGCTGCATGCGCAATTCAAAATGCGTATTCAAGCAAGCACAGGTCAACTGGAACAGACTCACAACATTAAAATTGTACGTCGCGATATCGCACGTGTAAAAACTGTTTTGAATCAAAAGGCAGGAGCGTAAGATGAGCGATTCTAACGTTCGTACTCTGCAGGGCGTTGTAGTTAGCGACAAGATGGAAAAGTCCATTGTTGTAGCTATCAGCCGCTTCGTGAAACACCCGATCTACGGGAAGTATCTGAAGCGCACTACTAAGCTGCACGTGCACGATGAAAACAATGAATGTACTACCGGTGACGTCGTGACTGTTCGCGAATGTCGTCCGTTGTCTAAGACTAAGTCTTGGACCCTAGTAAAAATTATTGAGCGTCCGGTTAAAGCCTAAGACTGCTTGGTAATATTTGCACGGTCAAACGGCCCTAATTTGGGGCCGTTTGTTTTTTATACTTCCTTTTTAAGATTTGGCAGTGCTATAATGCCGCGCCTGCAAAAGGCAGCCAATATCCCGAAAGGGTTTTAATAAAGTAATCACTTTAGCGGAGCACTAACATGATCCAAATGCAAAGTATGCTGGACGTGGCCGACAACTCCGGCGCGCGTAGCGTAATGTGTATTAAGGTCCTGGGTGGCTCGCACCGCCGCTACGCCGGAATCGGCGACATCATCAAAGTTACTGTTAAGGAAGCAATTCCTCGCGGTAAAGTAAAAAAAGGTGATGTAATGAACGCGGTGGTCGTACGCACTCGGAAAGGCGTTCGTCGTCCGGACGGCTCAGTCATCCGTTTCGACCGCAACGCGGCCGTGATTTTAAATAGCAATCAACAGCCGATCGGAACTCGTATTTTTGGGCCTGTGACGCGTGAACTCCGTAATGAGAAGTTCATGAAGATTGTTTCACTGGCACCTGAAGTACTGTAAGGAGTCAACGATGGCAGCTAAAATCCGTCGCGATGACGAAGTCATCATTCTTACCGGCAAAGACAAAGGCAAACGTGGCAAAGTCACTAAAGTTCTAGTTGAAGCTGGTAAAGTAGTAGTCGCAGGTCTTAACCTGAACAAAAAACACCAAAAGCCGGTTCCACAACTGGGCCAGGCTGGCGGTATTATTGAGCAGGAAGCACCTCTCGACGTTTCAAACGTAGCGCTGTTCAACTCTGCCACTGGCAAAGCTGACCGTGTTGGTTTCCGGTTTGAAGACGAGAAGAAAGTTCGTTTCTTCAAGTCAACCGGCGAACTTGTGAAGTAATTGGAGTTTATACGATGGCGAAACTGCATGGTTACTACAACGAAACTGTAGTAAAAGAGCTGATGAGTCAGTTCGGGTATACGTCTATCATGCAAGTCCCTCGGATTGAGAAAATCACCCTGAATATGGGTGTGGGTGAAGCTTTGGCTGATAAAAAGATCTTGGATAATGCTGCCGCCGATATGGCTGCCATTTCCGGTCAAAAGCCATTGATCACCCTTGCTCGTAAATCCGTTGCTGGCTTTAAGATCCGTGAAGGCTACCCAATTGGTTGTAAAGTAACACTACGCGGCGAGCGTATGTGGGAGTTTCTGGAGCGTTTGATTTCGATTTCCATTCCTCGAATTCGTGACTTCCGTGGCCTGAACGCTAAGTCGTTCGACGGTCGTGGTAACTACTCGATGGGTGTGAAAGAGCAAATCATCTTCCCAGAGATCGATTATGACAAAGTAGACAGGGTTCGTGGTATGGACATTACTATCACTACCTCTGCTAAGTCAGACGACGAAGGCCATGCTTTATTGGCAGCCTTTAACTTCCCATTCCGTAAGTAAGGTGTAGGGTTATGGCAAAGCAATCAATGAAAGCTCGCGAAGTCAAGCGCGCAAAGCTGGCTGAAAAATTCTCAGCTAAGCGTTTTGCACTGAAAAATACCATCTCTAACGTGAACACTTCTGAAGAAGATCGTTGGGATGCAGTGCTTAAACTGCAGCAATTGCCCCGTGACGCAAGTCCCTCTCGTCAGCGTAACCGCTGCAACATCACAGGCCGTCCGCATGGTTTCCTGCGTAAATTCGGTCTGAGCCGCATTAAAGTGCGTGAGCTGATGATGAAGGGTGAAATTCCAGGCCTGAAGAAGGCTTCTTGGTAAGCGAACACGGGAGTAATAGATTATGAGCATGCAAGATCCGATCGCGGATATGCTGACCCGCATCCGCAACGGTCAGGCAGCCAATAAAGTGGCTGTGACCATGCCCTCTTCTAAAGTAAAAACGGCAATTGCCCAAGTACTTAAAGAAGAAGGCTATATTGCTGACTTTAAAGTTGTCGGTGATGTTAAGCCTGAGCTGGAAGTGACGTTAAAGTACTTCGAAGGCGAAGCTGTGGTTGAACTGATCCAACGCGTTAGCCGCCCAAGTCTGCGCATCTATAAGAAGCGCGACGAACTGCCGAAAGTAATGGCAGGTATGGGTGTTGCTATCATTTCCACGTCTAAAGGTGTAATGACCGACCGTGCCGCGCGTAAAGCCGGTATGGGCGGTGAAATCATCTGCTACGTAGCTTAAGGAGTAGATATGTCTCGTATTGCTAAGGCACCTATCGACATTCCTGCTGGCGTAGAAGTGACGTTGAATGGTCAGGAAATTACTGTCAAAGGTAGCAAAGGTACATTAAACCGTACTATTCACGCTGCCGTTGAAATCAGCCAGAATGATAACGTGCTGACGTTTGCTCCACGTGAAAACGTAGCAAATGCTGATGCCCAGGCGGGTACTGCCCGTTCTCTGGTCAATAACATGGTTGTCGGTGTTACCGAAGGCTTTGAGCGCAAGCTGCAGCTGGTTGGTGTTGGCTATCGTGCCCAGATGAAAGGCAATGCAATTGCATTGTCTCTGGGTTTCTCTCACCCGGTTGAGCATGCGCTTCCTGAAGGCGTGACGGCTGAATGTCCGACTCAGACTGAGATTGTTCTCAAGTCTGCCGACAAACAGCAGATCGGTCAGGTCGCTGCCAATATTCGTGCGTACCGCAAGCCAGAGCCTTACAAAGGCAAAGGCGTTCGCTATTTCGGCGAACAGGTGCGCAGTAAAGAGGCTAAGAAGAAGTAAGGTAACACTATGCTCAAAAAAGCAGCTCGAATCCGCCGTGCTACAAAAGCACGTGCCAAGATGCTGGAACTGGGTGCGACACGTCTTGTGATTCACCGTACTCCGCGTCACATTTATGCCCAGGTTATTGCAACTGGTAGTACCGCCGTGTTGGCTTCTGCGTCTACCGTAGAAAAAGCACTGCGTGACCAGTTGAAATCAACCGGTAATATTGAAGCCGCAACAGTTATCGGTAAAGCAATCGCTGAACGCGCTCTTGAAAAAGGCGTAACAGCAGTCGCGTTTGACCGTTCCGGTTTCCAATATCACGGTCGCGTAGCTGCATTAGCTACCGCTGCACGTGAAGCTGGTCTTCAGTTCTAAAGGTGGAGTCGAAAATGGCAAAAATCGAAGCTCAAGCCGGCGATCTGCAAGAGAAGCTTATTGCAGTTAACCGTGTTTCAAAAGTTGTAAAAGGTGGTCGTATTTTCTCCTTCACCGCTCTGACGGTAGTAGGCGACGGTAACGGTCGTATTGGATTTGGTTACGGTAAAGCTCGTGAAGTTCCAGCTGCGATTCAAAAAGCAATGGAACAGGCTCGTCGTAACATGCGTACTATTGGCCTGAACAAGGGCACCTTATTCCATCCGGTAAAAGGTCGTCACTCTGGTTCCAATGTATTCATGATGCCTGCTTCTGACGGTACCGGTATTATTGCCGGCGGTGCAATGCGCGCCGTGTTAGAAGTTGCAGGTATTCATAACGTACTGGCTAAAACGTACGGTTCCACCAACCCAAACAACGTAGTCCGCGCTACCATCGGCGCCCTGGAGAAAATGAAATCTCCAGAGCAAGTCGCTGCGAAACGTGGTCTGCGCGTTGACCAAATTCTGGGGTAAGCGCCAATGGCTAACAAGACTGTAAAAATTACACAGACTCGCAGCTCAATCGGCCGTTTGCCTAAGCATAAGGCAACGTTGCGTGGCCTGGGTCTGCGTCGCATTGGTCACACCGTTGAGCTGGAAGATACAGCTTGTACTCGCGGTATGATCAACCAGGTTTACTACATGGTTAAGGTTGAGGAGTAATCGCATGCGTTTGAATACTCTATCCCCAGCTGCCGGTTCAAAGCCAAGCGCTAAGCGCGTCGGCCGTGGTATCGGTTCAGGTATGGGTAAAACCGCTGGTCGTGGCCATAAAGGTCAGAAATCTCGTTCTGGCGGTAAGGTTCGTAACGGTTTTGAAGGCGGTCAAATGCCTTTGAAACAGCGTTTGCCGAAGTTTGGTTTTACTTCGCGTAAAGGCTTAGTTACTGCCGAAGTTCGTTTAAGCGAACTGGCCAAAGTTGAAGGCAACGTTGTTGACTTGAACACTCTGAAGCAAGCTGGCTTGATCACTAAGAACATCCAGTTCGCCAAAGTTGTTCTGTCTGGCAGCATTGACCGTGAAGTGACTTTGGTTGGTGTGGGCGTCACTAAAGGTGCACGCGCAGCCATCGAGACTGCTGGCGGTAAAATCGAGGAATAAAAAGTACTATGGCCAAGAAACCAGGATTAGTATCTAAAAGCGCACAAGGTGGGCTGGGTGAATTGAAGAGTCGTTTACTCTTCGTTCTTATCGCGATTGTTGTCTTTCGCGCCGGTTCCTATGTGCCTATTCCTGGAATTGACGCCGCCGTACTTGCCGAGTTGTTTAAACAGCAACAGGGCACCATCATTGAAATGTTTAACATGTTCAGTGGTGGCGCTCTGGAGCGAGCGTCCATACTGGCGCTGGGGATAATGCCGTATATTTCTGCGTCCATTATTATCCAGTTGCTGACTGTGGTTCACCCCGCCTTGGCTGAGCTCAAGAAGGAAGGTGAATCTGGCCGTCGTAAGATCAGTCAGTACACCCGATATGGCACGCTCGTGCTCGGCACCATCCAGGCCATCGGTATCGCTACCGGCTTACCAAATATGATGCCAGGACTTGTGGTTAACGCAGGTCTACCATTTTATTTTACAGCTGTAGTGAGCTTGGTCACCGGTACCATGTTCTTAATGTGGTTAGGTGAACAGGTTACCGAACGAGGCATTGGCAATGGTATCTCGTTGATCATCTTCGTAGGTATTGTTGCTGGTCTGCCATCGGCCATTGGTGCCACGGCAGAGCAGGCGCGTCAGGGGGAATTGCACGTATTGTTGCTGTTGCTACTGGCCGTGATTGTGTTTGCAGTGACTTTCTTTGTGGTATTTGTTGAACGTGGCCAGCGCCGCATTGTGGTGAACTATGCCAAACGTCAACAAGGCCGTCAGGTTTTTGCAGCACAAAGTACACACCTGCCCTTGAAAGTGAATATGGCGGGGGTTATTCCGGCAATTTTCGCATCCAGTATTATTCTTTTCCCGGGTACCGTAGCCTCATGGTTCGGCCAAGGAGAAGGGTGGTTAGCCAATGCTCTGCAAGAGGTTTCTCTTGCTCTGCAACCGGGTCAACCACTGTATGTGATGCTGTATGCAACTGCTATTATCTTCTTCTGTTTCTTCTATACCGCGTTGGTGTTTAACCCGCGTGAGACGGCAGATAACTTGAAGAAGAGCGGTGCTTTCATTCCAGGCATACGCCCGGGTGAGCAAACCGCGCGCTATATCGATAAGATAATGACTCGCCTAACTTTGGTTGGTGCGCTCTACATTACCTTTATCTGTTTAGTGCCACAGTTTCTGATGACAGCTTGGAACGTCCAGTTTTACTTTGGCGGTACTTCGCTGTTAATTATTGTGGTCGTCATCATGGATTTCATGGCTCAGGTGCAAACCCACATGATGTCTCATCAGTATGGCGACGTGATGAAAAAAGCGAATCTGAAGGGTAACCGTTAAGATTCGGTAATTTACGGAGTTAAGCAATGAAAGTTCGCGCTTCCGTTAAGGCAATTTGCCGTAACTGCAAAATCGTTAAACGCCACGGCGTAGTACGTGTTCTTTGCTCTGAGCCAAGACATAAACAGCGTCAAGGCTAAAAAGTTACGGTTTAACTTGTAATTTAAAGGCGAGCTGGCTAAAGTAGCCAGTCTCCCTTGTAGGGTGTCTGTACAGTCGTTGCGTATCCTAGACGGGCTTTGCAACGGCTTAATATTTAAAACTCTGTAGGAGTGCATAGTGGCCCGTATCGCTGGCATTAACATTCCTGACCATAAACATGCAGTTATTGCTTTAACTGCGATTTATGGCATAGGCCTTACCCGCTCACAAGCCATTTGTGCTGCAGCCGGTATCGCTGAGAATGTGAAGATTAAAGAATTGGATGAAGCTCAGGTAGAAACCCTGCGTGAGCAAGTTGCAAAGTTCACTGTTGAAGGTGATCTGCGTCGCGAAATCTCCATGAACATAAAGCGTCTGATGGACCTGGGTTGTTACCGAGGTTTGCGTCATCGCCGCAGCCTACCCCTTCGTGGTCAGCGCACTAAGACTAATGCGCGCACGCGCAAAGGTCCTCGTAAACCGATCAAGAGATAACGGGAAGGTAGATCATGGCTAAAACTCCAGCTCGTAGTACGCGTAAGCGCGTCAAAAAGCAGGTGAGCGATGGGATTGCCCACGTTCATGCATCTTTCAACAACACCATAGTAACTATTACCGATCGTCAGGGTAACGCTCTTTCTTGGGCAACTGCTGGTGGTTCAGGTTTCCGTGGTTCGCGTAAATCCACCCCGTTCGCCGCTCAGGTAGCAGCAGAACGCGCTGGTGAAGTTGCGAAAGAATACGGTGTTAAAAACCTAGAAGTAATGGTGAATGGTCCGGGTCCGGGCCGCGAGTCTTCTATTCGTGCATTGAATGCTGCGGGTTTCCGCATCACCAATATCACTGATGTGACTCCGATTCCGCACAACGGTTGTCGTCCTCCGAAGAAGCGTCGCGTATAACACTTCTTGTAGGATAGTTGGAGAAAGAACATGGCAAGATATTTGGGTCCCAAACTCAAACTGAGTCGTCGTGAAGGTACTGACTTGTTCCTCAAGTCTGGTGTCCGCTCGATTGAGTCAAAGTGTAAGATTGATACAGCACCAGGTCAGCACGGCGCGCGTAAAGCCCGTCTGTCAGACTACGGTGTGCAGTTGCGTGAGAAGCAGAAAGTTCGTCGTATGTATGGCGTACTGGAAAAGCAATTCCGTAACTACTATAAAGAAGCTGCTCGCTTGAAAGGCAATACCGGTGCAAACCTGTTGCAGCTGCTGGAAGGACGTTTAGACAACGTTGTTTACCGCATTGGTTTTGGCTCTACACGTGCCGAATCACGCCAGTTGATCAGCCACAAGGCGATCCTGGTAAACGGTAAGGTTGTTAACATTCCTTCGTTCCAAGTTTCTCCCGAGGATGTGATTAGCATTCGCGAGAAGGCGAAGAAACAAGCCCGGATCAAAGCCGCTCTTGAGGTTTCCGGTCAACGCGAAAAGCCGACTTGGGTAGAAGTTGACGTTACTAACATGCAAGGCGTTTATAAGCGTCTGCCTGAGCGTAGCGATCTATCTGCCGAAATCAACGAACAGCTGATCGTCGAGCTTTACTCTAAGTAAAGCTAGCTTCAAAGAGAGGACACAATGCAGGGTTCTGTAACAGATTTTCTTAAGCCGCGTCTGGTTGATATAGAACAGATCAGCCCGACTCATGCCAAGGTGACTCTCGAGCCGCTGGAGCGTGGCTTTGGTCACACATTGGGTAATACGCTACGTCGTATTCTGCTTTCTTCCATGCCGGGTTGTGCAATTACTGAAGTCGAAGTAGACGGTGTACTGCACGAGTACAGCAGCAAGGAAGGTATTCAGGAAGATGTCCTGGAAATCTTACTTAACTTGAAAGAAGTTGCTATCAAGTTGGAAGGCAAGGACGAAGTCACCCTTACTCTGACCAAAACTGGTGCAGGTCCCGTAACTGCAGGCGACATCACCCACGGTGATGACGTTGAGATTGTTAACCCAGAGCACGTTATCTGTCATCTGACGGGCAATGATGCCGAAATCAGCATGCGTCTAAGAGTGCAACGCGGCCGAGGCTATGTACCTGCTTCTGCTCGTGCGCACACTGAAGACGATGAGCGTCCAATTGGTCGTTTATTGCTGGATGCGGCTTATAGCCCAGTGGTTCGAATCGCCTACAATGTTGAGGCGGCCCGTGTTGAACAGCGTACCGATTTAGATAAGCTGGTTATCGACATGGAAACTAACGGCACCTTAGATCCAGAAGAAGCCATCCGTCGTGCAGCTACTATTATGGCTGAGCAACTGGAAGCATTCGTAGATCTGCGTGATGTTAGCGAACCAGAAGAGAAGGAAGACAAGCCTGAGTTCGATCCGATACTGCTGCGTCCTGTCGACGATCTAGAGCTGACAGTTCGCTCTGCGAACTGTCTAAAGGCTGAAGCGATCCACTACATTGGTGATCTGGTACAGCGTACCGAAGTTGAGTTGTTAAAGACTCCTAACTTAGGTAAGAAATCTCTTACTGAGATTAAAGACGTGTTAGCGTCACGCGGCTTGTCTCTGGGCATGCGCCTAGAAAACTGGCCGCCAGCTAGCATCGCTGACGAATAAACCGGGTCACGGTTTACAGATTTAGTTAGGAAGGATTAGTTCATGCGCCATCGTAAGAGTGGTCGTCAACTTAACCGGAACAGCAGCCACCGTCAGGCAATGTTCCGTAACATGGCTAGCTCCTTGGTTCGTCATGCCGTTATTAAAACGACACTGCCCAAGGCAAAAGAGCTACGTCGTGTTGTAGAGCCTTTGATCACATTGGCTAAAGTCGACACAGTAGCTAACCGTCGTTTGGCATTTGCCCGTACTCGCGATAGCGAAGTAGTGGGTATTTTGTTCAACGATTTGGGACCTCGCTACCAGGAGCGTCCGGGTGGTTACACCCGCATCCTGAAGTGTGGTTTCCGTGCAGGCGATAACGCACCTATGGCTTATATTGAGCTGGTAGGTCGTGATATCAATGCAACAGCAGTAGAAGATACTGAAGAGTAAGAATACAAAGCCGGGTTCGCCCGGCTTTTTCTTGCCTGCAATTTAGTAAACCCCGCACACCTTCGCTACAACACCGCTTGAAGTCGTACGTAATACTTGCCAGAACACTTACGCTATACTCCAAACTCAGGTTACAACCAACACTGATACTCTAACCGTTGGCTATAAGTTATCCGTCGTCAGAAATGCCCCCGAAGTGCAGTATCCAGCTTCAAGATAGATCTCTTCTTTTACATGCACCTGATGCTTAGTGTGTCAATCCGCCCAATCAAATATCAGCACTATTTACCTACTATCTATATAAGCAGCCGATTAGGCGGTGAGTACTATCAGATAATGTAGAAACAACAGATGTAGAGCCAAGATCACCATTAGCACTGAGTTATGTTAGGTATTTCATTCAATACTCAAAATTAAAGATTCAATATAGCGGTGAAGCAGGGTGCTCACCGCTGGTTTTAGGCCTTAGCTTCACCCCTTACACTTCACTCCTCACGGCCTTAATGTGCATAACTCTGTGAGTAAGTTGTGCGCTTGCTGGGTGTTTGAGCAGTCAGTCGTGAATTGTCATTTTATTGCCATAAACGACTTGCGCCAAAAGCTGAGATCTCTATACTCCACCCCACTGACACGGGGCAAGGCGCTCACGGTCACAAGGGTTTGAGAAAACGAAATTAAGTTTGAAACAAACACTTGACGAACACTACGGATTGCGTAGAATACGCATCCCGACCTGAGACACGGTCA
>NZ_JBGQOP010000033.1:0-25147 GCF_052119705.1 Oceanisphaera sp. W20_SRM_FM3 | reverse complement strand
ACGGTGCCCGCATCCGCTACCGTCAGCGTCGGCACATCGTTACCTTCCCCGGTGGCGTCGGTAATGATGCCGTTGCCGCTGTCGGTAATGGTGCTCGGTAATACAGTGCCGCTGGCGGTGCTGCCAGACAAGGTGCCGGTTAACACCAAGGATTCAGCGCCTTCAAATACCGTGTCATTAAGGGTCGGCACGCTGACCACCAAGCCCGAGGTGGTGCCCGCCGGCACGTTCACACTGAAGCCACCGCCCGCAACCGCCGTCACGGTCACCGCAACGCCGTTCAAGGTCACGCTGGGCGTGCCCACATCGGCCGCAGTGGCTTGACCGCTTAGCTGGAAGGTTAAGGTGGTGTCATTGTCCACCGCTTTATCCAGGCTCACCGCGAAGCTGGCGGTGCTGCCTTCGATCACGGTGCCCGCATCCGCTACCGTCAGCGTCGGCACATCGTTACCTTCCCCGGTGGCGTCGGTAATGATGCCGTTGCCTGTCGCCGTAATACCGGCAGGCAAATCAGTGCCATTGGCGGTGCTGCCGGTAAGGGTCGCCGCAAGCTCAAAGTCCTCTGAGCCTTCAAATACACTGTCGTCCGTTGTCGGCAAGGTGACTTGAATACCATTAGCCGTATTGGCTGGCACCGTGAAGCTAAACGTACCATCCCCATTAGCGGTTACTGTCACAGCAGCGTTGTTAATGGTGACCGTCGGCTTACCATCCACCAGCGCAAAGTCTGCGCCGTTGGTATCTCCGTGAGTTAAGTCCAGCGTAATCGTGGTCTCAGCATCAACCTCATGAGTCAACGTGATATCAAAGACCGCATCACCGCCTTCGTTAACGGTGCCTGCATTGCTGATCTGGATTACTGGCGTGTCGTTGTCTGGATCAGGACCCGGTCCTGTTCCATCATCCACAATCAGGCCGTTGCCGGTCGCAGTAATGCCGGAGAAACCCACACCGTTGACGGTACCGGATAAGTCACCTTTCAGCGTAAAGCCTTCTTTACCTTCAAACACATTGTCATCAAACGTCGGGACACCGACGGTAAGGCTGGTGCTGCCCGCCGGTACGGTCACGCTAAAGTTACCTTGCGCATCCACTGTCGCGGTTTGTTCCACACCATCGATGGTCACGGTCACTTCACGAGGCTCGTTTCCTGCCCACAGATCATCAAACCCTGCGGTGCCAGGCTCTAAGGTAAAGGTTAACTCGCTGTCGCTGTCCACTGGATTAGACAAGGTCACGGTAAACACGGCTTCGTCACCTTCACTTACAGTCACGTTATTGATGGCCAAAGTCGGACGGTCATCATCGGCAGGTGTTGTCGGGCCTTCTGGGTCCGTCGGATCTACCGGTAGCTCACGGCCATCATCCACAATCACACCGTTGCCGGTCGCAGTGATACCGTTAAAACCAACACCATTAACCGTGCCTGATAACACGCCAGTTAACGTGAAGCTTTCTTCTCCTTCAAATACGTTGTCATTAAAGGTCGGTACGCCAACGTTGAGGCTAGTAGTACCTGCAGGTACGGCCGCCACAAAAGTGCCATCTGCATTTACGTTAACAGTCGCGCCATTCACGGTTACTTGCCAAGGTACGCCATCAGCCCAAAGGTCAGCAAAACTTGCGCTACCCGGAGTTAACGTAAATGTAACATTACTCGTTGTCGTAACTGAGTTAGATAGGATCACAATGAAAACTGCCTCATTGCCTTCACCAACTAATACATCATTGATGCCTAATGTAGGAATGATTTCTAATGGTTGTGTTGGTGAAGTTACATCGCCTACAAGAATAGTCTGGTCTAACGCATTAAAAAAATCGGTATTTTCTAATGTTGGAAAAGCCACGGAGGTATCAAAGCCCGCTTCGGCAATCCGTTCATTGCCGGTACGCAATATTTGTACGAAACCGCCGTTGCCGCTGCCGTCGTTAGGCCCGCCTGGATTTGCGCCCGCATCGGGAGCACCGGCTGCGGTGGCTTCAAAGGCTTGGGTAGGATCTTGGCCGTCTAATATCGCGGCCTGTAAAGCGGCAACTTCGTCACTGGCTGTATCTAGAATTTGGGGGGCTTGAGCGTTCTCTAATGACTCTTTGGGTATTTCAGTCAAGCTATCTTCGTTGAGCTCCAGCGTAAAGTCGGAGCCTTGCACCACAACGTTAGAGCCGGACTCCGTCATAATAATAGTGCCGGGAAGTAAAGTATCTCCTTGCTGCAGCGCTACCTTCTCGCCGTTAGCATGCAACACAAATGCTTTACCAACCAGTTGCGTCACAGTTGCAGTCGCTTGTATCTGTTCCATAAATACTCCCGTCACTATTTTTATTAGACAATCTCATTACTAATCATAGTAGCGGGAACAAATGAAACCATCCATTGGTATAAATCGACAGCAAGATGCCTTTTTATTAGTCGATACTCCTACTTTTTAGAACGGTTTAGTAAAAAATGGTTAAAAAAATACCGACGCTGGGTCGGTATTTGTATGCTACAAACTTAAACTCTTAGATTACAATACGTTAATCGCATTTAACTCGGTAAATGCCTGTTCTAATCGCGCTATCATCTGATTTTGGCCTTCGCGTAACCAAACGCGCGGGTCGTAATATTTTTTGTTCGGCTTATCGTCGCCTTCTGGGTTACCAATTTGGCCTTGCAAATAGTCTTGCTTGGCTTTGTAGTAATCCATCACGCCTGCCCACGTCGCCCACTGGGTATCTGTGTCGATATTCATCTTTACCACACCATAACCGATGGATTCTTTGATCTCTGCCGCAGAAGAACCTGAACCGCCGTGAAACACGAAGTCCAGCGACTTAGCCGGCAGACCAAATTTTTCAGACACATATTTTTGTGAGTTATCTAAAATCTTCGGCGTTAGCTTAACGTTACCCGGCTTGTACACACCATGCACGTTGCCAAATGAAGCGGCAATGGTGAACATATCACTGATAGCGCTCAGTTTTTCATAGGCGTAGGCCACGTCTGCTGGCTGAGTGTAGAGCAGTGAGCTGTCCATGCTGGTGTTGTCAACGCCGTCTTCTTCGCCTCCGGTGCAACCCAGCTCAATTTCCAGCGTCATGCCGATTTTGCTCATGCGCGCCAGATATTGGCTACAAATCTCGATATTTTCTTCCAGACTTTCTTCAGACAAGTCGATCATATGTGAGCTAAACAACGGCTTACCGGTTTGGGCAAAGTGCTTTTCGCCCGCGTCTAACAAACCATCGATCCAAGGCAGCAGTTTTTTCGCCGCGTGATCCGTGTGCAAAATCACCGGAATACCGTAGGCCTCAGCCATGGCATGCACGTGATGTGCACCCGAGATGGCGCCTAAAATCGCAGCCTGATGACCTTCCATTTTTAAACCTTTGCCAGCATAAAAAGCGGCGCCGCCGTTAGAAAACTGCACTACGACAGGTGCTTTAACCTTGGCTGCGGCTTCTAATACCGCATTTACTGAGTCGGTACCGACTACGTTTACCGCAGGCAGCGCAAACTCACTTTCCTTGGCAATGGCAAAGATTTTTTGCATATCATGACCACACACCACACCTGGCTTTACCACGTCTAAAATTTTCTGAGACATTATTTGCTCCTCTCTAATGCATAAACGGCCGCACTCAAGCGCAGCCGAGATAAATCTATATCGAAATTAAGTTCAGCCTTTGGCTCTTTGCTCAAGCATGGCCACGGCGGGCAGAGTTTTACCTTCAACAAATTCTAAGAAGGCACCACCACCGGTCGAAATATAGGAAATCTGGTCTTTAATGCCGAATAAGTCGATGGCCGCTAAGGTATCACCACCGCCAGCAATGGAAAAGGCGTCGCTCTCAGCTATCGCTTTCGCGATAATTTCGGTGCCGGCACGGAAATTTTCAAACTCAAATACGCCAACTGGGCCATTCCAAATAATGGTTTTAGCATTTCTCAAAATTTCAGCCAGCACTGCTGCGGACTCATCACCGAGATCAAAGATTAGCTCGTTATCTTGCACTTCAGACACGTCTTTTACGGTCGCCACTGCGGTGTCAGAAAATTCGGTGGCGGTGCGCACATCGGTCGGCAACGGAATCGCGCACTTGGCCATTAAGCGCTGTGCTTCTGGGATCAAGTCTTTTTCATATAAAGACTTGCCCACGTTATGGCCAGCCGCGGCGACAAAGGTATTAGAAATACCGCCACCCACTACCAACTGATCAGCGATCTGGGACAGGGACTCTAGCACAGTCAACTTAGTGGAGACTTTAGAACCGCCCACTACCGCCACTAGCGGCCGTGCCGGGTTGTCGAGTGCTTTGGCTAAGGCT
This sequence comes from Oceanisphaera sp. W20_SRM_FM3, assembly GCF_052119705.1. Lineage (NCBI taxonomy): Bacteria > Pseudomonadati > Pseudomonadota > Gammaproteobacteria > Aeromonadales > Aeromonadaceae > Oceanisphaera > Oceanisphaera sp. W20_SRM_FM3. The sequence continues at coordinate 20,839 of NZ_JBGQOP010000033.1, read as the reverse complement.
GCCAATTCAGCTGATAACAAAGGGCCGGCACAGGCGATGGCGGCAAATTTTGCCACGCCGTGCGTAGAAGCTTGAGCGCGGTGCGCGGTACCAAAGGCATCCATCACAAACACATCACACAGGGCCGCATATTGGCGCGCTAAGCTCTCGTCGTCTTTTTTCTCACCGACGTTAAAGCGCACGTTTTCAAGCACCACCAGCTCTTGTTCAACAAGCTCCAAACCATTTAAATAATCGCTGGCTAAGCGCACCTGCACCGGCAAGGCTTTTTGTAGGTAATCCACCACCGGCTGCAGTGAAAACTCAGCCGCAAACTCGCCTTCTGTCGGGCGCCCTAAATGCGACGTCACCATCACCTTAGCGCCTTGCGCTAATGCGGCCTTAATGGTGGGCAAGGAAGCCAGAATACGCGCGTCCGAGCTGACCACGCCATCTTTTATGGGCACGTTTAAATCGGCACGGATCAGCACTCGCTTATGGGATAAATCGAGCTCATTCATGTTAATGACAGACATTAAGGCGTCCTTTGTTCTGATTGCGGTTAAGTGTTGGCGGTCTAAAGGTTAACGATATAAATGTAAAAATAGTGAAGGTGTTTTAAGTAGACTTATTTTAAAGCAAGCTGCTCGGCGCTAAACCAAGCCAAGCTGGTATCCAACATACGGTTAGCAAAGCCCCATTCATTATCACACCACATCAGCATCTTGATTAGGTTAGCGTCACTGACGCGGGTCTGCGTGCCATCGATAATCGACGAATGCGGGTCGTGGTTAAAATCCACAGACACCAAGGGCGCCTCTGTGTAGCCCAAGATACCACGCAGTGAGCCAAGAGCCGCCTCACGCAACACTTGATTCACCGCCTCTACCGTGGCCTTGTGCTCTACTAGCACGCTTAGGTCCATGGCGGTGACGTTAATGGTGGGCACCCGAACTGAGATGGCTTCGAATTTGCCGGCAAAATGGGGCAAGATGCGCTCCACGCCCTTGGCCAGCTTGGTATCGACTGGAATAATCGACTGACTGGCGGCGCGAGTACGGCGCAAATCCGAGTGATAGGCATCGATCACTTGTTGGTCGTTCATCGCCGAGTGAATGGTGGTGATATTACCGCATTTAATATTAAACACCCGGTGCAGCGTTTCGATAACCGGCACCACGCAATTGGTAGTACAAGAGGCGTTAGAGATCATCGTCTCGCGGCCCGTCAACAGCTGATGATTTACGCCATATACGATAGTGGCATCTAAGTCGTTATCCCCTGGATGAGAGAACAAGACTTTCTTGGCACCGGCACTTAAGTGGCGCTCAGCATCGCGGCGGCTCGACAACACGCCCGTGCATTCCAGCACCAAATCCACGCCCAGCTCACGCCAAGGTAATTTAGCGGGATCCGGCTCATGGCAAAGCTTAATCACGTCACCGGCAATCTCAAGCGCGCCGGGTAACAGCATCACTTCTTCACCAAAGCGGCCATGACTGGAGTCATAACGGGTGAGGTGCGCCATGGCCTCGGGCTCGGCCAGCTCATTGATAGCCACAATTTTTAGGTGCTGCTGCAGTCCGCGCTCATAAAAAGCCCGTAATATACTGCGGCCGATACGGCCATAGCCATTAATGGCGACTCTGATCATGGGGTTAGATTCCTACTGAGCGCATAGTGCAGAAAAAGTGCGGCTAAAACGCGGCAAAAGGTGCGCCAAGCTCATCGCTTGGCGCCATATTCAAGTCTCAAGTTTAACGGGGATTGAAAGCAAGGGGAATGGCTGTGGTTGAGATGCGTGTCAATAACGAGCACCCAGCGGAAAATACCGCTGGGTTCGGCACTAAAATGACGGTTAAACGACCTCTAGTTCTTGAAAATCAGGGACTAGCAGCTCGGTTAAGGGCTGTGCCTGTTGGTGTAACCAACACAGCAAAGTAGCGGGATAACAATCGTCTGCACTCCATTGGCAAGGTGTTAGGTCTAACGAAGCGGTATTTTTTTGTGCGACATATTCCATTATGTGGCCCTCATGTGATTGAGCAGTGTTATTAGCTGACCCTTTCATCATTCTGGTTTATCACCACCAGCCTCACTGCTGAAATGCCAGCCTAACACCTTAAATTGACACCAATATGACAGTATCAAGCCTCTTGAGCATAGCCACACCCGTGCCGTCTAGCCAAACAAAGAGCTAAACATGCCCCGACTCGCTGTTTGTTACCATCAATGAGGTACCAAAATGGACTCCTCTTCACCCACTTCAAGCTCAGGCTCAGGCAAATCCAGTTCCATTTGGCTGGCTTGTGCTTGAGCAATTTCTTCTGCCTCTAAATGCGGGTAAATCTCCTCCTCGGGCACATCGATAAACTCTTCATTTCGCGGATCCAGCTCGGCGATCACACCCACAGTTTCGGCGGTACTGGGGATATATTGTGCCTGATCTTCCACTTCCACCACCCGAGATCTCAAACTCCACATCCACGTATAAGAGCCTAACAAGAGCGCGATAGCACCACAGCCATAATACAAGCCTTGAGCGCCAAACCAAGCCATCATGCTGGAGCTAAACAGCGGGCCCAAGGAGCTGCCTAAGCCATAGCTCAGCAATAAGGTAGTGCTGGCCGCCACTATATGTTGGGCCTCCATGCGGTCATTGGTAATAGCCACCGCCACCGGATAGATAGCCGCCACCATGCCCATGTAGAGCGCCGAAAAGCCAATTAAAAAGCCCAGATGAAAAGGCCCGACAAACACCACACCCAGCGCACTTAAAAACACTAAGCCATTAATCCATACCATTATCTTGCTACGATCTAAGCGGTCACATAAGCGCCCCAGCGGCAAGGCGAATAGAATAAAGGCAAACACGGACGCGGCCATAAAGTAGGATAATTGTTCCACCTTAAGGCCCACTTGAATCGCATATACCGGCGCCATGGCGTAAAAACTGCTGATCAACATGCCGCTACACAGCGCCGCCAATAAGCCCACTGGGGCCTCTTTAATGATGGCCTTCACGCTAATGCGCTCGTTATGCTCTATGGTCGGCGCACTCATGCGACTCAGAGACAAAGGCACTAAGGCGGCGATCAGTACTATGGCCCCCAGCGTAAAGGGGATATACGCCATGGGATCGATAAAACCGATTAATAGCTGGCCGACGGTGGCCGCTAAATAGGTACAAATTTGGTAGGAAAAAAACAAGGTGGCGCGATTATCATTACTGGCCACGGCGCTAAACCAGCTTTCAATAACGATAAAGCAACCAGCCACGGCTATACCACTCAAGGCCCGTAATAAAGCCCACAGCAAGATGCTATCGGTGAGCGGAAATATCAGCGTCGAGCTGGCCAAGAAGGCACTAAATACGGCAAAGGCTCGAATATGCCCCACTCGCTTAATGACTCTAGGACCATATAAAGAGCCTAATACGAAACCCACTGAGTAGCAGACCATAATGCTACCAATCAGCCGTGGCTCGACGCCCTTAAGACCTAAGTTAACGCCGAGCAGCGTCATCACAAAAGTGTTGCCGCCCATGAGTAAGAAGACACTGAAAATTAACGCGGAAAGCGAAATAACTAAACGTGTAAGCATGCCAACCTTATTCGTTTGAGTGAGTGGAGTGGTGATGATTAACGTAATAATGAAAGATTAAATACCAGTTTAGAATGACAGTAATCACACTGACTAAACAGAGCATACGGTAAATGAGTGTGTAAGACGTGATAAAACTGAGGTTTAGTAGCGGCGGTAAACAGGCTTGCACTAAATGCGCCAACTCATGACCATAAGCGATTAGGAAAAAGTTAAATACGCAGGTTAAAAAAATCCCCAGCAGAGCCGGGGATTTTTGTTATCGTCAGTGTCTCGGGTAGAACCGAGAAATCACAGTTTCTTTAAGCCTGTTGGGCTTTCAGCTTACGACGATAGGCGTGCAGCAATGGTTCGGTATAACCACTTGGCTGAGTGCGACCTTCAAGTACCAAGTCACAGGCCGCTTTAAAGGCGATGCCGTCAAAGTTAGGTGCCATATTGGTATACAAAGCATCACCGGCGTTTTGCTGGTCAACGATAGCGGCCATGCGTTTCATGGACTCCATCACTTGCTCTTCAGTCAAAATACCGTGACGTAGCCAGTTAGCAATGTGCTGAGCCGAAATACGCAAGGTAGCGCGATCTTCCATCAGGCCGACGTTGTTGATGTCTGGCACTTTAGAACAACCCACACCTTGGTCAATCCAGCGCACTACATAACCCAAGATACCCTGAGCGTTGTTATCCAGTTCGTTTTGGATCTCTTCTGCAGTCAGGCTGTCTTTGGCTTTTTGAGTCAGCAAAGGAATAGTCAACAGCGCATCTAAGCTTGCGAGCTCGCGAGACTTCAGCTCATCTTGACGCTCACGCACATTTACCTGATGGTAATGGGTGGCATGCAAAGTAGCTGCAGTTGGCGAAGGAACCCAAGCGGTGTTAGCACCGGCTAGCGGATGCACAATTTTGGTGTCGAGCATTTCGGCCATTTTATCTGGAATAGCCCACATGCCTTTACCGATTTGTGCCTTGCCTTGCAGACCTGCAGCCAAACCCACATCTACGTTGTTATTTTCGTAGGCGCTGATCCAAGCTTGCTTGCGCATATTACCTTTGCGCACGACTGGGCCCGCTTCCATGCTGGTGTGAATTTCATCACCGGTACGGTCGAGGAAGCCGGTGTTAATAAACACGGCGCGCTCTTTAGCTTGGGCGATACAGGCCTTAAGGTTGGCACTGGTGCGACGCTCTTCGTCCATAATACCCACTTTCAAGGTATTCAGGCTCAAGCCCAGCACCTGCTCGGTGCGAGCAAACAGCTCACAAGCAAAGGCAATTTCTTCAGGACCGTGCATCTTAGGTTTAACGATATACACGCTGCCGGTGCGCGAGTTACGGAACTCGCTGTTGCCTTTCAAATCGTGAATGGCAATTAGGCTGGTAACCAAAGCGTCAATAATACCTTCTGGTACTTCATTGCCGTCTTTGTCCAACACCGCTTCGTTGGTCATCAGGTGACCCACGTTACGCACGAACAACAGGCTGCGGCCATGCAAACGGAAAGCTTCACCGTTTGGAGACAAATATTCGCGGTCTGGATTCATGCTGCGGATGGTTTCTTTGTCGCCTTTTACTATCTTCTCGGTCAGGGTGCCTTTCATCAGGCCCAGCCAATTGCGATACACGGCAACTTTATCTTCAGCATCGACTGCAGCGATAGAGTCTTCGCAGTCCATGATGGTCGAAAGCGCAGATTCTAATACCAAGTCTTTGATGCCGGCTTTGTCGGTGGCACCCACTTGGCTATTGCGGTCAAACTGCAGTTCGATATGGATACCGTTGTTACGGATCAATACCGAGCTGGGCGCATTGGTGTCGCCCTTATAACCCACAAACTTGGCTGTATCAGCCAAGCTCGTCAGTTCGCCATTTTCCAGCGCTACCTGCAGTGCACCATCAACCACTTTATAAGCGACGGCATCTGCATGGCTGCCCACAGCCAAAGGTGCTGCTTGGTTCAGCAAATTGCGACCCCAAGCGATAACTTTAGCGGCGCGAACTGGGTTGAAGGCTTTGGTTTTTTCTGCACCGTCTTTATCAGAAATAGCGTCGCTGCCGTAAAGCGCATCGTACAAGCTACCCCAACGAGCATTCGCGGCGTTGAGCGCGAAGCGGGCATTATTTACCGGTACCACAAGTTGCGGGCCAGCTAAGGTAGCCAGTTCAGCATCAACATTGGTGGTGGTAATTTTAAAGTCTTCCACCGCTGGCAACAAATAGCCGATATCGGTTAAGAACTTTTTGTAGGTTGCCGCATCAAACGCAGAACCTGCATTGGCGTTGTGCCATGCATCGATTTGATGTTGCAGGCTTTCCCGTTTTTCTAGCAAAGCGCGGTTTTTAGGTGCCAAATCATTTACGATTTGTTCCATACCCGCCCAAAATGCTGCTGGCTCAACACCAGTACCGGGAAGAATTTCATTTACTACCAGATCATGAAGAACGGTAGCAACTTGTAAAGTGCCGAGGTGAGTACGTTCCGTCATATGTTTCTTCTTCTATTCTAGTTGTCAGTAGTGTGTTTAAGACCGATCACTAACCCTAATCGCTTAGTTGCATAGTTTACCCCTTGTAATGAGCTAGAGGCAAAAATGAATTGCTATTAGTGGCGGAGCAATCTATAACAATTATGCATAACCATTCACAATCACGGTTAAAACTGTTTAAATTCAACCACATAGAAACTTAAAAAATAAAAAATAATTTGACCACAAACTCAGCATCATTGGGTCTATAGGGGGTAAATTTCATTTTTCGCTAACAATTACACCCACTTTCTTCATGGCTAATGCGTTATAAGTTAAGGTTACCTGCTCGCGTCACCGTGCAGCCTACCGATTTTATTACCCACCCAAGCGTTAAAGTTCTGGTTCAGTCCAGTAAATTATAAATATCTTCATCACTGCGATGGCGCACATCTTTGCCTTTCACATAATAAATAATGTATTCACATAAGTGCTGCACCCTGTCCCCTACTCTCTCTAACGAGCGCACACACCAAAGTACCTTCAATACCTGCGGTATGGAACGTGGATCTTCCATCATAAAGGTCATCAGCTCACGCACGATAGACTCATGATCTCGATTCAACTGGTCATCTTGCTTGTGCACCGCAATAGCCGCCGTTAAGTCCATACGCGCAAACGCATCCAGCCCTTGATGCAGCATGCTGACCGCGCGCCGCCCCATGTTCTCAATCGATACTAATGGTGGCTGCGTCTGCTCCGCATTGTCCAACACCATACGACTGATGCGCTTAGCCGCATCGCCGATGCGCTCCAGATCGGTAATGGTTTTTAACACCACCAATACTAGTCGTAAATCTGACGCTGCGGGTTGGCGTTTCGCAATAATTCGTGTGCAATCTTCATCTATGGCCACTTCTAGGGCATTTACTTGGCTATCTTTACTGACGATTGAACGTGCCAAATCGAGGTCTTGTTTGTGCATCGCAGTAATGGCATCTGTGAGCTGCTGCTCCACCAAGCCACCCATTACCATCACCTGATTGCGCACCTCTTCCAGCTCGGCATTAAACTGGCCAGAAATGTGTTTATTGAGTTTTTGCTGATTCATCCCTGATTTCCTTATCCGTAGCGGCCAGTAATGTAGTCTTCGGTTTTTTTCTTGGCCGGCGTAGTGAACAAGGTATTGGTATCTGCATACTCAATCAACTCGCCCATATACATAAATGCCGTGTTATCAGACACTCGTGCCGCCTGCTGCATGTTATGCGTCACTATCACCACCGTAAACTGCTCTTTCAGAGTATGGATCAACTCTTCGATCACCAAGGTCGAAATAGGATCCAAGGCGGAGGTCGGTTCATCGAGCAATAACACTTCTGGCTCTATGGCGATAGCACGGGCGATGACCAAGCGTTGCTGTTGTCCGCCAGACAAACCAAAGGCATTTTCATGCAAGCGGTCTTTCACTTCATCCCAAAGTGCGGCGCCGCGTATCGAGCGCTCCACCGCTTCATCGAGGCGTCGGCGGTCGTTAATGCCTTGCAGCCGTAAGCCGTACACCACATTTTCATAAATAGTTTTCGGAAACGGGTTTGGCCGCTGAAACACCATGCCGACTCGGCGACGCAGCGCCGCCACATCCACACTCTTGTGATAGATATTTTGTTCATGCAATAAGATCTCGCCTTCAACGCGGCAATGATCCACTAAATCGTTCATGCGATTAATACAGCGCAGCAGCGTCGACTTGCCGCAACCAGAAGGCCCGATAAAGGCGGTCACTTGGCCTTTAGCAATCTTCATATTGACGTCAAATAGCGCCTGCTTGTCACCGTAAAATAAATTAAGGTCACGAATGTTCAATGCCGTCTGTGCATCACTCACGCCGTTCGTCTCAAGCGCTAGGCTTTGGTTGACGTTTTGCTTAATGGCTAGGTTCATAATGTTATTACCTCAAACTGTTCATGCGTCTTACGCTTTACGTCTCACGCCGTACGCCGTTTTACTTTGACGTAGGGCGCATGGCGTACAGCGGCTATAAGCTGTCCGATGGAGCCGAACTTATTGGTCAAGAGAGCGGAATTTTTCCCGCAGGTGATTACGAATACCAATAGCCGTTAAGTTCAAGCCTACAATTACCGTCACCAGTAAGAAGGAGGTGGCGTAAACCAAGGGCCGTGCCGCTTCTACGTTCGGGCTTTGAAAACCTACATCATAAATATGGAACCCTAAGTGCATGAATTTGCGCTCCACATGCAAGTAAGGAAAGTTGCCATCCACAGGTAAATTAGGCGCTAACTTCACCACACCTACCAACATCAAGGGCGCCACTTCGCCTGCCGCGCGGGCGATGGCCAAAATCAGGCCGGTCATAATGGCGGGGCTTGCCATGGGGATCACGATGCGCCATAAGGTTTCTGCTTTGGTCGCACCCAGCGCCAGTGAGCCTTGGCGTACCGAGCTGGGGATGCGCGACAAGCCTTCTTCGGTGGATACGATCACCACCGGCAAGGTTAAAATTGCCAATGTCAGTGCCGACCAGAGCACCCCGGGCGAGCCAAAGGTAGGCGTGGGCAGAGACTCTGGATAAAACAGCTGATCCAGCGAGCCCCCCACCATATATACGAAGAAGCCCAAGCCAAACACGCCATAGACGATGGATGGCACCCCAGCTAGATTGATCACGGCAATGCGGATCATCTTGGTCAGGTTATTCTTGCCCGCATATTCGTGTAAATAAATCGCCGCCACCACGCCCAAGGGGGTGACGATAATCGCCATCAGGATCACCATGAAGACGGTACCAAAGATAGCGGGAAACACGCCGCCTTCGGTGTTGGCTTCGCGCGGCTCACCACTCACAAACTTACCAATTTCTGAAAACCAATGCAGCGTCTTGGCAAACAAACTCATGTCGTTCGGCCAAGTAGCATCTAACACTTCGCCCAGCGATAACGTCACCGCCTGCCCGCGCATATCACGCACTACCACTTGATCTCGACGCGCCTGCTCGCGTAATTGAAACAATTGCTGCTCCAACACTTGGTAATCGGCTCTTAGCTGTTGCTCTTGGGCGCGGATCTCATTAATAGCTTGCTCGGTAGCAGTACCCTCTAGCTCTAAGCCGCGCTGCTTAAGGCGCAGCTTCTCTAGCTGATGGTTAATGGCGCCGATGTCGCCTCTTTGCAGAGACTTCATCTGCCGATTGAGTTCCTGCACTCGCTCCAGTCGAGTCGCCAACTGTTCACGCAGCTCGCCCTGATCTGCCGCAGTAACCGCACTCTTGTCTTCCAGCACTTGCTCTACGTAACCGTAAAAGTTGCCGTTATTGGCGCGTTCCAATACTGCCAAGTTAGCCGGCTCGATACGTGAGACGATATCGGTTTCTAATAACCAGCGAAAATCCAGTGGCACAAACTCACGGTTACCGGTTTTAATTAAATACCGAGTTAAGGTCTCAGCGGTCACGCCTTCTAATGTCATGCCCGCACCACGCAACTGCGCCAAAGGCACCTGCTCGCGGTCATGAATTTCACCGATTATCTGATAACGCTCGCCGGCCGGCGTGCTGGCCTGCCATTCATAAATAGTGTGCGGCCAAAAGAAGGTCAGGCCGCGCCAGCCAATCAACAACAATAAACCCAATACCGCCACTAAGCTGACGCTGACCGCGCCACCCGTCATCCAGATCCAAGGTGCGCCCGATTTAAACCATTTATTCATGTGGTCCGCCCCTACATTGAACTGTATTTGTCACGCAGTCGCTGGCGTACAAACTCAGCAACCGTGTTAAACAAGAAGGTGAAGATAAACAGCACGAAGGCGGCTAAGAACAAGACTCGATAATGCGAGCTGTTCACCTCGGCCTCCGGCATTTCTACCGCTATATTGGCCGCCAAGGTGCGCATACCACTAAAGACGCTGAGATCCATAACCGGCGTGTTGCCGGTGGCCATCAGCACTATCATGGTTTCGCCCACCGCTCGCCCAAGTCCCATCATGACTGCTGAGAAAATACCTGGGCTGGCGGTGAGCATCACCACTCGCGTTAGCGTTTGCCACGTAGTTGCGCCCAGCGCCAGTGAGCCGTTAGTTAAGTGACGCGGCACCGAAAACACCGCATCTTCGGCAATGGAGAAAATAGTGGGGATCACCGCAAAGCCCATGGCGATACCCACCACCAGTGAGTTGCGCTGATCAAAGCCTATGCCCAGCTCGTTGGTTAAAAAATTGCGGGCATTACCGCCAAATAGCAAATTTTCTACCCAAGGGCTTAAGGCGAAAGATAACCAACCAACCAGTACCACCAGCGGCAGCAAGATAATGCACTGCCAACCGTCCGGCACTAAATCTCGCAGGCTTTTAGGCGCATGGTGCCAAGCAAAGGCCATCAGCAAAATAGACAGCGGCAACATCACCAGCAAGATCACCATGCCCGGCAGATGATTTTCAATTAACGGCGCCAGCCAAAGGCCCGCCAAAAAGCCCAATATAACGGTTGGCAGCGCCTCCATGATCTCGACCGTGGGCTTCACCACTTTGCGCAGACCCGACGACATAAAATAAGCGGTATACACGGCACCGGCGATGGCAATCGGCACCGCAAACAATAAAGCGTAAAAGGCGGCTTTCAGCGTGCCAAAGGAAATTGGCACTAAGCTCAGCTTGGACTCAAAGTCACTGCTGCCCGAGGTGGACTGCCACACATATTGCGGCTCTGGGTAGCCTTCGTACCAGACCTTGGTCCAGAGTGCCTTCATGGTCACTTCTGGGTGATCGTTTTCCACATGGAAGGTCACCACTTTGTCGCCGCTTTGCATCAGCAACATAGAATTACGCGGCGACAGAGCCAGCGCCGACACCGCAGAGCTGGCTAGGGGAGCAGAAAACAGTCGTGAGCCACCGGTAGTGTGAAAGATATCCACGCTGCCATTACTCGAAGCAGTAATAAAGCCTTTACGATTTATCTCAGAGGCAATTTGCGTGACGCCCCCTTCGGCGGTAAAGTCGCGGATAAAGGTGAATTCACGTTTACCGTCACGCGCCACTTCAAACCATTGGGATATTTTACCGTTGTCGTTGGCCACCAGCAGCGAGTTACCACCCGATAAAACGCTCAGGTCGCTGATATTGGCGCCTTTGGCATTCATGGTCAGCACATTGCGCAGTACCACTTTGTTAAGGTTGCGCACATCAAACACATAAACTTCATTAGCACTACGAGCAAACAAGAAACGTAAGTTGGGCGTGAGTAACAACTGCTCCACGTCACCGGGCAACCCGGGAAGCTCGACTTGGGTCCGATTAAGCTCCAGCTCGCCAGTCATGAAGTTTTCTTTGCCGGCAAAGCGCGTCAGCAGCCCCTTGCCCGACGCTGTCATGGCCGCAACCAACAAGTCTTGGTCTTGGCTGGCCACACTCAGTTGAGTCAAGGTTTGCCCCTGCTCATCCACCACTAACGCCTGCTCGCCAAACGGAAAGGTCACTTGCGGCTCTATGGTGCGAATATTATCCGGATAGCTGACGGTAAATTTCGGTGCTAGCAGCATAACGCCGCCCTCAGCCAAGCCATAGGCGACCATATTATTACTGCTGCGCGCCACACTGGTCACCTCATGCCCGATATTTAGGCTGTGGATTAACTCGCCCTGCTGCGGTAATGAATAAAAGCTGACGTGACCGGCATCATCAAAGCGATATACCAGCTCATTTTGTTCTTCTACGCCCAGTAGCACCGTCTTACTTAATGCTTGTGTAGGCGCAGCTTTATCCAACAAACTAAATTCGACGCCAGGCTCAACCCGTACCGGGTCAAAGATGGGTTTAACCACGTACAGTAAATATAAGAAAATCAGTAGTAAGGCCACCAGCACCAAAATGCCGCCAGCGGTCACGCCTATTTGCGCTATGCGGTCTTTTAACCAGCGCTTACGACTGCCCGATAGGGTAATGGCTTGGGTTTGGGTTTGGGTTGACATAGTCCACCTCGATAAATATCCAGTGGCGCTATTGTAGGTAGGTTAGATGACAACTATGTGACAGTGACAATAATTGTGACAGTCGCGATCATAGTGAGCACTGAGCAAAGATTAAAAACTATTCACCACTGAACTCACAGAAAAATAGTGATCAGTTCTGAAAGGAGCCTTACTGGTAAAGGACTATTAATCTTGTTTGCTGCGCGCTAGCAGTCGTGCCGCTTTGTGCTCGGCGCGTCTGCGTTTAAAAAAAGCACTCAGTTGGCTGGCACAGTCTTCACTTAATACGTCCGCCTGCCAGCTTACTCTGTGGTTTAAGCCCGGCGTGGCAAGCAGCTGTAAATTAGAGTCCACGGCACCGGTTTTGGCATCCGCTGCGCCATACACTAATCGTGCAATACGACTGTGGATCATGGCGCCACTGCACATAATGCACGGCTCCAGCGTCACATATAAGGTACAGTCCAGCAGCCGATAATTACCCAAGGTCAGGCCTGCTTGGCGCAGCGCCATTATCTCCGCATGAGCCGTCGCATCATGTCGACCAATGGAGCGATTCCAGCCCTGGCCGATACATTGGCCATTATGTACCACTAGCGCCCCGACCGGCACTTCGTCTTCTGCCTCAGCCTTTGCCGCCAGTAGCATGGCTTGGCGCATCCAATATTGGTCTTGTTCGACTTGATTCATCGTGGAACCGTTTAGATTAATAAGAAGATCGTTATGATCCATAGGGAGAGATAAGTTCATGGGTAAAGATACGTTCATTCAGTAGTAGCCTCTAACAGCCACCTAGTATGACAAAATACCTTGCGCCAGAAAACAATACGCAGCAAACAAGATCATAAGGCTTACAGCACGGCTATTCACGGAGCATATGCCCGTTATACAAACAAAAAAAGCCAATCCTGCCGCTAACACGCACGAAAATGACCAGCACCGCACAAGAAAGCAGCAAACGAACTCAAAATCATAAAATGAGCTTGCGCACTCTTACTTGGCCTTATATAGTTTCATGCGATTCGGCGTGTAGCGCAGCTTGGTAGCGCACTAGCATGGGGTGTTAGGGGTCGGAGGTTCGAATCCTCTCACGCCGACCAAATCAAATAAAAAACCCACCTTCAGGTGGGTTTTTTATTGCCTGTTTTTTAGTTACGTAGTTCGGCGTAACGTACGTGGTTTTATGTTACTGCTCAGTAGGAAGTCACATAAGTAGTGGACAGATAAAGCAGCCCCAACAAAAACGCGACCTTTAAAGGTCGCGTTTTTGTTGGGGTTAATCGGCGCTGAACTTACTTCAAAACTTATACTTTGCTTTCCATTAAGAGCACGGGTACTTGCTCGCCTTTACGCGCTAGCTGTTTTTGCTCGATAAAGGTAAAGCCTACCCGCTCAAAAAAAGGCTTGGCGGTAATGCTAGCTTCACAATAGAGACGAGCTAGTCCGCGCGCGCCGGCTTCGGCTTTGAGGCGCTGCATTAAGGCGCGGCCAATGCCTTGGCCTTGATGGGCATGATGTACATAAAATAAATCGATGCGGCCATCATCGGCTAATTCGGCAAAACCTAATAACTCTCGACCTTCGGTCGCCACTATCGGATGGGTGCGAATAAAACGACTCACCCAATGGGGCGCATCGTATTCATCTGGAGCCCACACCACCAGTTCTTTATGGCTGTAATCCGCATCATTAATGCGGTGCACGGTATCGTGGAGCAAACGCCAAATGCTGCCGGCCTCACCACTGCGGATTTTTCTGATTTCCATGCTAGCTCCTACCGCTACCTCATGTGCTTAAACTCCCTCTATATAGCCACAGTTGTCGGGAATAAAAAAGGTGCAGCAGCGGCATTCGATGCTATTTATTGCTTAGTGAAGCGTTTAGCGCCGAATTTAGTGACCTAATTTTACATATTACATCCTTCTGTAACATCAATAGCGATTGAAGTTGCGACAAAACGCAATTCTATATTGCAACGCAAAATAGACAACCTATATCCAAACTGCTAAAAGCAAAAAACCCGAGCCTAAGCTCGGGTAAAACTAACAACAATGACGAACTAGATAACACACTCACTCACGAACTTTCGTACTAGACAACACTCAACACAAACACATTTTATAAGCCTAATTTCTTCAAATCTGCTTTGGCAACGCTGGCCGGTACCGGCACATAACCGTCTTTACTCACTATCTCTTGCCCTTGCTTAGACAGCATCAACTTCACAAATTCGGTTTCCATTGGACCCAGCGGCTGATTCGGATGCTTATTCACGTAGACATACAAGAAGCGCGATAAGGGGTAATCACCACTGATGGCATTCTCCGCATTGGCCGCCACATAATCTGTGGAGCCTACTTCGGCTAAGGGGACAGAGCGCACACTTGAGGTGCTATAGCCCAAGCCAGAGTAACCAATGGCATTTAATGACGAAGACACAGATTGCACGACCGAGGCAGAACCTGGCTGCTCATTCACGTTGTTCTTGAAATCACCTTTACATAAGGCTTCGTCTTTAAAGTAGCCATAGGTGCCTGACACCGAATTACGACCATAAAGCTGAATGTCGCGCGCCTGCCAATCACCGGTTAGGCCCGTTTGTCCCCACTGGGTAATGGGCTCTGCACTACCGCAGCTTAAGGTGCTGGAGAAAATCGCATCAACCTGATCTAAGCTCAAGCCTTCAATCGGGTTATCTTTATGTACGAATACCGCCAACGCATCTATGGCTACGCGCACCGCCGTTGGTTTATAGCCGTAGCGCTTTTCAAAAGCTTCTATTTCATTGCTTTTCATCTCGCGGCTCATAGGCCCAAACTGCGCCGTACCTTCGGTGAGTGCAGCCGGTGCGGTTGATGAGCCTGCGGCTTGGATCTGAATATTGACGTTCGGATAATAACGAGTAAAGGCTTCTCCCCACAGGGTTGCCATGTTCGCTAGCGTATCAGAACCCACTGAAGACAAGTTGCCCGATACGCCACTCACTTTTTCGTAATCAGCCAAGCCGCTATCTGCAGCAGCCAACACATTAGCAGAGGCCATAACGGCCGTTAAACCAAGAGCTGTAACTAGGATATTCAGTTTCATGCTTATCTCCGTTTGAGTTCCATTCCTTTAGACGTCGCCAGTATTACCGTTTTATATGACAAACAAATTAACGAACTATGACGATGTCATGACAACACTCGGCGAGTGACCAAACCTTGAGGCGCAAAGCAAGCGGGAAGCCCGAAGTTAACATAAATAACGTGCTGACTCGGCACCTTTCTTTCCACTACTAGCTCTCAGCCTCAAGCTTTCTGGCGAGCAAGCGATGCTCAGGCAGCATAAAACTAAAGCAGCTGCCTTTACCCAGTTGACTGGTAATGTCTAGATGGGAGTCATGATGTGCCAATGCGTGCTTGACGATGGCCAGCCCCAAACCTGAGCCACCGGTATGGCGACTGCGTGCCTTATCAACGCGGTAGAAGCGCTCAGTGAGACGATTTAGATGCTCAGGTGCAATCCCCTCCCCTAAGTCTGTGACCGCAAAGCGCGCGGCTTGCCCAACTCGGCGCCATTCCACCACTATGCGGGTGTGGGCCGAAGTATGGCGAATGGCGTTATACACCAAATTGGAAACCGTACTGCGCATTTGCTCCTGATCGCCTAACACCAAGAGTTGCTCATCAATATCAAAACATAGATCATGGCTTTTCTCACCGCTTAAGGCCTTGGCTTCCAGCGCCACCATAGCCAGCATGGCAGGAAGATCAATCACTTGCTCCCCCGCTACTGCGCTCGAAGCCTCGATGCGGGTCAGGGTCATCAATTGTTTAACCAAGGCTTCCATACGCAGTGTTTGCTCGAGCATCACGGCTTGCGTTTTTTGCCACATGGCAGCTTCTGGCGGCTCTTCTAATATTTCTAAATAACCTTTAAGCACCGTTAGGGGCGTGCGCAGTTCGTGGGATACGTTGGCCACAAAAGTGCTGCGCACTTGCTCTAAGCTACGCAGTCGCGTGACATCCCGTACCACCAGCAGCAGCTGATCTTCCACGTAACTCATGACACGAAATTCCAGCAGCGTTTGTTCCCGTTGTGGTGCCGACAGCTCCAGCGGATCCTCAAAGGCGCCGCGATCCATATAAGCAATAAACAGCGGCGCACGGATCAAGTTACCAATGTGCTGACCCGCATCATCGGGCCAACGAAAACCCAACAGCTGCTGGGCTAATTTATTACACCAAATAATGCTGCCATCTTGGCGGAGCACCACGGCAGCATCGGGTAGCGCCTCTGCACCTTGGCGAAAGCGACGTATCAAACGTGCCAGCTCGCGCCGTCGCGCACGTTGGCGCAGCTGTAAGCGATATAAACCATTAAAAATAGCTTCCCAACTGCCTTGACCTTCGGGCGGGATCAAACTGCGATCTCGCCATAACCAGATGGCCAGCTTGCGTTGAAATCGTGAGTGCCACAATAAATGCCCGACTGTGCCGACTAGCAGGCCAAGCGTAATATCGGCCAATAGTTGACCGAGCAGCGCAAAGCCACCGTAAAAGAGCAGCAGGCGCCACCACCAACCTGGGTTAGATTCAGCTAATTGCATACATATTCACTGATAGTTGCTCACCGATAGTCGCTCAAAAATAAATGCCCAAAGATAGCGGCTCAAAGGCGTGTGGAAAAACGGTAACCGGCGCCGCGTACCGTTTGAATCATCTGATCGTGGCCGGCGAGGGAGATAGCGTTGCGCAAGCGACGAATATGCACATCTACGGTTCTGTCTTCCACATACACGTTGGTGCCCCACACATTATTTAGTAGTTGCTCGCGGCTATACACTCGCTCCGGATGAGTCATAAAAAAATGTAATAAGCGAAATTCAGTGGGCCCCAGTTCTAGGGTTTGTTCATTGGCACTGACTCTGTGCGTCGCGGGATCCAGTTTTAGACCTTGCATCTCCACCACTTCATCGACCGCCATGGGTGCCACACGACGCAGCACCGCATTTAAGCGTGAGGTGAGCTCTTTGGGGGAAAAGGGTTTGGTGATGTAATCATCGGCACCCACATCTAAGCCTCTGATCTTGTCTTCTTCTTCGGCACGAGCGGTGAGCATGATCACCGGAATATCCCGGGTTAACTCGTGCTGTTTCAGATGTTTAATCAATTGAATACCGCTGCCACCGGGCAACATCCAATCCAGTAAAATAAGTTCGGGATAGGGTTCTTTAAGCAGGTCGAGCGCTTGTTGATAGTCTGCGGCGGGCTCAGGACTAAAGCCTTTTTGCTCGAGTATTAAACACAACATATCGCGAATGGCGACTTCGTCTTCTACTACCAGTATTTTCCGTGTCATCTTACCATCCTTACAGGACTTGCTTATGTATGACCATTATTGGCAGTAAGTGTGACAGTTTTATGAATTAATTACTCTTTTCTCGATAGCTGGCCCGAGCAGCTGTCACCTTGGCGCATCATGCTCTGTGTTTGGCGTTAATATTTTTGCCTGAATAAGCGAAAGGCTAACGCTATATATACCCGAAACACAGGCCACCAAAAAAGCAGGCGCGAGTGTGAAGGTATGGTGTGTGAGGCATGGATTGCGGGGGCAAAAAGTGCGGGCGTATAACGTAGGACAGAAAATTAGATTAGGGAGTCAACGCTTGGTATGTTGGCATATTGAGATGGGTGGTGCGACGTGAGCGGCGCTAAAACGTAAATACAGCTCAGGCTGGCCACTGGCGATATCTGTCCCCTCTTTGATGACCATAAAATCCTGTTTTAAATAAAAATTAATCGCTATGTCATTTTCACAATACATACGCACCGATAACTGGCCACGCAAGTGTTTAGCAAAATCGAGCAGCGCCCGGCCTATGCCTTGCTGCTGGCAATCGGGACGCACAAATAAAGCCACCAGATAGTCATCAACTAAGGCTGCGAAGCCTTGCACTGCTTGCTCACGCTCGCATACCCAAATCTCAGCGTTAGGTAGATAGCGGGCGCGCAGTGCGGCTTGCTGCTGCCACCAAAAGGCGGCGGGAATAAAGTCATGGGCCTGTAAAGATGCAAGCAGCCACACTTCTTCAATAGCTTGGTAATCACAGGGCTTGGCGGCACGTATCATTGCAATTCTCCGAGGCTTTTTGCTCAGTGTATAGCGCTCAACTCAGAGCCATCTGTCTTTGATAAGGCAGTGTGAGCCAGATCGGTAAGCGTGCTTTGATAATGTCAGCCTGATCACAAAGCCAGTTTGCAGTACAATGCATTTTTTGTGGTTCGAATCGAGGATGCTATGTGGTTTAAGAACCTGCAGATTTATCGTTTTACTCGCCCGTTTGATGTGACATTGGAAGATCTGGAACAGCAGCTCGAAGCCCTGCCCTTTACCCCTTGTGGCAGCCAAGAACAGTCTAAATTTGGTTGGGTTTCTCCGCTGGGTAAACACGGCCAAGCCATGATTCACGTGGCCGGTGAGCAGATTTTGTTGTGTGCAAAAAAAGAAGACAAGATGCTGCCAGGCTCAGTGATCAATGACATGGTGGCAGAAAAAGCCGAAGCCATCGAAATTGAGCAAGGACGCGCACTAAAGAAGAAAGAAAAAGACGCCCTTAAAGAAGAAATCATCGTCGATTTGCTGCCTCGTGCCTTTAGCCGCTTTCAGCAGACCTTCGCCTGGATCAATCCTAAAGACGGCTTTATTGCCGTAGATGCCAGCTCTGCCAAGCGCGCCGAAGATCTGTTGGCCTTACTGCGCAAAACCATAGGTTCTTTGCCTGTGGTACCGCTGGCCATGATCACGCCGCCAGAGCTAACACTGACCGAATGGTTGAAAGAAGGTGCGGCACCAGCCGGCTTCGTATTAGAGGATGAAGTAGAGCTACGCTCGGCACTGGAGCATGGCGGCATTATTCGCGCTAAGCAACACGACTTGTTGAGCGAAGAAATTAAGGTGCACTTAGAAGCCGATAAGCTGGTGACTAAATTGGCGCTAAACTGGGCTGAAACGCTGAGCTTTATGCTCAGTGATGACATGAGCGTGAAACGCTTAAAATTCTCTGAAGAGCTGCGCGAGCAAAACGACGACGTCACTAATGAAGATGTAGCCGCCCGTTTTGATGCAGACTTTGCCTTGGTTACCGGCGAGCTATCTCAATTTATACCGGATCTTATCGAAGCCCTAGGTGGCGAAGAAACTCGATAACGGACAACTGAAAGCTAGAAGCTAGAAGCTAGAAGCTAGAAGCTAGAAGCTAGAAGCTAGAAGCTAGAAGCTAGAAGACTAAAACAAAAGCGGCGCCAAGAAGCATCTCGGCGCCGCTTTTTTATATTAGGTTTTTGAACTTATGGTTGGCTTTAACTTACAGCTTCAAGCTTATGGCTTACCGATTTCTTTTAAGCATTCCCCTGCACTTTCATTTTTAGCTCGGCGGCGAAATTCAGCATCCGCTCTAATGGGATCATGGCTTTAATACGTGTGGTTTCATCCACCTGTATCTCATGAGTCGCACCACCATCGCGCAGTGCATCACGAATGGCGGTGAGGCCATTCATCGCCATCCAGGGGCAATTAGCGCAGCTACGGCAAGTGCCGCCGTTACCACCGGTAGGTGCTGCTACCAGCTCCTTATCTGGGCAGGCTTGTTGCATCTTATAAAAAATGCCCTGATCCGTGGCCACTATTAGCTTCTTGTTAGGCAGCGTTTGAGCGGCCTTAATCAGCTGGCTGGTAGAGCCCACCGCATCGGCCAGCGCAATCACAGAGGCTGGTGACTCTGGGTGAACTAAAACCGCCGCGTCTGGGTACTGTGCCTTTAGTTCTTTTAGCGCCTTGGCGCGAAATTCGTCGTGCACTATGCATGCCGCCTGCCAGCGCAACATCTTGGCACCGGTTTCTTTTTCGATATAAGCGCCAAGATGGCGATCCGGCGCCCAAATAATCTTGTGACCTTCGCTATCCAAGTGCTCGACGATTTCCAACGCTATGCTGGAGGTCACTACCCAGTCCGCTCGGGCTTTCACCGCCGCCGAGGTATTGGCATACACCACGACCGTATGATCTGGGTGATTATCGCAAAACTCGGTAAATTCATCAGCCGGGCAGCCTAAGTCCAGCGAACACTCGGCTTCTAAGGTCGGCATCAGTACGGTTTTTTCTGGGCTGAGAATTTTTGAAGTCTCCCCCATAAAACGCACACCCGCCACGATCAGCGTCTTGGCGTTATGTTCTTTGCCAAAACGTGCCATTTCTAGGGAGTCAGACACGCAACCACCTGTCGCTTCGGCCAGCGCTTGAATAATAGGATCCGTATAATAATGAGCCACCAGCACCGCATTACGCGCGATCAGTAGTCCTTTAATTTCTTCTGTCAGTTCCCGTTGCTGATCAACCGTCAGCGCAGCCGGCTTGGCGGGAAATGGATAGTCAAATTCGTAGATATCAACAACTTCAGTCATAACAGATTCCCGTGTTCCATCCGGATTGCGTCAAGAAGCGACATTATAACGCGACCGGCAGAGTAACCCAAATCTAGCTTGAGTGACGGTAAGGGGTGAAGCGTAAAGAGTGAAGGGGAAAGAAGAAGACATAAACAAAGATTACACATAACAGACTATCTGACAGTTAGATTTGTCGCTTGTCCACTTCACCCTTCACTCCTCACATTAATTTAAACCACAAAAACGCAAAAAACCGCAGCGCGGCTTGGGGTATAAATAAAGGCTTGTAACCAGAAGAAAATTTACGAAGATGGTGGGGCATGCGGGATTCGAACCTGCGACCAATTGATTAAAAGTCAACTGCTCTACCAACTGAGCTAATGCCCCG
>NZ_JBGQOP010000032.1:0-25158 GCF_052119705.1 Oceanisphaera sp. W20_SRM_FM3 | reverse complement strand
AGGATTAACCCCCAACGCATATGCGCAGCAACTTAATGCTGCTTAAACTGGTGTCTACTTTAGTCGGGCCATTCCAGGCGTACAGCGTATGGCTTACAACGTACCGCTGCCCGTAGGACTTAAAGCGCCTGCTTAATATATAAGTCGAAACGATTGTTCTTGGTTTCTATTTGCGCCACCGGTGGCACTTCATTTAAGAAGCCCGCATAACCCGGGCGCTTTACCACCACTCTGGCGCGTGCCAGCTGCAAGGCCTGTGGCAGCAAAGCATCTGCGTCTAAATCCGGCCCCACTAATGAGTGAAATACGCGCATTTCTTTTTTCACTAAGGCGGCTTTTTTCTTGTGCGGAAACATAGGATCTAAATAGACCACATCGATGGCGTCACCCGTCAAGCCACTGATCTCAGCCAAATTGATGCCGAGCGGTAGCAACTGCATGCGCTCACTCACCCAATCGCCGATTTCGAGATCAAGAGCGGCGCGGCGCAGCCCATCGGCCAAGAGCGCGTGCACCACCGGATGGCGCTCACACAACCAGACCTTGCAACCCAAGGAGGCCAACACGAAGGCATCTCGGCCTAAACCGGCTGTGCCATCTACCACCGTCGGGTTATGGCCTTTTTTTAAGCCCACCGCCTTGGCAATAGACTGCCCACGGCCGCCGCCAAACTTGCGCCTATGCGCAACGGCGCCTTCAACCAAGTCCACATATACGCCGCCTAATTTTGGCTCGTCGAGTTTTTGCAGCTCAACGCGGCCTTGGGTTAACACCAAGGCAAAGGGTGCCATGGCGCTCACGCCCGCCAGCGCTTGAGTCAGCCGCTCGGCTTCGGCCGTTAAGCTGTCGTCTTCTAAAACAATTTGCAGTGAGATCAAAGGTGCTGTCATTCGCTTTACCATTAAAAACGGCTGGCACTGGGCCAGCCGTAAGCTGTATTGCATTATTTACACTGGTAATCGATTACGCAGTGACGTCAGAAGTGATACCTGAACTGATACCTGAGTGGCGCAACAGGGCATCAATTTTTGGCTCGCGGCCACGGAACTGCTTAAACAACTCCATCGGCTCTTTAGCACCGCCCTGCTCTAAAATGGCGTGCAAGAAATCACGGCCCGTTTTAGCGCAGAAGATGCCTTCTTCTTCGAAACGCGAAAACGCATCGCTCGACAGCACTTCGGCCCACTTGTAGCTGTAATAACCCGCCGCATAACCGCCGGCAAAAATATGGGCAAAACCATGCTGAAAACGGTTAAAGCTTGGCGGTGGCAACACGGCTACGGACTTGCGCACTTCGTCCAAAATCATTTGCACTTGGCCGGGCTTGGCGCCATCCGCACTCATGTGCAGTTTAAAATCGAACAAGGCAAATTCTAACTGGCGCAGCATCATCAGCGCCGAATGGTAGTTACGAGCCGCCAACATGCGCTCTAGCAAGTCTGCCGGCAGCGGCTCACCAGTTTGGTAATGGCCGGAAATAAAGGCCAAAGCCTCGGGCTGCCAGCACCAGTTTTCTAAGAATTGACTCGGTAACTCAACCGCATCCCAGGGCACGCCGTTAATACCGGCCACCCCGGCCACGTCGACCTTGGTCAGCATATGGTGAATGCCATGACCAAACTCATGAAACAGAGTTTCCACTTCGCCGTGAGTAAACAGCGCCGGCTTATCGCCAACCGGCCCGTTAAAGTTACAAGTGAGGTAGGCCACCGGCTTTTGCAAGGTGCCATCTTCACGGTAACGGCGACCCATGCAGTCGTCCATCCAAGCGCCGCCCCGCTTATTCGCGCGAGCATACAAGTCTAAGTAGAAACTGCCGCGCAGCTCGCCATCTTCGCCGCAAATATCGAAGAAGCGCACATCTGTGTGCCACACTTCTACGCCAAAACGCTCGGTCACTTTTACACCAAATAAGCGTTTTACGGTTTCAAACAAACCATGAATAACCTTGTTCGCCGGAAAGTACGGGCGCAGCTCTTCGTCAGAAATGGTGTATTTATGCTGTTTTAGCTTTTCGCCGTAATAGGTTACGTCCCAGGCATTTAGCTTATCTATACCGTGATGCTCGCGAGCAAACTCGGTTAATTCCGCTAAATCTGCCTGACCTTGCGGATAAGAACGTTCGGCCAGCTGGTCTAAAAAGTCCAACACCTGCTGCTCGTTTTCGGCCATCTTGGTCGACAGCGATAATTGCGCGTAGTTTTCAAAACCCAGCAACTCGGCTAATTCGTGCTTCAGTGCCAGCGTTTCTTCAATGACGGTGGTGTTATCAAACTCGCCCGCATTCGGGCCTTGGTCTGAAGCACGGGTGCTGTACGCGCGATACACTTCTTCACGCAAAGCGGCATCGTCGGCATACATCATCACCGGCAAGTAAGACGGAATATCCAGCGTAAATAACCAGCCTTCTAGCTCACGAGCCTCAGCCTGCGCCTTGGCGGCGGCTTGAGCTGACTCAGGCAGACCGGCTAACTGGGCCACATCTGTCACCGATTTGGTCCAGGCTTGGGTGGCGTCTAGCACTTGGTTAGAAAAGCGTGAGCCTAAATCAGACAGGCGAGATTTTATCTCACCAAAGCGCTGCTTTTGTGCAGGCTCAAGCGCTATGCCCGATAAGCGAAAATCACGCAGCGTATTATTCACTTCTTTTTGCTGAGCTAGGCTTAATTTTTTAAAATTGTCGCGCGCGGCCAAGCTTTGGTAGGCATCAAACAAGCCTTGGTGCTGGCCCATCCAAGTACTGTATTCAGATAACAGCGGCAAGCACTCTTCATAGGCGACCCGCAATTCTTCGCTGTTGAGCACACTGTTTAAATGACTGGCCGGTGACCAAATGCGCGATAAGCGATCGCCCACTTCTTCTAATGGCGCCACTAGGTTGTCCCAAGTGAACTCTTCATCACGCGCCAGCACGCTTGCTACACGCTTTTTGCAGTCGGCAATGGCATGCTCTAGCGCCGGCTTAATGTGCTCTGGCTTGATCTGGCTGAACGGCGGTAAGCCGTCCATGGTCAGTAGCGGATTAGTCATTTGGGTACCTCTTGGTGTTTTGGCCATCGACTTGCGGTTAAGCAATCGAGGAATACCTCTAACATGGTGATAGCGGAGACAATGTTCAAGCATTTACTGGCCATAAAGGCCAAGTTTCGCCGATAACGCTTATAAAGTGAGCATATTATTAAGCAAGTCTTGGTGTACAATCGCCGATAGCTTAGGCTAGTTTCCATTCTTGCCTCAGATTTTCTCATCTTCCCCTTAGGAGCATATACATGGCACAGCATTTTGATTACATCGCCATCGGCGGCGGTAGCGGCGGTATTGCCTCGGCAAACCGCGCCGCCATGCACGGTAAAAAAGTTGCCTTAATTGAAGCCAAAGACTTAGGCGGCACCTGCGTAAACGTAGGCTGTGTACCGAAAAAAGTCATGTGGTATGGCGCTCAAGTAGCCGATGCCATTAAGTTATATGCCAAGGATTATGGCTTTGATGTCGACCTTAAAAGCCACAGCTGGACCAAGCTAGTAGAAAACCGCCAAGCCTATATTGGCCGTATTCATCAATCTTACGACCGCGTGCTCGGCAATAACCAGATAACCGTTATTAAAGGCTTCGCCAGCTTTAAAGACGCCAACACAGTTCTCGTCAACGGCGAAGAATACACAGCAGATCACATTACCATTGCCACAGGTGGCGAGCCGGTTATCCCGCAGATCCCAGGCGCCGAGCACGGCATTAACTCCGACGGCTTCTTTGCCCTAACCGAACAGCCAAAGCGCGTAGCGGTAGTGGGTGCCGGTTATATTGCCGTTGAGCTAGCGGGCGTGATGAACGCACTGGGTTCAGAAACCCACTTGTTGGTACGCAAGCACTCGCCGCTGCGCGAGTTTGACCCCATTTTGGTGGATACCTTGGTAGAGGCCATGAATACCGAAGGTCCAACACTTCATACCGAGTCTGTGCCTAAAAGCATTGAAAAGAACAATGACGGCAGCTTAACGCTGTATTTAGAAAACGGTAAGCAAGTCACCGTAGATTGCCTGATCTGGGCCATCGGCCGTCGCCCACTGACTGCCAAGCTAAACTTAGCCGCCGCTGGCGTAGAAACCGATGCCAAGGGTTACATCAAGGTCGATGAATATCAAAACACCAGCGCCAAGGGCGTGTATGCAGTGGGCGATAACATTGGTTACGTAGAGCTGACGCCGGTGGCCGTTAAGGCCGGTCGTTTATTGTCTGAGCGTTTATTTAATGGCCAAACTAACGCCAAAATGGATTACAGCTTGATCCCAACCGTGGTGTTTAGCCATCCGCCGATTGGTACCTTGGGCTTAACCGAGCCCCAAGCTAAAGCCGAATACGGTGACGATCAGGTGAAAGTTTACACCTCTACCTTTACCTCTATGTACACAGCCGTTACCGCGCACCGCCAGCCTTGCAAGATGAAGCTGGTCTGTGTGGGTGAAAACGAAACAGTAGTCGGCGTGCACGGCATAGGTTTTGGCATGGACGAAATCCTACAAGGCTTTGCGGTGGCCGTGAAAATGGGCGCCACCAAAGCAGACTTCGACGCTTGTGTGGCAATACACCCAACGGGCGCTGAGGAATTCGTGACGATGCGCTAGATATGGCGCTAGGTATGGCGTTAAATGACGCGCGCTAATACGCATTAACGCATAGCGAAACCAAAAAAGCCGAGCATTTGCTCGGCTTTTTTAATTTGTGCTTACGCTTCATTGGCTGATTTAAGCCAACGGTTCACCAAGTCTGGTACGCAATCTATGGCGCTACCGCGCAAGAATCTAAAACCATAGGGTTTTGACACTATATCCAGATTGATCATATATTTTTCCGCACCTAGCCGTGCATGCTTCAGTATTGAAGCCGCGGGCTCTACTGCAAGTGACGTTCCGACCACCAATACTTTGCCGGCGCTGCGCATATGTTGTTTTGCTTGGGTTAAATTAGGCACTGACTCACCAAACCACACAATATTCGGTCGCAAAAGAGAACCGTCCTCTGCCACATCACTGGCGGATAACGGCTCGTCCCCAATAGGATAAGTTAGACTGGGATCCAGACTGCTTCTCGCCTCAGACAATTTACCGTGTAAATGAATAACCTGAGTTGAACCGGCCTGTTCGTGTAGCTCATCCACGTTCTGGGTTATCACCACCACTTGATAATAATGTTCTAATTCGGCAATCGCCAAGTGCGCGACATTAGCCATGGCGTTGGCCGCCAGCTTTCTGCGTTCATTATAAAATTGATGAACGAGTTCTGGGTTATTTTTAAACATCTCGGCAGACGCAAGCTTTAGAACATTATGGTTCTGCCACAGGCCATTATGATCTCTAAAAGTAGGCAGGCCACTGTCGGCACTTAATCCAGCGCCAGAAAATATTACAATTTTCTGCGAATCAAGCTCCAGCTTCATATTATGCCCTCTCTATTTTTGTGCAAAAAAAGCACTCGCGAGCGCACGAGTGCTTTTTATAAAATTAATTTTATTAAAAGATTATCAATAGTTAAGACAGCCTTGCCGACCTGACCTTGTTATGAGGAGTCTCTGTTTCTCGAATCAAGAAAGCTTCTAATGCATAAGCCATATAAGCGTATTCAGAGGTAAAGCCAATCGTCACGATTTTAGCTAGGCCCCGTTCAGCCCAATCACCTTTAGGTATGTACTTACGCTGTTCTAACGAGACGCTTCTTTGCCCTTCAGCCATACGATGATATTCAGACACCCTGCTCCCTATGCCATGACCACTGTATCGGCCCCCCACTTTGGATGCTCCTACGCCAATGTAGAGCACCTCCTCGTTTTCACTCATAAGCAGGTATACACCTTGGGTATCACCACCGGGCAAGCCGCCTATAAATGCCCAAACATCATTCCATTCAGGCCGAGTGGGCAGATGACTACTCCAGTGCTTTTCAAAGAATGAGTCGGTGAACTCTTTCACGGTATCGAGCATTACTGATGTCATAAGATCTCTTCTTGGTTGCGGTAATTTTTAAAGTTAAGGAATTTAAGTGCCAAGTTCAGCCTTGAGGCCTCACTTGCACTTCTCTCTTTAACTACTCCGTTTAAGGTGTTTTAGAAGGCTTTTTGGGGAGATTTAATTTTTCAAGCTGCAATCTGGCAATAAAAAGCGCGCATTAACTTAAGTTAAATGCGCGCCTTGCTTGTGCATAATCAATCGTTAATTTTTAGCCGCCAATAATGATCCGCGGATAGAAAATAAGCTCGCGACTCACAACGCTAACATTGGCTTAGCGCACCACTTTCCACTCGCCAGCTTTGTTTTTCTTAAAGCTAAATTCTTGCATATTAGTTTGCTGCATACCCATCACGGTAATGGTGGCTTCAACGGTACAGTTATAAATATCGTTGGCCGCTTCTTCACAGCCTTGAGGTGAAATATTGTCAATTTTTGGCATCATGCCATCCATAGCGCCATCAAGACCGGTCCCTTTTAGGCTGCCCGTCACTTGATTCATATCGCTTTGGATCTGCTCTTCCAGCGCCTTACGTACGTCTGCATCTGAAGGCGCGCCACCGCAAGCGGTCAGCACGACAGCCAAGCCAAAAACTAATCCGAGTTTGGTAACGTTTTTTACTGCGTTCATAATTATCCCTATATAGGCGCTTAAGCGTCTTGATGAAATCCATTAAACAACCATAAAAATACAGATACGTAATGGTATTGAGCAAAGGTAAAGAGCATAGGCACTTCATCACATGCATTCAACTGTTGTCCGGAAGAGTATCGGTAGCAGGCTTGGCAAAAAATTCACATCTCTTTGGATCAAAAGTAGGCAATAAAAAACCCGCACGATTTGAGCGTGACTACCGAGGCAGCCATAGGCTTAGCGGGTGTATTATCAAAGATGATAAAGAAGCTTTGTGGTATGAACAAGGTTCGGTGTTATGTCAGCCTCTTTACTCTTCACAGGATATTCATCTTAAAATCGTAACATTTCCGTGGATTCCGTGGGTTCCGTGGCAAAAAGATTGAGCCTTTAAGCATTTACGTTATTCACGCTCTATTCTCAGGCACAATAGCTTTATTACCGCGATGAATGGACTGCTTGTGACTGATCAAAACTCAAACTTACAAACACTCTGGCTCTGCGAAGCCGTGCGGCTACGCGAGGAGCACACAGGCCTGCTAGAAGATAATGAAGCCTGCCGCAAAGCCCGCGCCACTCAAGGATCGCTGGCTGAGCGGCTCAGGGTGCGCGGCTTATTCTTAGCCAAGCGCGATGGTCTCGTGACCGCGCTACAGCACTGGCTGCAAGGCGCGCGGTTGGCGTTATGGTTATTAATTTTTAGTGCGATCATCTCTGGCGTAGTGTTGGCGAAAACCGCGCTCAGCGGTAACCCTGAAGCCATCAATATTTTTTGGGCTCTGTCGGGCTTGATCGGCTTAAACCTACTCAGTTTGCTGGCTTGGTGTTTTAGCTTATTGCTGACCAAACAAACTAGCTCACCGCTCAGCCACGCTTGGCTGTGGCTGAGCAATAAACTGGCGCGCGATGCCAAAGCCGCGCAGTTAGCACCGGCGTTATTGGTATTATTACAACGGCATAACTTGTTGCGCTGGGGCTTAGGCCGCTTGCTGCACGGCTGGTGGCTGATCACCTTAAGCACAGCGCTGCTTTCGCTGATTGCGCTATTGGCGACCCGCAGATATGGCTTTGTGTGGGAGTCCACTATCGTGGCCAGTGATTCCTTTGTGATGCTGGTAAACACACTGGGCAAGCCTGCCGCTTGGCTGGGTTTTGCGCTACCTAACAGCGAGCTGATACAAGTCAGCGGTTTGCACGCCGAAGCGGGTGAAAGCGCAAGGCAGGTTTGGGCCAGTTGGCTGCTGGGCATGCTGTTAATCTACGGCGTGTTGCCGCGCCTTACCTTTAGCCTATTGTGCGAATGGCGCTGGCGTAGTGGTGTTAAGCGCTTGGCCTTTAATGCCAATGATGAAGTGTGGCAGCCATTACATGAGCGGGTGCAGCCCAGCAGCGAGCGCTTAGGCGTAGTAGATGAGGCGCCCTCAGCGCTGCCGAGCACCACGGCAGGCGCACAATTAGCGGGGCACGACGCCGTGTTAGTCGGCATTGAGCTGGATGACAGCATTAGCTGGCCGCCCGAGCAGTTGGCGCCTACAGCTCAGATCCAAGATGCCGGCATAATTGATACCCGCGAACAGCGCCACCAAGTGCTGGAGCAACTGAGCAAACAACCACCGGCGCGACTGCTGATTGCTTGTAATCCCCAGCGCTCTGCAGACAGAGGCACCTTGCATTTAATTGCCGAACTATCACGCACCGCAGCAGAAACTCGGGTGTGGTTATTGGAGCTCAATGCGCCCATTGAGCGACTGACTATCTGGCAGCAACAGTTGGATGAGCTAAACATTGCCCATAGCCGCAGCGCCCCTTGGGCTTGGTTGGAACAAGAGCCAGAGAAAATGGAGGGACAAGCGAATGACTGAGCAAACCGCACCCCTAACACTGGCGGTGGTGGGCCACACCAATGTGGGCAAAACCTCATTGCTGCGCACCCTCACCCGTGATGTGGGTTTTGGCGCTATCTCCCATCGCCCCAGCACGACCCAACATGTAGAAGGCGCGCGCTTGTCGGTGGATGGCGAAGCGCTAATTGAGCTGTACGACACGCCGGGGTTTGAAGATGCGGTGGCGCTCTACGAATACATAGAGCAACTACCCCAATCCGAGCAGCGCCTTGACGGCCCAGAGCAAGTGGCGCGTTTTTTAAATACCAGCGAAGCCCGCCAGCGTTTTGAGCAAGAAGCCAAAGTACTACGCCAGCTCTTAAAATCCGATGCCGGTTTTTATGTGATTGATGCCCGCGAGCCGGTATTGGCGAAATATCGCGATGAACTGGCGATTTTAGCCATGTGCGGCAAACCCTTATTGCCGGTGTTAAATTTTGTAAACGCCCCCGAACAGCGCGAAGCCGCATGGCGCGAAGTGTTAGCCCGCTTAGGTTTACATGCCGTAGTGCGCTTCGACAGCGTGGCGCCCCCTGCCGATGGCGAGCAGCGACTGTATGAAAATTTAAGCCTAGTTTTAGATAGCCAACGCCCACGCCTGCAACGCTTAATTGATCACAATCTTGCCCAAGTACAAATGCGCCGCAAAGCCAGCCAGCGCCTGATTGCCGAGCTATTAATAGACGTAGCTGCCGCACGGCGCAGCGTGCACCCCGACTTATTAGCAGAAGCCATTCAACAGCTGCATAAAGATGTTCGCCAGCGTGAGCAACAATGCGTAGAAGCGCTATTAAAGCTGTACGCCTTTCGTAAAGACGACGCCGAGGCCCAAGATTTACCGCTAGAAGAAGGCCGCTGGGGCGAGGATTTATTTAACCCCGCCACCATGAAGCAATTAGGCGTAAAAGTCGGCGGCGGCATGGCAGCCGGTGCCGCCACAGGTGCAGGCATTGACCTGTTTACCGGCGGGCTAAGCCTAGGTGCCGCCACCGTGCTGGGCGCGGCCATCGGCGGTTTCACCCAAACCTTTCGCAGTTACGGTGAACGTATCAAGGGCAAATGGCGCGGCGAACGCGAACTCACGGTTAATGACAGCACGCTGCGATTATTGGCCATTCGCCAGCAGCGCCTACTTAATGCTTTAGAACTACGCGGCCACGCGGCACAAGAGCGCATTCAAATGGACACGCCTCTGGAGCAGCAATGGCGTAAAGGCGAACTGGCCCCCCAACTAACCACCGCCCGCGCCTATCCGGCCTGGTCGAGCCTGAACGGCCGCAAACCTCGCCAAGATCACGAACGCACCAGCGCCATAGAAACCCTGGCCGCCAGCCTAGCAAAACTGGATGCTAGGGATTAGGGATTAGGGATTAGGGATTAGGGATTAGGGATTAGAGTGATTAAAACAGCGGATTAATGTGCCTGCACAGTATAAGTCGGACAAAGGGCCTGCTCCTCCGACTCGCTTAACCCGCATCCATGCGGCGCTCAGCACATGACGTCCCTGTCATATGATGGTCGGCTGAGCAGATCCCTTCATTCCCCTCGATGCTCCAGCGACGCCTGTTGTAAAGTATGCAGGCAACTCGCTGTTCCAATTTTTGACCCGAGCTGCCTATAATGTGAAAACGTCATATGAATTTCACTTTGATATGGCATCACTGGGGCAGGACTTTCTTCCCAGCCTCCCGACTCAGTGTTTTGCTGCGGAGGGAAAAAGTCGAGTAATAAATTAAAACTTACTCTAGAGCTTTTTGTTAACTTCTTCTAACCACTTTTCATTTAAATCATCAAGAGAAAAAGTGTTTTCTTTTTTCATCCACTCGATTACTAGTTTGACAAGCTTATTTTTCGCTATAGAATTGACATTTTCAGGAATTGTAAATTGCTCTACAATATGCTGACCTACTATACCTAGCTTTTCATGATCCAAGCCCTCAATGTCTTTATGTCTAGAATTGATGGAAGTATAGACGCTATTAGCTTCAGTGCTTTTTATTTGAAGCCCTCTACTTTTTAATTTATCTTCATCTAGCCATATTAAATCTATTTTTGCTGGTTGAGGCATCGACAATGCTAGGCCAACAATTAACTCTTTAACTTTTTCGTCATCAAAGTTAGGTGTACATGATGACCATACAGACAGTGTGTTTGAAGTCGTTCGTGTACAACCAGTTATAGCATCAGCACTATAATTACTAGGTGGTTTATTTATATTCCCCTTCCACTTATTTAGTGAGATCTTCCTTAAAAGTAAGCCCATCAATTAAGCCCTTTTAAATAGGAAATCGTTTCTCGCCTATAAGACTCCAACCATTTACACTCAAAGGCTTTCATTTTTTCTAACTTAGAAGCATGTTCAGGGATTTCCCAAGATTCCGCTAATCTTATACAAGCCTCATTGACGAGTTCACTTTCATGCGATGAACAACCCAAAATAAGTGCGTCACCATGTTGTCTCAGCCACTCATATGGTAGGCATGATGAAACAGAGATTAGTGTAAATAGATATATTTCATTATCGGAAGCAAATAACTGCACCCATGCAGTCGAAAATGCTTCGGTAAATAGGTAAGGGTTTTGCATATGCAACTTTTCAAGATAAAGCTGAGTTTTTGTAATCTCCCCCTCAACAAAGTCATCCGAGATTACGAAAGATATTATTTGTTTAACTGCTCGAATCACCTCCACTCTTGGAAGTGCTTCGAAAGCTAAAGTCGCGCTACTAGATGATGATAAATTAGGTTTAGATGAGCTTCCTGAACCAAACTTAGTATTATAGACAAGCTGTTCCATACTCACTCCTTAAGCATCAAAGTAACGTTTCAGCTCTTCTGATATCCGTAAATTGTTATTTTGTAATTCACTATAAATATCTATACTATCTTGCAACCTAAATCTATTACTTGTGTTTTGATGAATTGTGTTACTATCAAGCTCAAAAATAACAACGTCAGTTTCTTTTCCGCCTTTTAAATAGGGAGTTCTAATTTCTACACGGCGGATCATACTAATGCTATTAATTTCCTCTCTACTAATAGGCAGTTTTCGTTTTTCAACTACACGATTATCCCACTCAAAAGGACTGGCTTGTTTGTAGGTAAACAAAGACTTATATAGTGCTTCGTATTGACCTTCAGAGCCTTCGTAAAATTTAGCATTTAGCATAGAAAGTCTATTCCCTTTTTTAAATGGGAATAGCTTAGCCAACCCATCTATAAGGCGAATAGATAATTTTTTGAAATCTTCTTGTGTCCCACCTTCTTTAAAAATCATAGTTTCATGACTTGGGAACTCAATCCTCAGAGACTGATCTGGGCTTATAAGAACTAAGATATCTTTTTGTTCTCCACTCAATGGATTGAACTCTTTCCCATAAGTTGGAGCTAAATTCAAATCAGGAAAAAATTCAGTTATTGCTCTGATGAGGTCGGGATTCACTTCAATATCAGTATTATTTACGAAAAAATGAAGCTGATGATTTTCATGAAGTAGATTCATTTTATGTCCACTGTGGGAAAATTGATCGATACTATATAGTATACAATTAGTAGATAATTTGAATAGTGAATACTAAAAAGTTTGATGTACAGCCCTTAACCATCCCTTATATGAGCTGGCGCGGTCTCGCGGGTAGACTCGCCTTTGAACCAAAGCGATCACGGAGTTAGGTCTTGCTTTTTGCTACCCACCACACCAATAAGAGAGGCGACTGGGATAACCTCAGCCGACCATCACATGACAGGGATGTCATGTGCTGAGCGTCACAGGGAAGTGCTTGAAGCGTGTCGGAGGAGGTTACCCAGTTGCCTCTTGGCATCTCCATCTTTTCGGCGTGCACCCCAGACGCTGTCAGTCTTGGTTTTCAGTGTTGTCTTCCAGCTGCGAGCTGACCGCTTTCGGCTGGGATCCTATACTTCAACTGATATTCCCTATCAGTCAGGAGGAAGTGTTATGCCTGCTCAACGACTACAACAATACCTAGATCAACAGGGGGTTAAATATCGGGTGATTACCCACTCGCCGGCTTTTACCGCACAAGATGTAGCCGAAGTCGCCCATATACCAGGCAGCGTAATGGCCAAAGTAGTGATTGTGACGCTGGATGGCCAGATGACCATGATAGTGGTGCCCGCCCCCAAAATGATCCATACCGACACCCTAGCCCAAGCCCTGTCGGCGCAGAAAGTGACCCTTGTGCATGAACACGACTTTCGCGAGAAGTTTTCCGACTGCCAAGTCGGTGCCCTGCCCCCATTTGGCAACCTCTATGACATGCCGGTGTATCTCGACACCGAACTCGCCCACCAGAAAGAAATCGTCTTTAGTGCCGGTAGCTACCGTGAACTGTTTAGCCTGCCCATGAAGGACTACCTGAGACTGGTGCAGCCTAAGCAGTTTGCCGACTAGTCCAGCCGTGCGCCGCGTATGCCGCAGCCAACAAAAAGCCGAGCATCTGCTCGGCTTTTTTAATCTTTAACTTACAGCGTAAAGCTTACCGCTTAAGGCTCAAGCTTAGTGGTGGTGACCGCCTTCGCCGTGTGCGTGGCCGTGCTCAAGTTCTTCTTCGGTGGCGGCGCGTACGCTCACTACTTCCAGATCAAAAATCAGCGTTAAACCGGCTAATGGGTGGTTCATGTCTATGTCTGCCATAAACTTACCTACTTTAGCTACCGTCACTTGGCGCTCGCCTTGCTCGGTATGAACGGTGGCCATCATGCCGGCTTTCCAATTTTTAGCACCGTGCAAATGCTTAACCGGTACGCGCTGTATCATGTCTTCTTTGCGCTCACCGTAAGCATCTTCTGGCGCCAAGGTAATGCTAAAGCTGTCGCCTTCGTTCTTGCCAGTTAAGGCAGCTTCTATGCCTTCTAACATGCCGTTATGGCCATGCAAATAGGCCAGCGGCGCGTTGTCTACGTTGGTGTCTAGCGTATCACCTTCTTCACTTTTTAAGGTGTAGTTGAACTGTACTACTGTGTTGTCTGCAACTTGCATCGGAGATCTCATTAGTTGGTAATAAATTTAAGCAGAATAGTAACAGATGGTAAGGCGCGATTCACGACTTGAGAGCAGCGCCCGGCGCCAAGCACCCAGCGCCAAGTAAAAGCAAAGGTCAGTCGCTAATACGATAGCAAAAGTGCTAAGGCAGTTAATATCGAATACCGGGACAAAATACTTAGTCTTCAAGACCGGTGTTTAGCTGAATGCTGGGCGCCGGGCACTTGGCGCTATGTTTTGCCAAATTGAGCACTTTCTGCCTTTGAGATACACTGTTTGTCACAATAGATGGTTAAGAAGCTGGGTCGCATGACAAAATCGCAGGACAATGTCCGTATTATCAAGAAGTATCCGAATCGTCGTCTGTACGATAGCCACACCAGTAGCCATGTTACTTTGGTGGATATTCGCCGCCTAGTACAAGAGCAAGAGCCCTTTCAGGTAGTAGACGCTAAAAGCGGTGAGGATATTACCCGTAGTATTTTGCTGCAGATTATTCAAGAAGCCGAGAGTGATGGTAATCCGATTTTTTCCAGCACCATGCTGAAAAATATCATCTGCTTTTATGGCCCTTTTCAAGGCGTGCTCGGCAGCTACTTAGATGAAAGCATTCAGTCGGTAATCGACATTCAAACGCAAACCGGCTCGCAATCCTCACAAGCCTGGACCGATTTTATGCAAGGCCAAGCGCCCATCATGCAAGATATGATGCGACAGTATGTTGAACAGTCGCGCGACTTATATATGAACACCCAAAATATGTTTGGCCTGTTCGGCGGTTTTGCGGGTAGCAGCACTAAGAGTAAAGACGCGCCAAGCGACGCTCAGTCTGGTAAAGATAACAATTCCGACCAAGATACCGACCACACTCCTGACACAGACGCTAAAAAATAAGCAAAAAAAAGCGATAAGGAATCATCCTTATCGCTTAAGCAGTTACCGCTATTTTTGAAACTAACTAGTAGAGCCTATTAGTTAGCTTTAGAGGCGTTACGTGCGCCTTTAGTTTGCTGCTCTGCTGCAGCTTTTGCTGTAGCCAGATTCTTTTCAGTCGCTTGAGCTACTTCACGAGCGGCTTTCTCAGACTGCTCAGCGGCTTGCTTTACCGCTTGCTCAGCAATAGTAGTGGCGTCTTTAGTCGCAGCTTGTGCCTGACCAAATACTTGGTTGGCGTTAGATACGGCTGATTTGAATGCTGTTACTGCGTGCTCGCTGCCTGCTGGCGCTTGACCGGCAAGCTTTTCAACTGCTTCATTGATCTGCTCGCTACCTTTAGCTACTTGCTCTTCAGCAAACTGGCTAACTTGCTTTTGGCTGTCAGTTAATACTGCCAACACTTCGCGGTTAAAGTTCAGTTGCTGGTCTAACGCTGCAGTTGGGCTAAAGAATTCATTTTGCAATTCAGCAAAATCTTTGGCATCACGTACTGCGAACAATTTGTTTGCAAACTCAAACTGGCTGCTTACTAACTTAGTGAAGGCGTTTTGCTGCAGCTGACCCAGTTTGGTGGCGTTGGCGATTAGGCCGTTAGTTAAATTTTGTACTACCTGCAAATTTTCTTTTTGAGTCGCTTGCAGCTGTTCGGTATTGAATAATGACATTGTATATCTCCAGAAGAATGGGGAGGCATTAAGCCTGATACGCCTGCAAGAAAAACATCATTTCGCTACTTTCTTGGCTAAGGCGTGAAATGATTGTGCACTGCACAATAGAGATTGGCAAGTTTTTATTTGTGCAGTGCACAAAAAAGGTTAGAAGCAGCGGTAAGCCTTCAGCTTTAAGCTTTAAGCTATCAGTTAAAACTCAGCATTCGAGGCGGAGCCTGCTGCGCAGGCTAAAGCACGCGACTACAACAGACATTGCAAAGCAACAGCTTTGCTGCACCATGCAGACCACGGCGTCACCGTCTTTTGTTTAGTTCGGCGCTGCCCTTTCAAATCTGACCACTATTATTTCGTAAGGGATAAAGAGCAGTACTTGGGTGCGCAGTGAGTTTAGTGCAGCTCAAAGGCCAAATTGAGTTTTCCTCCCCACGCCTCACTCTTCACTCTTCACAAAGCAAAGCGGCTTCTGACAGCTGACCGCTTAAAGCTGATAGCTCTCCGAAGGGGCTAAGGTTAGCAGTAGGTAGATAAAGCGCTAACGAACTATAGAATTTAATGAGTAAATTGTTCACACAGTTGTAATCAAAATACGTAGCGAATGTGCTTTTTGTCATATTATTGCTATGCTGTGCCTCGTAGGTTTTGCTAGCCCTCTGCTTTATCACTCAATTTGTTCTTCCACCTAAGCGATACCGATACCCGTCGGCAACGCAAAAAGTGCAGCCTTATTGATGCAAGACAGACTGAGTAGCAAGACGCTGCCATAGAATTAACACAATGATTGTGCAAAATAGCCTGAGTCTACCGTTTGGACATTTCGACAATTCCACATTGTAAAAATGATTTCCAAAAATTGGTTGATCGTCACAGTATTTTTTGTATGATCACGCTAAGGGTTACTGATTTATCTTCGCTTTATAGGCGAAACCAGTAACCACTATCCCTAGATTAATAACCATGGTGCCGAGAGCACCTCAGATGAGTGGATACCGATTATGGCT
The DNA here is from genome assembly GCF_052119705.1 of Oceanisphaera sp. W20_SRM_FM3. NCBI lineage: Bacteria > Pseudomonadati > Pseudomonadota > Gammaproteobacteria > Aeromonadales > Aeromonadaceae > Oceanisphaera > Oceanisphaera sp. W20_SRM_FM3. The sequence goes on along the minus strand of NZ_JBGQOP010000032.1, from coordinate 9,036 downwards.
AAAATGAAAGCAATCGAGGCAGTCGCCAAAATCCTTGAGCTTGAAGGTGTAACTAAAGCCTTTGGCGTTCCCGGCGCCGCGATTAACCCTTTCTACGCAGCATTGCGTGGCTTAGGTTCAATTGAACACGTACTGGCTCGCCACGTTGAAGGCGCGTCACACATGGCTGAAGGCTACACCCGTGCAAACCCAGGCAATATCGGCCTGTGTATTGGTACTTCTGGCCCTGCCGGTACCGATATGATCACTGGTTTGTACTCAGCTATGGCTGACTCGATTCCAATTTTGTGCATCACTGGCCAAGCGCCACGTGCTCGCATGCACAAAGAAGACTTCCAAGCGGTAGACATCGAAGCTATCGCTAAGCCAGTAACTAAGTGGGCTATCTGCGTAATGGAGCCCGCTCAGTTGATCGGTACTTTCCAGCAGGCATTCCACATCATGCGTTCTGGCCGTCCAGGTCCTGTTCTTATCGACATGCCGTTCGACGTACAGATGGCTGAGATTGAATTTGACGCTGAAGCTTACGTGCCAATGATCCCGTACAAGCCAGCTGCAACTCGTATCCAAATCGAGAAAGCGCTGACTATGTTGAACGAAGCTGACAAGCCGCTGTTGGTATCTGGTGGTGGTGTTATTAACGCCAACGCAGACAAGCAACTGACTGAGTTTGCTGAGCTGGTAAACGTGCCAGTAGTTCCTACTCTGATGGGCTGGGGCACTATTCCAGACGACCACGAGCTGATGGCTGGTATGTGTGGTCTGCAGACTTCACACCGTTACGGTAACGCCAACGTACTGGCATCTGACTTCGTGTTGGGTATCGGTAACCGTTTTGCTAACCGTCACACAGGTTCTGTTGATGTTTACACCAAGGGCCGTAAGTTCGTCCACGTAGACATAGAGCCTACTCAGATTGGTCGCGTATTCTGCCCAGACTTGGGTATCGTATCTGACGCAGGCGTAGCTCTAGATCTGTTCTTAGAAGTTGCTAAAGAATGGAAAGCCGCTGGCAAGTTGAAAGATCGTTCTGCTTGGGTTGCTGAGTGTAAAGAACGCAAGAGCACCATGCAGCGTAAGACCAACTTCGACAACGTTCCAGTTAAACCACAGCGTGTTTACCAGGAAATGAACAAAGTATTTGGTCGCGATACGACTTATGTATCTACCATTGGTTTGTCACAGATTGCTGCGGCTCAGTTCCTGCACGTATACAGCGCACGTAACTGGATCAACTGTGGTCAGGCTGGCCCTCTGGGTTGGACTATCCCAGCGGCGTTGGGTGTGGTTGCTGCAGACAAGTCTCGCAACGTTGTTGCCATCTCTGGCGACTACGACTTCCAGTTCATGATCGAAGAATTGGCCGTTGGCGCACAGTTTAAACTGCCGTACATCCACGTACTGGTAAACAACTCTTATCTGGGTCTGATCCGTCAGGCACAGCGTGGCTTCGACATGGACTTCTGTGTGCAGTTGTCTTTCGAAAACATCAACTCTCCTGAGCTGGGCGAGTACGGTGTTGACCACGTTAAGGTTGTTGAAGGTCTGGGCTGTAAAGCAATCCGTGTTTACAAGCCAGAAGAAATCGCTCCTGCACTGGAACAAGCTAAGAAGTTGATGGCTGAATTCTCTGTACCAGTAGTAGTTGAAGTGATCCTTGAGCGTGTAACCAACGTTTCTATGGGCGTTGAAATTGACGCAGTTAACGAGTTTGAAGAATTAGCAGCAAAAGGCGTTGATGCGCCAACCGCTACTATCTCTTTGCTTGATTAATTAATACCTTAAAGCCCAGCCGCTTGGCTGGGCTTATTTTTGCCCCCAAATTAATGAAGGACATTGTTATGCCTAAATTAGCTGCCAACTTGTCTATGCTGTTTACCGAAGTGGCCTTTATGGACCGCTTTGAAGCCGCCGCTAAGGCTGGCTTTAAGGGTGTAGAATATCTGTTCCCTTATGCTGAAACCGCACAAGACATTAAAGCCCGACTGGATGCCAATGGTCTGACTCAGGTGTTGTTTAACCTGCCAGCCGGTAACTGGGACGGCGGCGAGCGTGGCATTGCTTGCCATCCAGATCGTGTTGAAGAATTCCAAGCCGGTGTTGATAAGGCCATTGAATACGCTAAAGTGCTGGGCAACACCCAGATCAACTGCTTGGCTGGTATTCAGCAAGCTGGCGTGTCTTACGACCAAGCTGAAGCGACCTTTGTTGCTAACCTGAAATTTGCTGCTGACAAACTGGAAGCTGCTGGTATCAAGTTGGTAATGGAAGCGATTAATACTATCGATATTCCAGGTTTCTTCTTGAACAACACTAAGCAAGCGCAATCTATCCGCGAAAAAGTGGGTAGCGCTAACCTGTATTTGCAGTATGACATTTACCATATGCAAATCATGGAAGGCGACTTGGCCCGTACCGTTAAAAACAACCTGAGCAACATCAACCACGTACAGTTGGCTGATAACCCAGGTCGTAACGAGCCAGGTACCGGTGAGATCAACTACGAGTTCTTGTTTAAGTACTTGGACGAAGTAGGCTACGACGGTTGGATTGGCTGCGAATATAAGCCAGCTACCACCACCGAAGCCGGTCTGACTTGGTTGAAGAACTACGCCAGCCTGAACTAAATCTTTGACCGTGTAGCACCGCAACAGTTGCATTGCAACACGGCAATTCTTAAAGGTATGAGGCGCCAAGCTCATTGCACGGCGTTAACTAACCCCACAAGTTAATAAGGAATTTACGATGAAGATAGGTTTTATCGGTACCGGTATCATGGGCAAGCCAATGGCTGAGAACCTGCAAAAAGCAGGTCACACCCTTTATTTCTCTGAGCATTTCAACGAAGCTCCAGCTGACTTGGTAGGCGAGCACGGTATTGCTTTGGCAACACCTAAAGCCGTTGCAGAAGCCGCTGAAATTATCATTACCATGGTGCCCGATACCCCACAGGTTGAAGACGTACTGTTCGGTAAAGACGGCGTGGCTGAAGGCCTGTGCGCTGGCAAAATCGTAGTAGACATGTCTTCTATCTCTCCTATCGCTACCAAAGTTATCGCCAAGCGCGTTAACGAAACTGGCGCCGACTACTTAGACGCTCCAGTATCTGGCGGCGAAGTGGGTGCGATCAACGCAACCCTGACCATCATGGTTGGTGGCGAGCAGTCAGTATTTGACAAAGTTAATCCTTTGTTCGAAATCATGGGTAAGAACATTACTCTGGTAGGCGGTAACGGTGACGGTCAGACTACTAAAGTAGCGAACCAAATCATTGTTGCACTGAACATTGAAGCAGTTGCAGAAGCACTGGTATTCGCTTCTAAAGCGGGCGCAAACCCAGCCAAGGTGCGTGAAGCACTGATGGGTGGTTTCGCTTCTTCTAAGATTTTAGAAGTGCACGGCGAGCGTATGGTTAAGGGTACTTTTGACCCAGGTTTCCGTATTGCTTTACACCAGAAAGATCTGAACTTGGCTCTGACTGGCGCACGTGAACTGGGTGTTTCTCTGCCTAACACTGCTGGCGCACAAGAGTTGTTCAACACTTGTAACGCTCTGGGCGGTGCTGGTTGGGATCACTCTGGTTTGATCAAGGCGCTTGAGCACTTGGCTAACCACAACATCCGCGGCGAGTGATATTGCCGTTTGCCCGCTAATTTAGGTTGGCGGGCAGTTAAGAATCGGGGCAGGCAAAGATAAGTACGAGCTTTCACTCAGGGGGCTTTGTGTAAGATCTTAATTATCAGCGCGCTGCCCCACCTTCTTTTAAGAGACAGCTGTACGTTTAACGCTGTACGCCTTACGTATTACACCTCACGCTTTACTCTCCTGTTTTAACCTCGCACAAAAAACATACGCTAAAAAACTGAAAACATCGCTTTACGTGGTACGCCTTACGCCGTCCGAAAAACCTTCTTGCTGCGCAAGACTTGCAGCTAAAGCGCAAGGCTACAGGATGCGCAGTGTATCTATGGCTCTTGCTGTCTTCCTGATGCACATCAGGATCTCGATCTAAATACTCAGCAATAAAAACAAGATACGGTTGTCAGCTAGGTAAAACGGCAGAGGCCGACGTGTTTATCTCTAACGGTCGGCGTACAGCGTCCGACGTAAAGCGCTCATCATCCGACTAAATAAATGCCAATTATGGCGAACATGGTGTGCATAGAAACCGATATTGCACAGAAAACATGCCCGTTTGTATCTCTTTATGGCCACAAAAGCGGCAAAGGCCGATTTAGCTCGAAGCTGCTCACCCTTTCTACTATAATCATGCGCTTCAAATTTTCCTGTGTTCCCGCCAGGTGGATAAACGCAGTCAAGAGGGTATGACCTAGTTGATAAAAACTCCGTACTATCTCATCGATAAAGCCGCATTGTTGCGCAACATGGAAAAGATCGCCTATGTACGCGAGCATTCCGGTGCCAAAGCTTTGCTGGCCTTAAAATGCTTTGCCACCTGGTCGGTATTCGACTTAATGAGTCAATACATGGACGGCACTACCTCATCTTCACTTAACGAAGTGAAACTGGGCAAACTGAAGTTTCCAGGCGAGACTCACGCTTACAGCGTGGCCTACGCCGACGACGAAATAGCCGAAGTATTAGCCCACAGCGATAAAATTATTTTTAACTCTATTGGCCAGCTCACCCGCTTTGCCGATGAGTCTACTAATCATGTGCGTGGTTTACGCTTAAACCCCGGCGTGTCTAGCTCCGCCTTCTTAATTGCCGATCCCTCCCGCCCCTTCAGCCGTTTAGGTGAGTGGAATGCAGAAGAAATCACGCCAGTGCTGGAGCAAATTTCGGGTTTTATGATCCATAACAACTGTGAGAACAATGACTTTGCCTTGTTCGATCATATGCTAACTGACATAGAGGCTAAGTTTGGCGACCTGCTTAAGCGCCCGAACATTACTTGGGTGAGCTTAGGCGGGGGTATTCACTTTACTGGCGACGATTATCCTATTGATCACTTCTGTGCACGTCTTAAGGCTTTTAGCGAGCGTTACGACGTGCAGCTTTATCTTGAGCCAGGTGAAGCTTCTATTACCCAGACCACTACACTAGAAGTCACGGTGCTGGATACACTTTATAACGGTAAGCAATTGGCGATTGTCGACAGCTCCATTGAAGCACACATGCTGGATCTGCTGATTTATCGCGAATCGGCGAAGATGGCGCCTAATGACGGCACGTTAGAGTACATGATCTGCGGTAAGTCTTGTTTAGCCGGCGATATTTTTGGTGAGTTTAATTTTGAACAGCCACTTAAAGTGGGTGATCGGTTGTCGTTTATCGACGCCGCCGGTTACACCATGGTGAAAAAGAATTGGTTTAATGGCGTGAATATGCCTGCCATTGCCATACGTCAGCTCGACGGTAGCGTGGAGTTGGTTAAGGAGTTTAGTTTCAACGACTTTGTAAACAGCCTCTCCTGAGGCATGAATCAACTATAACAGAGCCTTTTAAGGAGGCGGTTAGAGGAAAAAAATGAAAAGAAACGTTCTGATTATTGGTGCCGGTGGTGTTGCCCAAGTTGTTGCTCATAAATGCGCACAACATAATGATGTTCTGGGTAACATCCACATCGCCTCGCGCACCGTCGATAAGTGCCAACAAATTGTCGACAGCGTACAGGAAAAGGGCAGCTTAAAAACTGCCGGCGACTTGGAAGCTCACGCATTGGATGCGCTAAATATAGAAGCCACCAAAGCGTTAATTAACAAAACACAGTCGCAGATGGTGATCAATGTCGGTTCGCCTTTCATTAATATGTCGGTATTACAGGCGTGCATCGAAACCGGTGCCGCTTATATGGATACCGCTATTCACGAAGACCCCGATAAAGTTTGTGAAAATCCACCTTGGTACGCTAACCATGAGTGGAAACGCAAACAGCTGTGTGCCGATAACGGCGTAACCGCCATCTTGGGTGTCGGTTTCGATCCGGGTATGGTAAACACCTATGCCGCGGCAGCAGTTAAAGAAGGCTACTTCGACCGCGTGGAGTCCATCGATATTATCGACATCAATGCCGGTCATCACGGCCATTATTTTGCTACTAACTTCGATCCTGAAATTAACTTCCGTGAATTTACCGGTCGAGTTTGGTCTTGGCAGAATAATGCTTGGGTAAAAAATAAGATGTTCGAAGTGAAGCGTACCGACGACTTACCCGTGGTCGGCATGCAAACCAGCTACATGACGGGCCACGACGAAATACACTCTTTGTCGCACCACTTAGACGTGCCGACCGTGCGTTTTTGGATGGGCTTTGGCGAGCACTACATTAACGTATTTAACGTGCTTAACAGCCTAGGTTTGTTATCTGAACAGCCAGTTAAAACCGCCGAAGGCTTAGAAGTAGTGCCGTTAAAAGTAGTGAAAGCCATATTGCCGGACCCAGCTTCCTTAGCACCTAATTACACCGGCAAGACCTGTATTGGCGACTTGGTTAAGGGTAAAAAAGACGGTAAAGACAAAGAAATATTCATCTATAACGTCAGCGACCACGAAGCGGCCTATGAAGAAGTCGGCAGCCAAGGTATTTCATATACCGCAGGCGTACCCGTAGTCGCCGCCGCCCTCTTAATCGCCAACGGCGAGTGGGATGTATCGCGCATGGTGAATGTAGAAGAGCTGCCACACCGCCCTTTCATTAACCTGCTTAATGACATGGGCATGCCAACGCGTATTAAAGACGAACAAGGCGATCGCCCACTGAGCTTCTAAACAGACGCGTTGAGTGCGATAAGCGAACAGCAACAAGGCCAGTCATCAGACTGGCCTTGTTATTGGTTTTAAAACGGTAAAGAGCATTTTTTGCCACACCTCTTTACTACGAAAAGCACAGAAACTATGGACGAATAAAACAAATAGGTAGAAAGCCCTAATCTTGTCAGGCCGAAGTGATGACCCAGTAAACATTCGCCCTAATCTTTATCTTAACTTTCAGTGGGTTCCGTGGATTCCGTGGCGAAGATGTTTTTATTTTTTAGGAACTTTGCCGCCAATGGCCAGCGTCACCTCTTGTGCCGCATCTACCACTAGCTGGCTTAAACTCTCTAAGCGCTCGCGTTTTACTCGCACTGCTGGGCCAGAGATAGAGATGGCCGCCACCGCTTCACCGTATTCGTTGTAGATATTGGCAGCGATACAACGCAGGCCTTCAAATTGCTCTTCGTCGTCTAACGAGTAGCCTTGTAGCTTTATATGTTGCAACTCTGCCGCGAACTGCTCGGCATTGGTAATAGTGTGCTCGGTAAAGGCCACCATATTGGTTTGCTTAATTAACGCCATGGCATCTTGAATGGGCACCACAGATAACAAGGCCTTACCCACACCCGATGCATGCAAAGGCGAGCTGCTGCCTAACGACACCACCATGCGCATGGTTTGCGGTGATTCCACCTGCCCCACATACACGACTCTGTCTTGCTCAAGAATAGCCAGATTAGAGGTTTCACCGGTCTCAGCCACTAAGCGCTTCATAAATGGCCGAGATTGCGCAATCACATCGCGTTTTTTTAGGTAGGCGTTGCCGACCGCAAAGGCGTTCACGCCTATGCTCCATAAGCCTTGCGTGTCATCTACGTCCACGAAGTCGTGGCTACGCAAGCTATTAAGCAAGCGATGCGTGGTAGAAGGCGCGAGATCTAGGCTATTGGCCACTTCGGTGAGTGACATGCCCATATCCGAGGCCGCCAAGCATTCGAGCAGCAATAAGGCGCGCGACAGCGACTGCACTTGAGTGGCACTGGTCGGCTTGCTAGCTTTGGTTTTTTTTATGTTTACTTCTTCGGTCATGATATTGCCATGATCTACAGAGACTTAGGCCATTGTAGGGCTATTTTGCCGTTAAGTCCTGTTTGTGAGGTGAATACCGTGAGGAGTAAATAATGAGACATGAGGTGAAAGCGGGATGTATGGGCATTGGGTGATAAGTTTTTCCGTCTTCCTGATGGGCATCAGGAAGACGGCAAAGGATGGTGTTTGTAGAAGCCTGCTTTAGCTGGCTGGTGGTGCGTAGCGCCACGGATTGAATATGATATTTATACCAATCTAAGTAAAGAAGTGGCCTGTTTAAGCGAATCACAAAGATAAGTGCCGCCCTTGTAGTCCCACGCTTCAGCTGTGGGTCTTGCAAAGCAAGAAGGCTTTAAACATTCCCGCTAAGACGGGACTAGCAGCTGAAGCGCTAGACTACAAAACACCGTCCAGCCTGACTTTAGGTGTTGTATTCACTAAGAGTGATAATACTGATCAGCTAGTTTTACAGAATGGTATTAATCATACTGCTGCGCAGAATTTCGCAGCTAAAGCAGCGGCTACAAAAGACGGTGACGAGATGTGCTACCAAGCTGCGCCGTGCCAAAGGCAATGTTGAATGCTTAATTTTGAGTGTTGAATTAAAAACTAAATGCTCAGAGCTCAACATTTTATTGAGTGGATTGTTCCCTTTACGCTTCACCCTTTACCTAAAATCCAGACGAAAAAAAGCCAGCTACTTGAGCTGGCTTTTTAATTGGTCGGCGTTACAGGATTCGAACCTGCGAAAACACCCTCTCTGGTCCAACTTATTCCTAAGTGACGAGATGCGCTTAATACCGTGAAGAGTAAATGGTGAAGAGTGAAGCGAACAGACAGTGCAAGATACAAGGTCCAATCCAGTCTAGCCCAGCCCAGCCCCGTAAGAGTTGCTGTTTGACTTGGTTCTACCCTTCACTCTTTACGCTTCACCCTTTACCTAAAATCCAGACGAAAAAAAACCAGCTGTTAGGCTGGTTTCTTTAATTGGTCGGCGTTGCAGGATTCGAACCTGCGAAAACACCCTCTCTGGTCCAACTTATTCCTAAGTGATGAGATGCGCTTAATACCGTGAAGAGTAAATGGTGAAGAGTGAAGCGAACAGACAGTGCAAGATACAAGGTCCAATCCAGTCTAGCCCAGCCCTGCCCCGTAAGAGTTGCTGTTTGACTTGGTTCTACCCTTCACTCTTTACGCTTCACCCTTTACCTAAAATCCAGACGAAAAAAA
>NZ_JBGQOP010000031.1:0-29312 GCF_052119705.1 Oceanisphaera sp. W20_SRM_FM3 | reverse complement strand
GCGTCCGTGAGTTCCGTGTTCTTCCGTGGCAAAAAATATTTTTTTCATTTCCACATCTGTTATACCGATCTACTTAGAAGTCGCTAATCGTTACTGATCTTTTTCATTAGGTGCATCTTGATGCACTGTGTCAGTTGCCTGAGTGGTTAGCTGGCGGCCTTGATGCGCCTCCAGAACCGCTACTTGCTCCATGATGGCCAGATTAGCGGCAGGTGCGGCGCCTGCCTTATCTACCCCAAAGTAAACCGTGCTGTGCGGAAAGGGGATCTCGATACCCGCTTGCTGAAAGTACTGCTTCACCAAGCGGTTATAAGCCCGCCCCACGGCCCACTGCATACCCGGCGTGGTTTTAATGCGCACCCGAATATTAACCGAGCTGTCGGCCAAGGCCACCACGCCTGACACTTCTAAGGGGGCCAGTATTTCGTGCTGCATAGATTCACTGGCGGCCAGCTCGTTATAGGCCAGTTCTAGCTGCGCGATGGCATCGTCAATACTTTCACGATAGGCCACGCGGTATTCGCCCACATGAAAACCAAAGTCGCGCATGTAGTTAGAGACCGTATCTACGCTGGAAAAAGGGATCAGATGATAGGTGCCGCTTAAGTCGCGAATACCCACAGAGCGAATGCTTAAGTGTTCGGCGGTGCCGGTAATACCCGCTAAGGTCACCACGTCTCCGGTATTCATGGCGTTTTCCACTTGAATAAACACCCCGGTAATGATGTCTTGCACCAGTTTTTGCGCGCCAAAACCAATGGCTAAGCCCAGCACCCCAGCACCGGCAATTAGCGGGCCTATGTTAATGCCGATTTGCGACAGCACTATCATAACGGTCATGGTGGCCAAGGTAATGGCCAATGCATTACGAAATAGCAGTAATAAGGTTTGTGCGCGGGCAGAAGGCTGGCCGGTGCCGGTTTCAGGGTTTAGCTTATGCTCGATTAAGCAGGCCAATAATACCCACAGCACGGCGGCCACCGCCAAAATAATGGCCACGGCTATGATCTTGCTCATTAGCTTGCCGCCGGCTTCTGACTCATACCAGAGGGTTAAGTCCACGCCATGCCACGCATGCAGGATCAAGAGTAGCGCCATGCTCACGATTAACACGCGCAAGAAGCGCAAGGCGGTAGGCACATAGCTATTAATGCGCGGCTCTAGCAAGGGCAACTTGCGGCGCAGTTCATCAGATAAGTGAATGTGGCGGCCTATGGTTTGGCTGAGCAGCGTCGATAACAAAATGGCCACCACGATTAACCCTAATGTTTTTAGGGTGGCGAAGAGCACGAAGGGCAGTGCCTCAGCAGGGCTCAGTAAGGTCAGTACAAATACGGTGGCAAAATAGCCCAGTGCGAGCCAATGCCAAGTGCGCGATAACAAAATCAGGCTGTATTGGCCGGCGGCTAGGCTACTTTGTTCTGCTTGTTGGCGAATGGCTAGGCGCAGGCGAAGACGATTTTTTAGAATAACCGTTACCGCACAGATAAAGGCCACTAGCATGATTACCGTATTCATAGCCTGCCCCAAAGCAGGCGAGATATTAATACTCAGCAAAGGCTCCAACACCAAGACGCCATAGCCTACAAAGCCCACCAGCCAAGCAAACCAGCGGTTCCAATAGCGTGCCTCATCGGCCGCTATGGGTAACAGACGCAGACCATCATAGCGAGAAGAAAACAGCACCCTTAAGCCGGCTTTGAGCAGCTCTATGATTAAAAAGGCATTTAAAAATAGCGAGCTTTGCGTGGTCAGCTCACCTGTGGTGCCAATCACAAAGGTCGCCATTACGCCACCTGCCGCATAGGCCAAGCCGATGGCTAGCACGTCCACCATGGCCGCTAACGCTACGCACACCACCAAGCGTAATACCGGCGTTTTACCTTCGCCGTGGCGAGACCAATCACTGAGCCGGGCAAAAATCGGCATGCTGAGCCGACGCAATAGCCAAAACAAAGCCCAAGTGGCCAATACCACTAAGCCGAGATTAATAGTCGCCGTTAAAAAATGGCTGCCATCAAATTTGGGCTGTTCGGCACTGTTATCACCGACAAACAAAGACTGCACCACCTTAGCTAAACTGTGAAATTGCTTGCCTAAGTCACCGGCGATATGGCGCGTGGTATCGGCTAATTGTTTAATTTTTGTGGGTGAGCTGGGCGTGTTTGCGGCTGTGCTGTTCTGGCTTGTGGAGCCAAGCTTGGCAACCGTTTCCGGTTGTGCTTGCCCAGACTGCTCAGATAATTGCTGCGCCGACAACAGGTGTAATTGCTCGATCAGCTGCAGTCGAGCTTGGTCATTTTCTAACATGTCCGCGAGCGCGCCATACGGCGTGGGTGAGGGCGTATCTGGATTTTGGGCATAAGCCATGTTTATGGCAGGAATACAAAGCAGCCAGAATAGCAGCGAGAGAATTTTCAATGTGTTCACCAGTGGCCTCCGAGTGGTGGTCAGCGTTATGGATGAGGAGAGATGCGTGCACTATTGCTTGCGTTTAATAAGCAATAGGCCGAGTTAGGGTAACACAGCATTTAACGGCATATTATTTATCAATGGCTTACTGACTAACAAAAGTTAAAAAATGCAACGTATACGAAGTGTTTAGTGGATGCCGAACGAATGACACCGCGCTTAGACACACTAGTGCGCAGGCGTATAGGCTAGCTGCATAGCAGCGTCTTAAGCTGAAATGTGATGATTGGAGCTATACAAATATTGTCTTGAACCAGATATTCAGTTTTTGTTAGCCCTGCAAGTAGCGCTCCTGCTTGAACCTATGTGTTGTGTTGGCAGGTCTCGATACTCATTGTTAACGGATGGTTTTTTGGGGGGGAAGAACATTATTTTTCGCTCTAATATTTAACCTACAGCAAACAAATTTGTAACTTTAGGTTAATACTTGCTGGAGGCAAGTCGTCATCAGGAGCAGGCGTACCGTATCACCTAACGCCTACAGAGCACCGCCTAATGTACCCATCCGTTGGAGATAGACCAATATGCAACTGACTCGAGGCGTAAGCAGACGCGCAGTATTAACTTGGATTGGCAAAACCGCAGGCGCCGCCGCCATGTATCAGGCGATGGCTAGCCTAGGTTATGCCAGTGAATCTAATTTCGATGAAAAAAATTACCAGCTCAAAGGCGAGGCACCTAAAGGATCCACGGTATTGATCTTAGGAGGCGGCTTGGCGGGCATGACGGCAGCATTTGAGATGCGCAAAGCCGGCTATCAGGTAAAGATACTGGAATATAATCAAAGGGCTGGCGGACGCTGTTGGACCTTGCGCGGAGGCGATAAATACACAGAATTAGGCGGTGCCAGCCAAGAGTGTAAATTCGACGAAGGCTTGTATATCAACCCAGGGCCGTGGCGTATTCCTTATCACCATTATGCGGTACTGCATTACTGCAAACAGTTTAACGTTAAGCTCGAAGTGTTTAGCCAAATTAACCATAACGCCTACGTACACAGCACTAAAGCCTTTGGTGGCAAGCCCAAGCGTTACCGCGAAGTGCACGCCGACTTTCAAGGCCACATTGCCGAATTATTGGCAAAATGCGTGAACCAAAAAGGCCTAGACGGTGCCATGACCAAAGAAGATACCGAGCGGCTATTACTGATCATGCGCCAATGGGGCTCGCTCAACGGTGACGATCAATACGTGAAATCGGTAGAAGCCAGCTTAATGCGCGGTTACGACGTTATGCCCGGTGGCGGCTTAATGCCCACCCAGCAGTACTCAGCACCCATGCCCCGTGGAGAGCTGCTTAACTCCAATCTTTGGCAGCATCTGCTGACCGGTAACGAGTTTGAATATCAAAGCACCATCTTCCAGCCCATAGGTGGCATGGATATGATTGCCAAGGCTTTTGAAAAAGAAGTGGGCAGCTTGATCCGCTACTCCAGCAAGGTCACCAAAATCCATCAAGACGATAAAGGCGTCACCGTCAGCTACGTAGACAGCCAAAACCCCGGCGATACCCTGACCGAATCGGCCGATTGGTGTGTGTGTACCATACCGCTGTCTATTCTTGGCCAAATACCGGCTAACTTTAGCGGCAAGCTGAGCAGCGCCATCCGTGCCGTGCCTTACGATACCAGTGTAAAAATAGGCCTGCAGTTTAAACGCCGTTTTTGGGAAGAAGACGAGCAAATTTATGGCGGCATCAGCTACACCGATATGCCGATAGAAATGATCAGTTACCCCAGTACCGACTATCACTCACCGGGTAAAGGCGTGCTGCTGGCCGGTTACTTGTGGGATGCGAATTCTTACGAATTTACCGCCATGTCACCGGAAATGCGCATTAAAAAAGCCCTCGAGTACGGCAGTAAAATTCACCCCCAATACATGGACGAGTTTGATAACGGCGTGGCTGTGGCGTGGCACCGCGTACCTTGGATTAATGGCTGTTATGGCCTGTGGACGCCCGAATCGCGCGAAGCCCACTATAAAAACTTATGTGAAATTGATAACCGTATCGTATTAGCCGGTGAGCACGCCTCTTATATTCCAGCTTGGATGGAAGGCGCCATATTATCGTCACTCGATGCCGTTAATCGCTTGCATGCTCACGCCCAAGCCGCTAAAAACACCCCAGCTTAAAGGAGTTAATGATGAAAAAGTTAACCACATTCGCTCTTATGCTAGCTGCCAGCTCAATGGTGAGTTTTGGGACGTTAGCCGGTACTCCTACCGTGTCTGAAAGCGGTCAGTTTGAACAAAAAACCGGTGAAGAGCTGTATAACAGCATTTGCCAAGGTTGCCACATGCCAGATGCTAAAGGCGTAAACACGGGGGCGGGTTTTTATCCGGCACTCGCAAACAACCCTAAGCTCAGCTCAGCCGGTTATCCTATCTATGTGCTAACCAACGGTTTTGGCGGCATGCCAAGCTTCAAGAGCTATCTGTCAGACGAACAAATTGCCGAAGTCGTCAACTATATACGTACCAATTTTGGTAACGACTACCCAGAAAAAGTCACCCTAGCAGACGTAAAAGCGGTGACTAAACGCTAAACCAAAGGGCGCCAAGCTAATGCTTGGTGCCGTAAATAGGGTGTTTAACTCAATATCTACCCATAACATTAATCCACAATAATGCTTAACCCTTAAGGAGTTTAAATGAGCGTACTTATTTCTGACTATAAAATGTCCGGTTTGGCCATGGGCCTCATGATGCTGGGTGTTGCAGGTTCAGCACAAGCAGCAGAAGGAGAGCTAGTTCGCCATAAACTCCCAAACTCTGACTTTCCTATCTCATTGGCGGTAGAGGTACCGGCCAATAAAACAGTGGTGCACTTAAGCGGCCAAGTCCCCACCGTTATTGACGAGCAAGCCGACCCTAACAGCTTAAAAGCCTATGGCACCATAGAACAACAAACCGTTTCTACATTAAAGGTAATAGAGAACACACTCGCATCCCTTAACCTCAGCATGAGTGATGTATACCGCATGCAGGTGTTTTTAGTAGCAGAAGAGGGCAAGGTCGACTTTGCTAGCTTTATGAAAGGCTACACCCAGTTTTTTGGTACTAAAGAGCAGCCTAATTTACCCGTGCGCTCAGCGGTAGAAGTGGCTGCATTGGTTAACCCCGGCTGGTTAATTGAAATAGAAGTGTCCGCCGTACGGCCTTAATCTATCTTGAACTGACGTAGATTTAATTTTATTGGCTCACAGCCGCCTTATGAAAATAAGGCGGCTTTTTATTGCCTAGCGCATGGGAAAACATATCGCTCTTATATTCTCAGCCGACTTTGCTTATAATCTGACAGCTTCATTTGAGATTTAAAATCTAGCTGAAAATAACAGCGGTAAATCAAGCCGCAAAGCAGGTGACAAAGGATAAGTTAAATCGAAAATGAGGCAATAGTCGCCTGCAAGGCTAGGCGGTAGCCAGCCTGCTCACTAAAAACCATCGTCGACAGGACTTCGCACACCGAATCCTCCTTTGCGTACCACATGGGTATAAATTTCTGTGGTACGCACATCGGCATGGCCAAGCAGTTTTTGGATGGTACGAATGTCGTACCCAGCCTCAAGTAACCGGGTAGCAAAGCTGTGACGCAGAGCGTGGCTGTTTGCCTGTTTGTAAATACCTGCTTTGCGAATGGCAGTGCCAATGGCTCGCTGAACGCCGCGATCTAATAAGTGGTGACGACGAACCACATTACTGCGTGGATCTATGGCCAACTTGCCCGCCGGAAACAGATATTGCCAAGCCGGCTCTCTGGCTGCGCTCTGATACTTGCGGTTCAGTGCAAATGGCATGTAGACCTCTCCATGGCCACTCGCCAAATCCTGCTTATGTTGTATCAGGCTGGCTTCAATTTGCAGAGCCAGTGGCCTTAGTAATGCGTCTGGGAGCAGGGTTACTCGGTCTTTATTGCCTTTACCACTGCGCACAATAATTTGCTGCATGCCAAAATCGATATCTTTTACTCTCAGTCTCAATGCTTCGTTAATCCGCAGACCAGAGCCGTACATTAAACGCGCCACCAGTTGCGGAGTGCCTTGCAGATGGCTTATTAGGGCTTTGACTTCATCATGCGTAAAAACGGTGGGCAGGCGCCGTGGTTTTCTTGCCAGTTCAAACGATAGCTCCTCCAGCGGTTGCCGAAGAAATTCCCGAAACAGAAAAACGATAGCATTCAGGGCGGTGCGCTGTGTGCTAACGCTGTTGTTGCGCTGTACCGCGAGATGAGAAAGAAACTGCTCTACCTCTTTTGTGGAGCAGGTAGAGGGATGGCGCATTCCATGAAAGCGAATAAACCGCTTAATCCAGTGGCAATAAGTTTGCTCGGTTTTGTAGGCTAGATTCCGGCTACGGATCAAAGAGCGCAGTTGATCCATAAAGCGAACAGGTTTGTCTGGCAGTTTTGGTGGTACATCCATAATCATGTTTGCAACCTCAGCACTGTTTTAATATACAGTAGTTTAGTTGCTCGCTGCGATAATTGCACAACCAGAGGCGGAGCTATACGATCATTGTCGTAAAACTTCAT
The DNA here is from genome assembly GCF_052119705.1 of Oceanisphaera sp. W20_SRM_FM3. Lineage (NCBI taxonomy): Bacteria > Pseudomonadati > Pseudomonadota > Gammaproteobacteria > Aeromonadales > Aeromonadaceae > Oceanisphaera > Oceanisphaera sp. W20_SRM_FM3. Next base: position 22,307 of record NZ_JBGQOP010000031.1, on the reverse strand, counting down.
GATATTTGTTCTATAAAGCTTACAAGCTACTGAAAAATATGGAATAGTTGATATGCATTAAAAATGAATAAGCGAACAGTCACTTTGCGTGAAAGCGACATTTTATGCTTATTCTTCGAGGCGTTGTACTTATGGTGTCTCAAGCTGTTGATAAAAAAGAGAATTTTAATGATGGTGTCTATGCTTCAACGGAATAGAAGCGGTTGGCATAGATGTCATCGGTCGTTGAATTAGCTGTTATGTGATTGTGGTTAGGATTGGATATTTCCTCTAATGGCCAAAAAACAAACTACAAACGTAGATTGATTTAATCGGGAGGGCAGGCTCACAATACAGTATTTAATAGGTATCGATAATGATTGGATTTTAGAGGTGGTATGAGAGGCAAGGTGTTAGAAGTGAAACTAGAGTTGTCCCCAAAAGATTGGCTTTCTTGGAGTGATGAAGCATTCAATGAATGGAGAAGGGAGCATGATTTTCCTCGCATTGTGAACTTTCTTTTTGAGACTCTTCCATACTTTTCTATTTGGCTTTCAGAGCAAACTGGGTTAACAAGACAAGATTTGGTATTTCATGGACCAGCACGATTCATAAGGCTCTACGGAGAGCCAATGAAGTTTATTGAGCATGACGTAAGTTTACGCTTGGATAGCCATCCCCCCAAACCAATTTTACGTTACTGTTTCGAAAAGAAGGGTAAAAATCAATTTAGAAAGAAAAAGGTGACTAGACAGGTTGATTTTTGTAGCTACATTGATTGGGCTTATAAGAACAGGAATTGGGTATTTTACAAAAATCCATCAAGCATTGAAGATTTTGTTAGATGCCTAACTCCATCTGGAAGGTCTTGTAATACGTCGACTTTCATAAATAGCGATTCAAGTATTCAGTTCAATATTCCTTCTTTTATGCCCAGTGTCACTATCGACGAAATTCTTTCCAATACTAAGCAGAGGAGTGCTCCCCCAAGCCTTAAGTTGCTAAAATTAGGAGGTGGAGGTGTGACGGATGTTGATGGGGTTGTGGGTGAAAAAAACCTTGAATTTACCAATATTGATAATCTCACCCTCATTAATCCGATCATTACTAGCTTTCAGGATATTTCATTCTCTACGTTGCGAAATCTAAAAATTCATGGGCAAATTCATGCTGCAAAACTTCATCAATGTTCAATTGAGATTGATGTTAGTAACGGAGGTATTCTTGAATGCGACTTTGAGTATTGCGACTCAACGATTAGTTTAAATGAGTCAAAACTATTCCGCTCATCAATTCGTGAAAAGCATCTGAGATTAAAGCTGAAAGGTACCGAAGTTTCAGATTGTTGCTTTGAATACTTGGATATATGTGGTGGTTCTGCTGCAGAAAGAAGGAATTTCAATCAATCTGCAAAAATGACCTACTCTCATCTAGGTTACCCGGACCTTGCTGGTAAGCACTTCTATTTTGAGCAAAAGGAAAAGCGGAAAGAGTTATGGAAAACGTTCTCTTACATAGGTACTCGGGACGGAATAGTGAGGCGCTTATTCTCTCTGTTCGGTTTTATATGGATGACGTTTCAAGAGCTATATTGGGGGTATGGTGAGCGGCCATTTAATATAATTCTATTTTCATTATTTGCAGTTATAAGCTTCTCTTTATTTGGGTATTTTAATCAATCATCATCTACAGCTATGGATCTAGGTGATTCATTGATATTTTCCTTTCAGGCATTCACTAACATTACGATAAAGGATGTAAATCAAGTGTTTGACGTAATAAACCTGATAGGATCAATTATGTCATTTTTTGGTGTCATGTCAGTTGGCTTGCTGGTTGCGTCTCTTTCAGCGAAAACTAAAAACTATAATTAGGGGTATTAATACTCGTTCATACATTATAAAAATTGATGATGCCAAATGGAATTCGGACACATAACAAGTTGCTGCACTCGGAAAAATTACTCGCTGCGCTCCTAATTTTCCGGTGAGCAAGGCGTTATAAATCAAGGAGAGTGAGACATGGAAGAGTCCTTAAAAGCTGAACTTGAGAAGCATGGCGGAGATGACGTTACCGTTTCTTACGCGGACATCGCGAAAATATTTCCCAGTGATACCCCGCATCCTGACTCGTTTGAGTATAAGGTCATAGATGAAGACCGGTTATTATCTTGGGCAAAGGCTAACTCTTGGAAAGTTGAGAAAGTGCCGAATCAAGCTGTATTAAAGAGCAGCCCACCGATCAGGTTTACCCGGATCAAATGATTTATAACAAACCGCATCAGTACGCGGCCGATGGCCGCCGGACGCCACTGTCGTGGCGCCGCTGTGCTCAGCGTTATGAGTATCTATTCAGCTAGTTGTGAAGTCAGTTAGCAGAGTCTTTTGCAATCGAAGTCGGGGAGTAAAAAGGTAACCTCGTCATCGCTTGTCGGAGAACGGTGCAAGTATTTAGCTGTAGTGCTCAATATTCAAGATCTCAGCTGGGCACCTCGTTGAACATTCTGTGTGCTTCATTCAGTATTGGCTGCGGCAGGCCAACGCTTCATTTACTGCAGAGTCTGTAAGCGAATACTTTGTCTTACTTACAGCTCATAACAAGGCCAATCACAAACGCCAGCAAGCTGGCTGGACTCGCTGACGCTCGCCTGTGTTGGCGGCGTTATGAGTCAGCAATCTGCCAGTTACAGAGTCAATTTGTAGAGTTATCTTGGCGGAAGTATCGAAGTAAAAGGCAACATCGGCATCGGCTGTCGGAGCTCGTGCCAATGTATTCAGCTTTGGGCTTCAAGGTTTGAGATTTCTGTTGGGCAACTCGTTGAACACTCGGTGTGCTTCATTCAATATCGGCTGCGGCGGGACGAACGTTTCACCTGAAATCCTTGGAGTAGACAGATAAGTTATTACTCTTACTTAAGCTCATAACAAGGCCAATCACAATCGCCAGCAAGCTAGCTGGACTCGCTACGCTCGCCTGTGTTGGCGGCGTTATGAGTATCTAGTCAGCTAGTTGTGGAGTCAATTAGCGGAGTTTTCTTCAACCGAAGTCGAGGAGTAAAGGGTAACTTCGGCATCGCTTGTTGGAGAACTGGGCAAGGTACTTGGCCTTGGATCTCAATATTGAAATCTCAGCAGGGCACTTCGTTGAACATTCAGCATGTACCTTTCAGTATTGACTGCGGCAGGCCAACGCTTCATTTACCGCAGAGTCTGTAAGCGAATACTGTGTTTTACTTACAGCTCATAACAAGGCCAATCACACACGCCAGCAAGCTGGCTGGACTCGCTGACGCTCGCCTGTGTTGGCGGCGTTATGAGTCACTAATCTGCCAGCCACGGAGTCAATTTGTAGCGTTATTATCGAGCTGACTGAAAGGGCAGAGTAAAAGGGTAATATCGACATCGCCTGTCGGAGAGCGGAGCAAGGTATTTGGCTGTGGTGCTCAATACCTTAGTAATCCCCTCATTTTAATAGCAGATCGCGTCATGTTAGCTGCATAATCTAAATATGCACTAACCCCTGACATCAGCTGAGACCGCATTGCGCCTAGGGATAGACCATTTTCCAAGTTACCCAGCATCACCGAGAGTTTCGTCATTTTTTGCTACTGTTGCTCTCAAACTCAGGTGTGGCGCGGCTCATATGAGGGGATTGGTAAGGCTCAATACTCAAGATCTCAGCTGGGTAGCTCGTTGAACATTCAGCGTGCCTCATTCAATATTGGCAGCGGCAGAACGGGCGATTTATCTTATAGCCTCGGAGTATGCAGGTAAGTTATTACTCTTACCTAAGCTCATAACAAGGCCAATCACAAACGCCAGCAAGCTGGCTGGACTCGCTTACGCTCGCCTGTGTTGGCGGCGTTATGAGTCATCAGTCAGCCAGCGCGGAGTCTATTTATAGAGTGTGCTGGCTGAAGTAGCGGAGTAAAAAGGTAACACCGGCATCGTCTGCGGGAGAGCCAGGCAATGTACTTGTCCTTGGATCTCAGTCTTTGAGATCTCTGCTGGGCATCCCGTTGAACATTCAGCATGCTTCATTCAATATTGGCAGTGGTGGAGCCGGAGCCAATCTTGAATGAAGCATGAGTTCAAGCAGTTGTCGCTCCATTTACCACGGAGTCTGTAAGTGAATACTTTGTCTTACTTAAAGCTCATAACAAGGCCAATCACACACGCCAGCAAGCTGGCTGGACTCGCTGACGCTCGCCTGTGTTGGCGGCGTTAGGCCGCAAGGAGAGTTCTGTGGTGATCCATCGATTGATGTTCGTTCTTCTTGCTGGCGTACTCACACTGCCGGATCCAGCGGTTGCGCAGTCGGCAAAGCAAGATCCTGAAGGTGTCAGGATTGATACGACCTCGGTACTTTCAAGAATTCGGAAGTTCGCGATCCTTCCCGGCCCCATTCCTCTTGATCGGCGCTATCAGGAGTTCACCGCGGAAGAGAAGGCTCGCGTTCACGCGGCCTACGAGCGCATCCCTGACGGAGATGAGCCACCGTTCCCCGCTGATGGCCTAAAGCCGGTGTACGACGCACTGTTGAAGGGGCAGGAGCACCTCATGGTCGCCGGAAAGTTGCGAGTCGTAGCGACGGTTGACGCTGCGGGAACGGTTCAGTCTGTCGCTGCGTTCGAGTCACCTGCCGCGGGAGTAACCCGTCTAGCGGCAACCATTCTGATGCTCACCAAGTTCAAGCCCGCGTCGTGCACTGGCAAACCCTGCCAGATGGACTTCCCGCTTGAGTTTGAGTTCGTTCTGCGCTGATGCGGCCTAACCCTTCGCTCAAGCGGAGCGCCAACGGCATGCCGTCGCTGGGCTTCATTTCATTCTGGCCCAGCGTCGTCCCGCCGCTGTCGCCCGCTTAGCTCAAACGTTATGAGTCAGCAATCAGCCAAGCACGGAGTCAATTTATAGCGTTATCACCGAGCTGGCTGAAATGGCGGAGTAAAAGAGTGACACTGGAATCGCCTCTCGGAGAACCGAGCAAGGTATTTAGCTATGGTACTCAACATTCAAAATCTCTGTCGGGCATCTCGTTGAACATTCAGCGTGCTTCATCCAATATTGGCAGCGACGGAACGTGTTTCACCTGATACTCACGGAGTTAAGCTGGTGAGTTCTTACTTTTACTTAAGCTCATAACAAGGCCAATCACAAACGCCAGCAAGCTGGCTGGACTCGCTACGCTCGCCTGTGTTGGCGGCGTTAGGCAAAGTGAGTTTTTATCAGCTAAATCGAGTTTGAATTGAACAGTAAATCCCATGTTTTCATGGCTGAATTTAAGTAATAAATAATCATCACATATTTGCTGTTTCTTGATCGCGTTGGGTTGTTTATCGCTGTAAATTCAGCGGCAAAATAACCTTCAGCATCCAAACGTCCGCCGAGCATGCTACGCTCATCACTTTTCTTCCAAATCGCTAAATTTGAGTTTTTTGTTTCTTTGCTGACTTGGCATTTTGGTTTATAAATTAATCGGTTAGTTTGTTTTAAGTTTATAAAAAAGTTCGTTCTTTAGTTTTGAAAGTGTCGGTGTCAATTGGTTGGCCTAACAAACGGCTCAAGAGGGATTGCCAACGCGTAGCGGCTTTAGTTCAAAATTGAAGTTCAGTGTTTACGGTGTGTTTTTTAAGTTCGGCGGTGCGTTGTCAACCCCTTAGCCGGGCGTTAAGTTTCTAGGGAAGTATGGAACATAAATTTAAGCGTTGGACTGCGCTAGCAAGTCACTTTATAGGGGAGCATTTTGATCAATGTAAACCTTTATTAGATAAAGATTACGCAGGAATGCACCCTAAGGTGAGGTTTGTCAGCACTCAACTCTATCTTTCTTGCCAATTTAGTACAGAAAGCTCTCTTTTATTATTACAACAAGGTCAAGAGTGGGACTCTGAAATAATAAATAGATCAATAATAGAAGGTGTTGTTAAGTATATCTTCATGCTTCAAGGAAGCGATGAAGAAGTTCTTGAAAAAGTTAATGAATATTGGGAAGTTCTACCAAGTTACTCTTCAGTAAAGAGAAGCGATAGAGTTGTTTTATTGTTAAATGACACTGACTCCGAAATTATCCAGGACTCTCAATCTTTGCAAGACTTAAAACTAGAGCCGTCCCAAACTGAAAGTATTCGTGAGGGAGCTAACAAACAACAGCGAAAATTACTTGAGCAAAAGTGGTCATTTAGTAACATTCTTCAGGGGTTCAGTAAGTCTGAAGATAAAGGGCTAGCTCCATTAGTGCATTTGGCATATAACTTTGGTATGAGTAGTCATCTAATTCACAAAGATGGTGACGGAGTAGCAATGATATGGGAACGTTGTACTAGGGATAGCGAGCGACAAGAAGTAGTTAAAGCCGCTCATATTGCACGTGCTATTTCTGACCTTTGTTCATTCGCCGAAGTGAGAACATGGATTCTCCATAAGCGGTGTAATGAAAGTCATGACTTTACTAAGAAAATTCGAGAATCATATTCACCTTTATTTTCAGAGTTAAAAGTTGCATATGAAAAGTTTAATCAGGTGGAATACGAAACTTAACAAGTTGCTTAAACGGACAAAAAACAGCTGGCTTTTGCTCGTTCCTCGCTTATTTTAGCCAGCTATTTTATTGCCGCTTAGCAAAGCGTTAAGTGTCAATAAATTGGAGGATTAATGAGTTTTCCTGTATTTCCAACAGACAGTCTTTATAAATGGGCGTCAATATTTGGTTTGACACTAATTATCACTAGTGGATATGTGTTTATATCTTTTCTCTGGAGATATCAAAATAGCTTGCCTGAGTACGAGGCATCTATTTACTTAATTCGTATAGGTACACTATTTGTTGCAGTTTTTGGTTTTGTTTTGGCTGGTTGGGGTTTTTATCAGTGGTATGTCAAACTTCAAATACACATTAATAGAGAAGTCAAAGCCAGAGCTGACGAACAAGAGATTAAATGTCAAATTTTGAAAAAAGAACTAGAGAGCTTAAATAAATAAAAACTTAACAAGGCGCTCAAGCTTTGGACGCAGCAAGCTGCGCCGCTTAGCTTAGCGTTATGAGTATTTAGTCAGCTAGTTGTGAAGTCAGTTGGCAGAGTTTTCTTCAACCGAAGTCGAGGAGTAAAAGGGTAACTTCGGCATCGGCTGTTGGAGAACCGGGCAAGGTACTTGACCTTGGCTCTCAATATTGAAATCTCAGCAGGGCATCTCGTTGAGCATTAGGTGTGCTTCATGCAGTATTGGCTGCGGCAGAGCGGGCGCTGCATTTACCACGGAGTCTGGAAGTGAATATTTTGTCTTACTTACAGCTCATAACAAGGCCAATCACAAACGCCAGCAAGCTGGCTGGACTCGCTAACGCTCGCCTGTGTTGGCGGCGTTAGCAATATCTCGACCTCACGAAACATAAACGGAGAAAATTTGATACCCAAATTAAAGCAGTACAAGAAGTGGTCTCTTCCAAGCAAATATTCATTTTGGGGTCTGATTGTAGGAATTGCCGCATTGGCAATCACCATTTACACACTTTTCCCGGAAGAAGATGTTCTGAAACAAATTGCGCAGGAGGAGTACAAACCGAAAGTGGAATTGGTTGATGCGAAGGCCATGCAATGGTTAGGTGACACTGAACCATTTCTAACTCTTTATTTTGAAAATAGATCGAAGGGGCCAGCTAAAAGTTTCACTGTTGATATTTATGACGGAAACGAAAAAATTATTTCAAAACAGATTAGTGGGTCAAACATGCTGGGTTCTGGAAATTTGTCCATGAAGCCAGATCAGGAGCTCGGTCTTCCATTGATCTCGGTAAGTGAACTACAGGAACTATTGTCAGGCAAAGGCCGAAGTCGGGATATCGTAGGTTTTGGACTGAAGGCAAACGTTCCAGAGCAGTTTAAGACGGAGTTGCGTGAAAAATATGTTAAAGATGGCAATGGATTTTATTCAGCCAATGCCTATCCTCTTTTTGTGCAATTCTCATATAAAGGAATAACAGGTTCAGATAACAATACTACGTCAGGGTTCTTCGTTTATCTGGATACTACTGGGAATGGCTAACAAGGCCAAGCACAGGGACAGCTTTTGCGTTGCGGCTTCGCCTCCACTCCAAAGCTGCCCGTGTTGGCAGCGTTATGAGTTACGAGTCAGCCAGTTTCGGGGTCAACCCACAGTGTTATTACCGATCGGTTGCAAGCCGAAGCTGCGGAGTAAAAGGTAGCACCGAGTCACTTGTCGGAGAGTGTGCAAAATGTACTCATCTTTGTGCGCCAAGGTTTGAGATCTCTGCTTGGCATCTGCTGATCATTCGGTGTGCTTTATGCAGAATTGGCTAGCAGCAGGCTCGGCGCTCGGCTTAAACCTTGTACAAGCATCAAGTAGTGGTCGCTTCGTTCACTGTCGGGGCATAGATGTGAAGTCTTTGCCCTTACTTGAAACTCATAACAAGGCATTCAAAAAGGACTAAATAATGCGGGCTCTTTTCGCTTCGCTTCATTTTAGCCCACACTATTTAGCCTTTTAATTAGGCGTTAAGTTTCAGCTCCACTCACATTTATTTTAACTATCAATTGGAAATATATATGAAAACATGGCTAGTGAACACAAATACAAAAGGGAAAAATGGCAATCCTAACGGCTTTAAATATATGTTAAGACAGAATAAAGCCTCTGCTTATTATGATCGAGCACCAGAAGTAGACAAGATAAAAAAAGTGATCTAGTTTTTTTATATCACAATGATAATCGAATTATTGCGGTCGGAACTGTTATTACTCCGTATGAAGGTCATGATTATACGGACTTGAATGCAATAGAACATTGGGTTGATGTAAATTGGCTTTGGAAAGCTGATTTTGATAATAATTTCGAACCGATTAATCCTATTGATCGTAATAAACTTGGAATTACAATGGTAAATGGAACTGTTGTTAATGTGACAGATCAAGTTGACTATAAAGTTTTATTTGAAGAAATTGCCTCGAAGCAAAACTTCTAAAACTTAACAAGGCAATTAAACGGAACAAAAATAGTTGGCTCTGTTCCGCTTCGCTACACATTATAGCCAACTATTTTAGTCCGCTTATTGCGGCGTTAGGGCTCTTCGGCGCTAGTCATCACTTTGACATTCGAATCTAATTAGATAGATTCTTTAGTTGCTCAATAATATTAAAAGCATTTTCTGTTTTTTTAATTTGGTCTTGAGTGTTTCCATTTGCAATAGCTGAATCTAATCTTTTACGCATAGACTCTAATAAATCATATTTAATTTCTGGATCTTGATTCATGCTAGTTGGCGCCATTAAAAATAAACTATCAGTCGAAGAAATTAATTTATTATTCACCAAGTTAGAAACCATATCACCCATTTCATTTTGGGATATATTACTAACATCAAATTTTTTGGCTATCTCTTGCCAATTTTTTTTTTTTTGCATTTAAACCAGCATTACTTATATCCACAGTATCTGTTGTTAATGCTTTATTTTCAGTTATTCTGTCCGCATTGCTTAACATGTTATAACTTGGGCTTTGTGTTTTATAAATTTGATTTAATTGAGCGCTATTGTTTATATGCATGAAAAATTCCTTATTTAAATATAAAATCCGCGGTTATTATAATTTACTAAGCAAAAACCTAACCAACTATACATTGCGCAATATATTGCATAAAATCGTATTTAATAATTAATTTATCGGTTTAACAGGAAAATATTTGCCACCTAATAGGTAATTGTGGCAATTATTGTACTGTTCAAGCCCTAACAAGCCACTCAAGCAGGACAAATAACAGTTGGTTTTTGCTCGTGCCTCGCTTATTTTAACCAACTATCATTTGCCTCTTAGTGGGGCGTTAGGCATATTGGGAGAGTTCCCTCTCCCAAATAGGTTTACGATTTAGCCTTTTGTCGATTTAGGGTCATTACCGTAACTATGTTTTGCCCTAATTTTTCCGTTGTCACCTCGATGAATTGAGACTTCGGATTGAGCTTTCTGCGCTAATTCACGTGTCGCTTGGAATACCCCTTGCTGTGTAGTTCCAACCACACTTGCTCTGCTAGCATCTTGGCGTTCGCCGCGCCATTTACCATCAGAGCCCTGATATACGTTGTAGTCATTTTTTGACATGTTTTTGTACCTTATATTGTTTAAGTCGTATGGATCACCTTGCGTGCAACCGCACATTAATTATATGGGTATTCATACAGTGGTTTTCAAGTGTTTGTACAAAAAATGCCTAACAAGGCCAATCACAAACGCCAGCAAGCTGGCTGGACTCGCTGACGCTCGCCTGTGTTGGCGGCGTTATATGCTACAGGTTTGTCATCAAGGAAATAAAATATGAGAATTGCAGTGTTTTGTGGTTCAAATAGTGGAAACAACCCTGAGTTCATTCGTGCCACAAAAATTTTAGGTAAATACTTTGCCGAAAATGGAATTGATATTGTCTATGGTGGTGGCAAGGTAGGACTGATGGGAGTTATAGCAGATGCCGCCCTTGAGAATGGAGGGAAGGTTTATGGCGTCATTCCACAACATCTCAAAGAGAAAGAGATAGCTCATCAAGATATAACAGAACTTAGGATTGTTTCTGATATGCACGAGAGGAAAGCGTGCATGGCAGAAATGGCCGATGCTTTCGTTGCTCTTCCAGGTGGCGCAGGTACTCTCGAAGAAATATTTGAGGCATGGACATGGGCACAACTCGGCCATCATAAAAAGCCATGTGCTTTCTACAATATTGAGGGTTTTTATAACCCACTGCTTGGAATGATCGAGAAAATGTCTATAACAGGTTTTTTAAACCCCAAATATGCTGAAATGCTTATTCACACGAGTGATCCCGTAGAGCTGCTATCTTCTATAAACTCATATAAGGCACCAGAACAAAAATGGAATTGATCAGAAGTGTTGCTTGGCTGCATGTAGAAAATGGCAAGGTACTATGTGTTAGGACAAAGGGAAAAGATAAATTTTATATTCCTGGAGGAAAGATTGATCTGGGAGAAAAACCTAAAGCTGCATTGGTTCGAGAAATAAAAGAGGAGCTTGGTGTGTCTTTAGATGAAAGCTCCATTTTACCCGCTGTAACAATCGTTGCAGCCGCCCATGGTTTCAGTTCAGGTCAGAAAGTTGAAATGCAGTGTTTCTATGCTCAATATAATGGAGCTATTTCTGAAAACTCAGAAATAGAAGAGATAAAATGGGTGCAAAATGATTTTCAATTAATTTGTGCTCCTGCTGCTCAAGAAGCAATAAAGTTTCTAGTGCAATCCCATAAAATTAGCATATAACAAGTCAATGTTGTTCGCAGCCTACGGCTGCCGGACTCGCTGACGCTCGCCGCAAATTGAAGCGTTATGTTTTCGAGGTTCTCATGAAAAGAAAAATAAGAGCTGTATTGGTAGTTTTTGCAATTGGAGCTTTGTCCTTGAGCGCTACTTCGTGTGGCTTTTACAAAATGACTGGCGGTGAGCTCTATGACGCGTGTTCTGTTGCTCTACATATCCCAAACTCAGAAAAATCTGCAGATCAAAAAATAAAAGCGGCCCGTTGCGAAGAATTTGTGCAACGAATCTTTTATGATAACGGGTATGTGTACGTAGGAGGAGAGGAGGATCCAAAAATCCAAGATCTAAAGAATTATTGTCCAGATGCGTGGACCACTCCGTCGTTACCACATGTCATCCTCGTTCAATATTGGGACAAAAATGGCATTTCTTTTTTTGAGGAAAAGATAGTTAGCGCAGAATTTGCTGCCTTGAGCGTTTTCAAAAAAATATTCCCTGGATGTCCAGAGAAGCGCGTAGCCGCGGGTGTGCCAATTGTAAAAGACTACTGAGGGTGGAACCTAACCAAGCGCCGGTGAGCGCGGCGTTATGAGTCAATAATCGGCTAGTGCGGAGTCAATTTAGAGCGTTATCATCAAGCTGGCTGAAAGGGCGGGGTAAAAAGGCAACCTCGACATCGCCTGTCGGAGAGCGGGGCAAAGTACTCGGCCTTCGAGCTCAGTCTTTGAGATCTCTGCTTGGCATCTAGTTGAACATTCAGCATGCTTAGTTTTGAATTCGCTGCGTTTACCACAGAGCCCAAAGTTAGTGATTGGTTCTTACTTTAAACTCATAACAAGGCCAATCACAACCGCCAGCAAGCTGGCTGGACTCGCTGACGCTCGCCTGTGTTGGCGGCGTTAAGCAGCCAGAGGAGAAACCGTGCAAGGATTTATATCAGTAGTTATAGGCTTAGCTGGGTTTATTACTTTCACCTACCTTTTTCTTGAAGATAAAGTAGGCACTCTCGGGTATATCTCCTTACTGGGACTCTTGGCGATAGTTTGCATAGTTATTCCAGTGTTGAGCCGGTTATCAGAGCTAGATCTTAAAAACCTTCGACTTACTCTAACGCAGATCCAAGAAGCTAAAAAGAGATTTACGCCAAAGAAGAGTCATTAAAAGAAGCCTCACTTGTTTTATCAGAGTTAATTGCAGCAACCTCGTCAGTTACGGGAATTTGGGGCGATAAGCAGTCACGATTTCATAGCAAAGCGCTTATAACAGCAAAATTAAATAAGCTTGCTGATAAACTAGAGTTTAGTATTACACAAAGAAATCAGCTTTTTAAATATGAGCGCGCATTAGCAAAGGTTGATGCTGGACCAAAAGAAAATCGTAATGAAATGTGGCAGGAGTTTATTGATACTCTTAAAGATGGTGCCAAAGAAAATGCTTAACAAGGCCAATCACAAACGCCAGCAAGCTGGCTGGACTCGCTGACGCTCGCCTGTGTTGGCGGCGTTATATTTTTGTTCGAAATTACAACTCAGAAATATCTTAATCCCTGTTTTAAAGTGTGAACTCTTTTCCACTTTATACGCTGTACAGTTAAGGACGTTTAGATTGTAATGAGTACAACAATTGTATAATTAGGTGGTAACGGTATGAATGTGTTGGAAAATCTTAGAGTACTCAAAAAAGACATGGAAAGTAACGGTTGGGTGATCGATGCGTTTCCGTTCACATTTAAAGCGGTAGACTATATTTTACTAGTTAAGTTGTACGATGAAAATGATGCTAAAAGACCAGAATATGCACTTTTGGAGCTAGAGTTTTTGAAAAAAAATGACATTTCAGATAACTTGGTTGCTCCAGCGAATACCATGAGGCTTTTGATTACGCCTCAAGAGCTACGAACGTATTTTGGTATTGAGTGGTCAGAAAATTTGCGTGATATCTTAAGTCAATTTTATGAATACCTCTCTGGTTTTATCCCTTTATCTGTTGGTTTGCACAGAACTAAAGAAATTGATGTTGCTATGGTTGAATCGTTGTCAAAAAGTGATAGTGAGGATCCAAGAAAAGTATACTGTTTTTCAGCTAAGAGAAATTCGAACGATGGGAATAGAAGTCCATATAATGATAATAAAACGCGAATATTAAGACCAATTTTATACTCGAAACTATCAGGTGATCCTCAGGTAAGCTTTAATTACTCGTTAGAAGAGAGTAAGAAAAAGTCTGACTCAGAAATAATCAGTAACTTTAGTTCTAACCACAAATTAACCGCTAGTAGAAAAATATAACAAAGCATTTAAGAGTGATTCCCAACGCTTGGCATTTTTACTGTCATCGTTGGGTCTTGTGTTTATGGTGGTATGGTTAAGGTTCGTGGTAGCATTGCTCACACCTTAATGCGGCGTTAGGCAAACTAGCTTCGGCAATCAAAAAAATTAATACAGGGGTTTTATATGTCAAAAGAACTGGCTTTGCTTCAGTTTACAGCAAATAGTGATGGTTTGATTTGTGAAGAACATTCAAATGAGATTGAATCATCCAGTATTTCAGTAGAATTACTTGATGAATTGATTGAAAACTTCGGGTTGAATGCTCAGGAAATTTCAGAAGAATATGGCTCTTCTGAAAAATCGACATACGAGTTTATTCCAAACGATAAGATTGATGACATTGTTGAGTTTTTGGAAGATCGATATATTCGAGAGCTTAAATTGACAGTACATCAGCTTGGACTAACAGATGACAGTCAAGGAAGTACTAATTTAATAGTAAGTGGGCAATGTAGGAAGACTCGCCTTAGTTTAAGATTGTTTCTAAATGTATTTTCTTTGATTGAACTAAAGAACACTCAGTTTAAACAAGATAGTTTCACCTTCATCAAGGTAAGGGGGTGAACCATGGATGATAAAAAGAAAAAAACAGGTAAAAAAGCCGAAATGCTCACAGCTAGAGCTATATGTGATATAGCTTTGAAGGAAGATAGATGCGACTTTACTAGAAATACAATAACTAACACTCCCGATCTTGGCGCTGACTTAATACTTCACTGTCCAGAAAATACTGGTGAAAAATTTAAAGAAATAGCGAAAGCTGGAGAGTCCAGTATGGTACTAGTGGGAAAATCAACTCAAATTAGAATTGATGTTAAAGACCCAAAAGATAAAGTTCAAAAAGATGATGCTATAAAGTTTGTAGGTGATATTCGTAAGCACCCTTTAGTAAGTGAGCACTGGTTAGTCGGAGGTGAAAGTCTTACCGCACCAGCAAAGAAATATATAGAAGCAAATACTGATTGGGCCAATGTCAGGTACTTTAGTCAAAATGATATTGAGAAAATCGCTGCATTTTATCAAGCATTACCTGACCCAAGTGATGAGTAAGTTTGCCTAACAAGGCCAATCACAAACGCCAGCAAGCTGGCTGGACTCGCTACGCTCGCCTGTGTTGACGACGTTAGAGGCCTGTGTAAATCCCATGGAGTATCAAGCATGAAGCAAGAGTGGTTCGATATGAACGACATCCGACGGAAAAATTTTACTAGGTCGGTTTGGATACCTTTAAGGGCTATTAATAATATAGAAAGCGAAGGTAAATATGGGTACTTAGGCTATAAAGAAGATTTTTTCGGCTGTGGCACAATAGCAGTGCCCTCTTCAAAAATTGAACTCGCTAAAAATTTAGATTGGTCAGATATCGGTATAAATGAACACTCAAGTTATGTAGAAGATGGTGAGTATATATCAGCAGATACCCACAAAATATATGGTGAAGATTATATAGGTCTTCGGTTAGTTATTGATCAACGTTCTTTAGATGATAAACCACCAACATGGCACTTAAATCAAGACTTTGTTATCGCTCTAGGCTTAGTTCGTGAAGGTAATTCGTGGGTGTGTCCTCAAGATGGGTACACAGAAGTAGCTAAATTAAATGTTGATAATGAAGAAAAGCCTTTATCACTTGAAGTTAAAGCGCAGTATTTAAAGGATTACCTTTGCGCTAGAGACATGTGTTTATATATGACTATGTTTTTTAGCCGAGATGCTATTTTTGAAGATATATCTTTTCTAGCATGGCCTAATGGAAATGATAAATTTGAAAATGAAAGTTATAGGTGGGAAGGTCGTTTCATGGAAATCCACGAAGGCGGCAATCCATTTG
Source organism: Oceanisphaera sp. W20_SRM_FM3 (assembly GCF_052119705.1). NCBI lineage: Bacteria > Pseudomonadati > Pseudomonadota > Gammaproteobacteria > Aeromonadales > Aeromonadaceae > Oceanisphaera > Oceanisphaera sp. W20_SRM_FM3. Next base: position 6,898 of record NZ_JBGQOP010000031.1, on the reverse strand, counting down.
GTTCTCAAATGTCTGTAATGCATGTAGAACGAACGGATGTTGATGAATCTGATGATGTGCCTGATTTATCAGATATTCCAAGTGATGAAAATACAAAAAGTAAATCTTGGGTAAAAGACTTTGAAGGAAAAAAACTTTATCGTGTAATGGGCGACTTATGGCGAACAGAGATAATTGAACCCGCAAAATTTAGTCCCAAAGTTCGTGAAGATGAAGTGGCATCAACGGTATTTTTTATTATTGATGCCGAAGGCACTAGGGTTTGTGGCAAAGAGCTTATAGATAGTGGTAAATGGCTTTGGTTTAAGCCAGATATAATTATGTCTCTATGTCACCGCCGAGGTGGAACACTGGATTTTTACACTTCTCAAACTGGAAAGGTTGGTGGCTCTTATGGTTACGGAGTACATTTTGGAGTTAATGAACTTGGTTTAATTTGTGTTTATGCAAAAGATATTGGTCGTCTGCCTGAATGGCAACAACAAATATGGGCTGGGTTTAACATCACTCCAGAAGGTGGTGTTTCAGAAGAATTACTTGCATCACAGGTTCGTGCAACTCCAGCAGAAACACAAGCACCAGAATCATTTTTAGCTAATGTATTTCAACATTTAAATGAGTTATCTGAAGATAAACTTGGTATTAAGATTTTTAGGGAACACGATATAATCCCTGACTTAATACAAAAAACTCATCGATTTAGATCCATTGACGAGGCCTCGTTCTATTCGTTGTCAAAAGATCTTGCAAGGCTTATTGTCGATAGCTTAGATGCTGAAGCCATGCAAACTATCGTTCCTCCACCTAAGAAAACAAAATGGGGATCATTGAAATCATTAGAAAACCTGCTCACGTCTAAATACGATGTAGATTTTGTAAGAAAAATGACTGCACCATTAGTTGGGGTTTACGAACTTAGGCATGCAGATGCACATTTGCCTAGTAGTAAAATTGAACAAGCATTTGATCTTATTAAAATTGACAAATCAGTTCCTTATGTTCACCAAGGGCATGAGATGTTACATCAAGTCGTATCAAGCTTGTATGGGATACTAGAATGTTTGAAAAGGTGGCCAACCGAGTAGGCCTCTAACAAGGCATTTAAACGGAACTAAAACAGTGGGTTACGTTCCGCTTCGCTACACAGTATAACCCACAATTTTAGTCCGCTTAATGCGGCGTTAGATTTTCAAGGGAAATTATGATTGCGTATTTAAGCTATAGAATCCAGATTGCTAAATTGAACAAAACTTTAAGAAAATTGTTAAAAGAGGCAGAGTCTGTAGAAAAAGGCTATAAGCTTGGAGAAGATGATCAAGGACACATCTCCCACATGTACCATAAATGTGATCTTGTAGAGCATGGAATTGAGTTTCATAAAACAAGCTATCTCAAGAAAATGGCTGACAAATTAATAATTCCCATGCCGTCCTTACATGATGAAACTATGTATAAAAATTTTGACTTTGATGATGACGAAGGGCCCACAAATTTATTAACAGAGAATGGTATATATCACGTCCGCGAACTTATAAGAAAAGAGCAAAAAGCGCAGCGTGATGTGATTGCTTTTTGGTTCGCTATTATCACTGGCCTTATCGGTTCTATCATAGGTTTGATATCAGTTGCCAAAGGCTTAATCTAACAAGGCGCTCAAGCTTTGGACGCAGCGAGCTGCGCCGCTTAGCTTAGCGTTATGAGTCAGCAATCAGCCAAGCACGGAGTCAATTTATAGCGTTATCACCGAGCTGGCTGAAATGGCGGAGTAAAAGAGTGACACTGGAATCGCCTCTCGGAGAACCGAGCAAGGTATTTAGCTATGGTACTCAACATTCAAAATCTCTGTCGGGCATCTCGTTGAACATTCAGCGTGCTTCATCCAATATTGGCAGCGACGGAACGTGTTTCACCTGATACTCACGGAGTTAAGCTGGTGAGTTCTTACTTTTACTTAAGCTCATAACAAGGCCAATCACAAACGCCAGCAAGCTGGCTGGACTCGCTACGCTCGCCTGTGTTGGCGGCGTTAGGGCATCAATACAATAAACTAGAGGTGTTTAATATGAGTAACTATAGAACAAGGGAGCAAGCCGAAGCTGCAGCTGTCGGTGGGTTAATGGGTGGGTTAATTGGGTTTACCTTCCGAGTATTTATTCTGAGTATGATATATAGCCCTTTTGTTCTTGCCTTTGGCTACACATTCTATGTCACTCAGGAGCAATTTAATATCCACTGGTTTGTTTCTGCAATTATAGGCTTGTTTTCGGCCTTTTCGCTATTTTTTATAATTGGATTTATTTATGCCGCACAACAAGAACTAAGGAACAACGGAAATAAGTTTTGGTTCTTTTTGTTTTTATTAAATATCACGCTAATATCTGGCCTTCCATTTTTAATAGGCATAAGTTTTGGTTTAGACATCATAGGAAAAAGCTCAGCGTCACTTTTAGAACAGGTTTTAGCTGGTGGCTTTGGTGGGTTATTGTTAGCTTTACCGGCCTATTTTGGTGTGATAAAGAATTTTGCGGTTGAAAATGAACAAAAGGCCTAACAAGGCCAATCACAAACGCCAGCAAGCTGGCTGGACTCGCTGACGCTCGCCTGTGTTGGCGGCGTTATGTGATTTCAGCATCAAGCTGATCTTTAAAAAAGGGTATCTTAATGGATTTTTATTTTAATAATTTAAACTCAGAACAAGTAATGGTTTTTGGCTTAATGTGGAATATCTTGCCAATTATAGGTGCTATCTTAGTTCATCTTGCTTTCAGTGCTGCAGTATTCAACGACGCCAACAGATTGCAAAGAGAGCATGGATCTCTGGCGTTTGTAAATTCTTGGTTGTGGTCTTTAGCTGTTTTAGTTGGTGGTATATTTGTTGCTTTAGCCTATTGGGTTATTCATCATTCAACAATTGCTAAGCATTAAATGTCACATAACAAGTTACTAAATTTCGTTACGGCCACAAACAGCGTGGTCTCCACGGGACTGCCTACGCTGCGCTGCGGCAGCCCATTAGTAATGCGTTATGAGTCAGCAATCAGCCAAGCACGGAGTCAATTTATAGCGTTATCACCGAGCTGGCTGAAATGGCGGAGTAAAAGAGTGACACTGGAATCGCCTCTCGGAGAACCGAGCAAGGTATTTAGCTATGGTACTCAACATTCAAAATCTCTGTCGGGCATCTCGTTGAACATTCAGCGTGCTTCATCCAATATTGGCAGCGACGGAACGTGTTTCACCTGATACTCACGGAGTTAAGCTGGTGAGTTCTTACTTTTACTTAAGCTCATAACAAGGCCAATCACAAACGCCAGCAAGCTGGCTGGACTCGCTACGCTCGCCTGTGTTGGCGGCGTTAATTTCTAGCAGGATATCAATGATCGTCAGGAAAATGGAAGTGAAAGACCTTGAAGCTGTAAGTGCAACCTGTATGAATTCTTTTTTACATTCTGTTGCGGACGCATTATCTGATGAAGGGGTTTCAACCTTTTCGAAAATTGCTGCGAGTAATTCCTTTCTTGAAAGGATGAAGGGCGACAACTTGATGCTGGTCGCAGAAGACAATGGACAAATTGAGGGCGTCATCGAACTTAAGGAAGGCCGTCATGTTGCAATGCTTTTTATAATTCCTGACCGTCAGAAAGAAGGTATTGGTAAGAAACTGCTTTCATCAGCCATAAATTATGCGGAGGTTGAAACTATTACAGTTAGTGCATCCCTGTCTTCAGTACCCGCGTATGAAAAGTACGGGTTCGAGTGCAAAGGCGAAGCAAGTGAGTCGGATGGTCTGGCTTATCAGCCTATGGAAATCAAAATTAACAAGGCAATGCACGCGACAAGCGCGTGATTGCGGCGTTATAAGTCTTGAGTGTTTTTCGGTAGTAATGGAGATTTAAGTTGATCGAAATAATAATCGGCGCGGTAATCGGTGCAATTATTTATTTAATTGTTGCCGAGCTCTATCACCGCAGGGCTAGTAAAGAAATGTCAGAAGAAATTGAGAGGCTTGCAGCGTTAAATGAAGAGTCTAGGCATATGCTGGGTCACGCACTTTCTATGATTTCTACTTCTGCTGAAAGTACAGAGTTAATCAAGCAGCATGCGGTTATAGACACTCCCGATGATCCAGAGTATCCGTATAAATAGTAGTCATTAAAACTTATAACAAGGCCAATCACAAACGCCAGCAAGCTGGCTGGACTCGCTGACGCTCGCCTGTGTTTGCGGCGTTATGAGTCGGTAATCAGCCAGTTTCGGAGTCAATTTTTAGAATTATCACCGAGCTGTGCAAGCTGAAATGGTAGAGCAAAGGGCAACCTCGGCATCGGCTGTCGGGAAGTGTGCAAATGTACTTATCTTTGGCTGCCAAGGTTTGAGATCTCTGTTCGGCATCTTTTGAACATTAGTATGCATGTAGCGGCAAAGTTTTGCCGATGACTGTCAAGGCTTTCCGTTTTCATCGATTCAGTAACTAATTGTAGTGGCCAATTTTACTTGGCCACTACAATTCAATCGAGTAAACAGGACAGCTATTTTTCCTCATAACCTAAGTTAAACGTACTTCCTAGACGATTTCACTGGAATTGTAAATGTTCCAAAGTATGCAATATTATAAGCTGGCTTAATTTTTGCATTAGTAGTGTTTGGGTTAGTAGGAATACAAGTTAAAACCACAAGGAGAAGCTCATGTTGATCGGTAATACGCACTCTGCGGTGAATGCCGCATATGAAAGTAAGACTAATAGCACTAATAACGCAAAGCCTCCTCAGGTAAATCAGGGCAATAGTGTGGATAGCGTCAACATATCGAGTGTAGGCAAACAAGCTGCTTACGAGGGAGTGATACCAAATGTGACAAATATTGCATCGGGTGCTCATCCCCTAGAAATGTACCAGATGCCAAGTTGGCAGGCAGACTATATGTTCGAAGCTACCGGAACATTAGGCATAGGAGCGGATTGGTTTGCAGAGAAATATCCTCAAGCTGCGTCAACGTCAATGAGTGAGCGCATTGAGTATGCTGATCGTGTTCAAGAACACTACCAAGCGATATTAGATGCCAACGGCATCAGAGGGGTTGAGGCTCATTATAAGGCAACTATTCTTGATAAGAACTTTAGTGAATCGCTTCGCCAGCAGATGAACGAGCGGGTTCAAGGAGATAGCAAATTAATTGAGTTGATGGAGAAAATGGGAAAGTCAATAACTTAGTTGTAATCGCCAGATGCTAGTAAATATAAATCCCAAAGGAGCAACAACTAACGGGCCATCCATGTTAGTTGTTTTCTTGAAACTCATAACAAGGCCAATCACAAACGCCAGCAAGCTGGCTGGACTCGCTGCCGCTCGCCTGTGTTGGCAGCGTTAACTGGCTCGTTTGGTTTAGGCCTTTAATCAGTTGGTAGCAATAAAGTTTGCAGGTAGCTTTGCTTGCGGCCTGGAGTTCATACATCGATTTAAGTTTTTAGCTTTGTCTTGGTGCCGTTGGTAATCGTAGGTGATAACTTGCAGCCTTCTTGTTCGGTTGGCAGGTGTCACTTTTTGCCTTGGTTCGCTGTGCTCAAGAAGCATCAGCAGCTCGCCAAGTTAACAAGTCGCCCAAGTCGGACGCTCGTACCTCGCGCCGCTTGGCTCAAGCGTTATGAGTCGGCAATCTGCCAGCGCGGAGTTTATTTAATTACTATGGGCTTATTTTAACCTGATGGCTTATTAGCTTCATCATGATAGGGTTAGTTTGGATCCAAAAACTTTAGGTTCACGGGGGCAATTATGGTCGGTTCTATTAATGCGTATTCCACTGCCCAAACAGGCAACGCAGTGGCGTTCAAGGCAGCTTCGGCGACAGAGCCTGTTTCTGACGCCTCGAAAAATCAGGGCGCATCGGGCACCCAAGGCGGCGGCACGCTGACGATTTCCACGCTAGCCAGCCAACTGGCGGACAGTGCCAGCCGTGCAGAGGCTCGGGACACAACGCTCAGCCGTTCAGAATTGGCCGGCAAGGCGAACTCTTTGATAGATCAAATAATTGGTGACGCCTACCAAGCTAACAAAGCCAAGCACAACAACGAGGTTCCTAAGACTGACGATCCAGAGTTGTTAGCAAGAGCCAAGCAAGCAACGGAATTCGTCACTAGTTCAGACAGCGGCAGCAGATCGGTGAAAAACCCTTTTGGTAGCCTGTCGACAGAACAACTGTCCCACATCATCTATGACGACAGCGGAAACTACACCGTTAATGAACGTAGAGCGGCTTACTATGAATCGTATGATAGGGAACAGGTTTGGCGTGTCAAAGTCGCAGCCCAAGCCATGGATGAATATAACCGGACGGGGAAAATGACCAATTTCTTCAGCGCCGTCCTTGACCATTTCAAGGAGCTGCCCGCGATCGAGCAAGCGCAATATCCACAAAATTATGCCAGCGATCTGGAGTCAAAAATAAACCTGGATTTCAACTATCTCACGCACCAAGCGGAGGGTAAAAGCGAAAATCCCATGAACCTGTTCGAAACGCTATTCGCGCAAAGCCCGCTGCAAACCGACAAGCTTTCCCAAAGAAAAAGAAACTAATAGGTCATCCATGTTAATTGATTAGCTTTTGGTCTGAACTCTACACTCAAAAAGTTCGCGTTTGGAGTTTGTGAGAAGGCACCGATGCCAAAGTAAAATTAGTTTGTCAGAATCGCCCTTTTACCAGTCGCACGGTAAGAAGAGCGTTTTTGTGCAGCACTGACCACGGCTTTTGTTTCATAAATATGTGGCCAATGATTCGAATACAGACGAGTGGAATTAACAGGCCACCTATGTGAGTTGTTAGTTTGAAGCTCATAACAAGGCCAATCACAAACGCCAGCAAGCTGGCTGGACTCGCTGACGCTCGCCTGTGTTGGCGGCGTTA
>NZ_JBGQOP010000030.1:0-31231 GCF_052119705.1 Oceanisphaera sp. W20_SRM_FM3 | reverse complement strand
CGGGAATAGCTCAGTGGTAGAGCACAACCTTGCCAAGGTTGGGGTCGCGAGTTCGAATCTCGTTTCCCGCTCCAAATATAAAAAAACCGACCTTAGGGTCGGTTTTTTTATGGCTGTTTTTCAGAAAAATATTCTGCGCTATTTTAGGTTAAGGCGTCACTGTGCTTTCTAACTCTGTCTTTGCTGTATCAGCATAGCCTTCAGGGTTATCGGGATGGCGCTTGGCATAATCTAACCAGGCCAAGCCCACTAGGCTAATACGCTTAGCCGCATCCACATCAATGGCGATGTCTGCTTTGTATAAGGCAAAGTCGATCAGCTCTTCAGTATTGGTGAGTGCCACTCGTAACTGCTCATTGTTATTAATCAGCTGACCGTAATGGGCCATGTAGTCACACAATAAGGTATACAGAGTGCGGCGCTCTAAATGAAAAGACATCTGCTCACTCCTCTCGTTTCAGCTCTTAATTGAAACCTTTAGCTCAAGCATAGAAGAGAAAACCGTGTCGTTGCTCAGCACATTTGAGCGTGGGGATGAGTTATTTGAGCTCTGTAAAACGCGCATGGCTGGGCATGCCTTTGTCGACGGCGCGGATCAAGCGCTCCGTTTTGCGGCCTACTTTGGCCAAGCCTATCATTTGTTGCTCTAAGGCCCACTCTATGTGCTCTAGCACCATATCATCGACTCCCTCTTGTTGCCGCTTTTGTTCGAGGGCTAAGATAATGCTTGGGCTCACGGGCGCGTTGCCCAGTGCCACGGCAATATTACGCAACCAACGGCGATGGCCAATACGGCGAATGGGGCTGCCTTCGGTTTGCTTAAGAAAGTAATCCTCATCCCAATCGAATAAGGCCAGTAACTCAGGCGCATGCAGATTATCGCGGGCGGCAAAGTCCGGCTCTTGGCTGGCTTTGGTAAACTTATTCCAAGGGCAGATTAGCTGGCAGTCGTCACAGCCATAAATGCGATTACCCATTAACGGGCGCAGCTCCAGCGGTATGGGGCCATCTTGTTCTATGGTGAGATAAGAAATACAGCGCCGCGCGTCCACCACATAAGGCTCGACTATGGCGCCGGTGGGGCAGGCGGTAATGCAGGCCACGCACTTGCCACAGCCTTCTTCTGTTAAGGGAGCATCCATAGGCAGCGGTAAATTGATCAGTAATTCACCGAGAAAGAAAAATGAGCCTTGCTGATGATTAATGAGCAAGGAGTGCTTACCCACCCAGCCCAATCCTGCATTTTTGGCCAAGGGGCGCTCTAATATGGGGGCCGAATCAACGAAGGGGCGGGCCATTAATTCGGCTGCTGCTTGCTCGATGCGATCGGACAATTTCTTTAAGCGTTGGCGCATCAGCTTATGATAATCGCGACCCAGTGCATAACGGCTGATATAGCCAAGCTGAGGGTTACTTAATACATGGGCAATGGCGGCTTGTTCGGGCAGATAATTCATGCGCACCGAAATCACCCGCAGTGTGCCCGGCAGCAGCTCATGAGGGCGGGCACGCATCATGCCATGGCGCGCCATATATTCCATGTCGCCGTGATAGCCCTTAGCCAGCCAATCGGCAAGTGTAGGTTCATGCTCAGTTAAGTCGGTATCGGTAATGCCCACTTGGCTAAAGCCCAGCTCTGCGGCCCACAGCTTGATGTCGTTGGCTAACGTCTCAAAATCTGGGGTGGTCATAGCTTGCTGTTGCCTTTCATAAACTTGCGCTGGCTGGTCATAAACTCGGTCTGGCTTATCATAAATAGGGAAAGATGATGGAAATTATGAGTCTGGAAAAGTCCCACAGTCTAACACAATCCCTGTGGCGCTCGGAGCAGATCCGCATCTTAGAACGCCAAGCGGCGATGGCTGCGGGTATCAGCTTGTTTGAGCTGATGGCGCGCGCCGGCGCTGCGGTATTCGAGCAGGCACAACTTACTTGGCCAAACACATCTTGTTGGTGGATCTTTACCGGCGGCGGCAATAATGCCGGTGATGGTTATATAGTGGCACGGTTGGCACTGAGCGCCGGTATCTCGGTGCGTGTGATACAAGTTGGTGATGCGGCGCGGTTAAGCGGCGATGCGGCTAGCGCGCGTGATACCTATCTGGCACAGGGCGGCTTGATCGGCTCCTTGGTAGAGATAGAGCAGCAAACTCACGCTCAGCCCAAGCCGGATTTAATTATCGATGCCTTATTAGGTACCGGCTTAACTGGCACCGTGCGTTCTGATTTTGCGCGCCATGTTCACTTTATCAATCAAGCTCAGGCTCCCGTGTTGGCCATAGACGTGCCCTCGGGGTTGTGCGCCGACACCGGCCAGATTTTAACGATAGCCGTGCAGGCTGAACTCACGGTATGCATGATTGGCTTAAAATTTGGCTTAGTGACTGGCCGTGGCCCCGATGTGGTGGGGCGTTTAGTATTAGCAAATTTAGGTATAGAGCTTGGCACTGTGCAGCAGCCAGTCGCGAGCCTGATGCAGTGGCCGCATATGCGGGGCTTATTGCCCAAACGCCGCGTGGGCGCCCATAAAGGCGAAGCGGGGCGGCTGTTAGTGATTGGCGGTCATCTCGGTATGGGTGGTGCCATTCGGCTGGCAGGCGAGGCGGCGTTGCGCTGTGGTGCTGGTTTGGTGCGCTTGCTCAGTCATCCCGATCATCAAGCGAGCTTGAATTTGACGCGCCCTGAGTTGATGACGGCCAGCTTTTCTGATGTTAACGGCTCTTGTTTTAATGACGCTGACTGGGCCTCTACCTTAGTGCTAGGGCCCGGGCTTGGCCGTGATGATTGGTCTGAGGCGTTATTTAATGCCGCTATGCAGTCCAATAAGCCCATGGTGATAGATGCAGATGGACTGTGGTTTTTAAGTAAAGGGTGGTTAGTTAACCATCCATCTTTGGCGGCGTCTCGGCCTTGGATATTAACGCCTCATAGTGGGGAAGCGGCGCGCTTATTGGGCTGCACAGTTGCCAACATTGAGGCGGACAGGCTGGCCGCGGTACGCGCTATACAGCAACAATATGGCGGTGTTGTGATATTAAAAGGCGCCGGCAGTTTGATTGCGGATGAGTGCCATGTCAGATTATGTCATTATGGCAATAATGGCATGGCCTCAGGTGGGATGGGCGATGTGTTATCTGGTATCATAGGCGCCCTTATGGCTCAAGGTTTAACGCCCTTTAATGCGGCTTCTTTAGGCGTTTGCTTGCACGCACTCGCCGCTGATGTGGCGGCAAGCCAAGGTAGGCTTGGCATGCTGGCCGCGGATTTATTTTTACCATTGAGACAGCTGATTAATCAAGATGATGAATATGACGACACACACGCTACAACTGCCCCTGGCGGATGAAGAGCAGACGCTGGCGCTAGGCGCTAAGCTGGCGCTGTCTTTTAGTCAAGCCTCGGTTATTTTTTTGCACGGTGATCTTGGTGCGGGTAAAACCACGCTCAGTCGTGGCGTGATCCAAGCGCTGGGCCATACCGGTAAGGTAAAAAGTCCCACCTATACGCTAGTGGAGCCCTATCAAGTGGCGGGCTGGCAGGTATATCACTTTGATTTATATCGTTTAGCCGATCCAGAAGAGCTGGAGTTTATGGGCATTCGTGATTATTTTACACCCGATAGCGTGTGCTTAGTGGAATGGCCAGAGCGTGGCCATGGCCTATTGCCCGCGCCAGATCTTGAAATTACGCTGCGCTACGAGGGACTGGCACGTCTGGCGTTGCTGTCCGCTCATACGCCGGTTGGCGTGGCGTTATTGGAGAAACTATCTGCATGAGAGCGCTACTGATATTACTCTGTTTTTTTGCCAGCACCTGCGCTTGGGCAAATCAGTTACAAAGCATTCGCATCTGGCCCTCGCCAGACAATACCCGCGTGGTGCTCGACGTGAGCTCAACCCCGGGCTACGAGTATTTTACGCTGCAAAACCCGCACCGTTTGGTGGTGGATCTGAAGCAGACTCAAAACAGCTTTAACTTTGCGTCATTGCAGAATAAAAGCCCCTTGATCACCCGTATCCGCGACAGCAAGCCCGAGGTACCCGGGCACTATCGGTTGGTGTTTGAGCTAAAAAGCTCGGTTAAACCTGTGGTGTTTCCACTAACGCCGGCCGGTGACTATGGCCATCGCTTGGTGATTGATTTGCCATATGCCAGAGTCCCTCAAGGGCAATCCCACGCGCAGACGCCGCCTGCCGTGCTCCCTCAGCCACAGCAAGGGGGGCGCAATGTGGCACCTACCGGCCAAAAGCAAGTGGTGATCGCCATTGATGCGGGTCACGGCGGCGAAGATCCCGGTGCCATAGGGCCGAAGAAAAACCGTGAAAAGCACATTACTTTGGCCATCTCACGACGTTTGGCAGATTTGATCAATAAAGAGCCGGGTATGCGCGCCGTAATGACCCGTACCGGTGATTATTTTGTAAACCTCAACCAAAGATCTGAGATTGCGCGCCGCGGACGTGCCGACTTGTTGCTGTCTATTCATGCGGATAGCGTGGCCAATAGCGGCCCGCGTGGCGCTTCTGTATGGGTGCTGTCGTCGAATCGTGCCAATCGCGAAATGGCTGGCTGGTTAGAGAAGCAAGAACGCCAATCTGAGTTGTTGGGCGGCGTGGGCGAGGTGATTTCTCAAACCGATGGTAATCCGTATTTAACGCGCACCTTCCTCGACTTGTCGATGGATAAGTCTCGCGCCGACAGTTATGCCATCAGTGAGCATATTTTAAGTGCCATGGGCAAGGTGGTGCGCTTGCACAAGGCCAAGCCCGAGCATGCCAGCCTAGCGGTGTTGAAATCCCCGGATATTCCCTCCTTGTTAATCGAAGCGGGCTTTATCTCTAATCCAGAAGAAGAGCGGCTGTTATTAACCGCCGGGCACCAGCAGAAGGTGGCGCAAGCGGTGTTTAATGGCGTTAAATCCTATTACCGACAAAATCCGCCCAGCGGCACCATGATGGCCAATCAATCTCAGCCTAAGGGCTCGGCACAAAAGCATACGGTGCGCAGCGGTGAAAGCTTATCGCTGATCGCCCAGCGCTATGGGGTGAGCATGAGCCGTTTGAAAGGGCATAACGGCATGCAGTCTGACACGGTACGCATCGGGCAAGTATTGAATATTCCGGGGAGCTGAGATGGCGATTCGGATCCTGCCGGCGCGCCTTGCCAACCAAATTTCCGCCGGTGAAGTGGTCGAGCGACCCGCCTCTGTGGTGAAAGAGCTGATTGAAAATAGCTTGGACGCGGGTGCGACGCGCATCGAGGTGGACATCGATAAGGGCGGCGCTAAGCTAATTCGTATTCGCGATAATGGCGCCGGCATCAATAAAGAGGAGCTGGCGCTGGCGCTGTCGCGCCATGCCACCTCTAAAGTCAGCACCTTGGAAGATCTTGAATGCATCATGAGCCTGGGCTTTCGCGGTGAAGCGCTGGCCTCGATTAGCTCTGTTTCTCGGCTCACCCTGACCTCAAAAACGGCCGAGCAAAACGAGGCTTGGCAGGCTATGGCCGAAGGGCGAGATATGGAGGTGAAGCTAATACCTGCCTCGCACCCCACAGGCACCACGCTGGAAGTCAGCGACTTATTTTTTAATACTCCCGCCCGGCGCAAGTTTATGCGCACCGAAAAAACCGAATTTACCCATATTGATGAGCTGATACGCCGCATGGCGCTTAGTCGTTTCGACGTGGACTGGGTGTTACGCCATAACGGTAAGCAAGTGCGCCAATATCGCGCCGCACGACTGCCCTCTCAACAAGACAAACGGCTAGCGGCCATTTGTGGTACCCCCTTTATGCAAGCAGCAATTAAAGTCGACTGTGAGCAGCATGGTTTGCGTTTATGGGGTTGGTTGGTGGCGCCAGAAGGGGCGAGAAGTCAGCCTGATGTGCAATATACTTATGTGAATGGGCGCATGATGCGCGACAAGTTGCTTAATCATGCGGTGCGCCAAGCTTACGGCGAACGTTTAGCGACAGACAGCCACGGCGCCTTCGTCTTGTATTTGGAGCTGGACGCCAGCGAGGTGGATGTGAACGTGCATCCGGCGAAACACGAGGTGCGTTTTCACCAAGCGCGCTTAGTGCATGACTTTATTTATCAAGTGTTGGCCCAAGCCCTGGAGCAGGCGCCAAGCCTGCTGGCAGAGCCGGTTGCCACCCTGGATCCTGCGGTGTGTGTGACGGCAACTAAGGCCATCAATCCCGATTATGGTCCCCGAGTCGATACGACTCAGGCAAGCCACATCAAGGATGCTGCTGAGCCGTTACGCTATCAAGCGCCGCGCCATGGCTATGGTGGTGCGGCACGCGAAGGCTCGGCCCGGGAGAGCGCGCCCAGCAATATCAGTCGCAGCGCTTGGGCTGGCATAGATGGTTTGTTAACGACCTTATCTGCATCAACTCAGTCTGCGCCAACTCACTCTGCACCAACTCACTCTGCGCCAACTCACTCTGCACACGCCCTGTCAGCATCCGCCTTATCAGCACCGACTGAGCTATCTGCGCCACCTATTTCTACTCAGCCGCTTAATAGTGAACATAGCTTGGCGCTGCAATTGGTGAAAGAGCAGGCGTTAGTGGTCTGGCATCAGGGGCAATTGTGGTTATGCGAGCTGAATTACGCACGCGCCTATCTGGACGGTCGCGCCTTGCTGGCGGTGTGGGAGCAAGGATTGACGCCACAACCTCTGTTATTGCCAATCCGCATCAGCCTAAATACGCAACAGCAGCAAGCCGTGAGTGAGCATCAAGCGCAATTGCAAAAGTTAGGCTTGGAGTTGAAAACTGGCAGCGGAGACACCATTATTCTCACTCGCGTGCCTCAGCCTTTGCGTCACGCAGATTTAGCGCGCTTGTTTCCTGAGTTATTAAACCAGTTGCAGCAATCGCGGGCCCCGAGCGCGCTTTGTCAGTGGCTTTGCGCGCCTGCTCATACCAAAGCCCGCCGTTGGTCGATGGCGGAGGCGCAGGCCTTGTGGCAACAACTGCAAGTGGAGTTGGCTTTGGATGCCACAAACGCCGCCATGCGCACTTTTTTGCAGCCGTTAGCGGTCGAGCAACAATTAGATAGGTGGAATCATGAGCAATAAGCCACTCGCCATATTTTTAATGGGCCCCACGGCGTCCGGTAAAACCGGTTTGGCTATGGAGTTATGTCGGCACTTGCCCTGTGAGCTGATCAGCGTCGACTCGGCGCTGGTGTATAAAGACATGAATATTGGCACCGCTAAGCCGACAGCCGAGGAACAAGACCAGGCACCGCATCGTTTAATTGATCTAATTGACCCTCTTGAGGCTTATTCGGCGGCGGACTTTAGGAATGACGCCTTGGCGGCCATGGCGGAGATCACCGCAAGGGGGCGTATTCCGCTGTTAGTGGGCGGCACCATGTTGTATTTCAAAGCCTTACTCGAAGGGCTATCACCCTTGCCCGCCGCAAACCCTGAAATCCGCACCGAACTTGAAGCACAAGCCCAACTACACGGCTGGGAGGCGCTGCACCGTGAATTAGCCGAAATAGACCCGGTGGCGGCGGCGCGTATTCATCCTAATGATCCGCAGCGCATATCGCGAGCATTAGAGGTTTTTCGCATTTCCGGTCGCACACTAACAGAATTAACCCAGCATAAGGGTGATCCCTTACCTTACAAAGTGTTACAGTTTGCCATTGCACCTGATGACCGCGCAGAGCTGCATGCCCGTATTAATGCCCGTTTTCTCCAAATGCTCGACGCAGGTTTTGAGCAAGAGGTGCAAGCGCTTTACGACAGGGGCGATTTGCACCCCGGCTTGCCGTCTATTCGCTGTGTGGGCTATCGGCAAATGTGGGATTACCTTGGCAATGTTGTCGGCTATGATGAAATGGTGGCGCGCGGCCAAGCCGCAACCCGTCAGCTCGCTAAGCGCCAACTGACGTGGCTCAGAAGCTGGCCAGAGGTGCGTTGGTTAGATACTCACAGTCAAACCTTGGTGGAGGATGTGCTAGCCGAGATCAGCGCCGCAAATAACGACCAATAACGCGATAGATAACGACCAATAACAATAGACAACAATAACAATACTCATAACGATAAGGACAACATCATGGCTAAGGGACAATCTTTGCAGGATCCATTTTTGAATGCGCTACGTCGTGAGCGAGTCCCGGTCTCTATTTATCTGGTCAATGGCATTAAGCTCCAAGGACAAGTAGAGTCATTCGATCAATTCGTTATCTTACTTAAAAATACCGTCAGCCAAATGGTCTATAAGCACGCCATCTCTACTGTGGTGCCTGCCCGTCCTGTACAGATGACGCCGATTGTCAGTGCTGATATGCCTACGAGCGAGCAGCAGTCAGATTGAGTGTGATTAAAGTACGTCTAACGGTGTTTTGCTTAGGCATTAATGTCGACTTCATATTAGGGAGTACGCACCTTGTTTGAGCGTGATGAAAGCCCTGAAACGGCCATTTTGGTTCATATTAATTTTGACAGTGATAAAGAACGCGAAGATCTTGAAGAGCTAGAATTACTGGTGGATTCTGCGGGCGTTACGCGGCTAGGGGTATTGACCGGTAATAGGGCCTCGCCACAAGCCAAATTATTTATTGGCTCGGGTAAGGTGGATGAGCTGGCGGTCATGGTGCAGATGCTGCAGGCGGATGTGGTGATTTTTAACCACAGGTTGACGGCCTCGCAAGAGCGTAACTTAGAGCGGATTATCAACTGCCGAGTGCTGAATCGCACCGGGCTTATTTTAGATATTTTCGCCCAGCGCGCTCGTACCCATGAAGGTAAGCTGCAAGTAGAATTAGCCCAGCTTCGTCATTTGTCTACCCGTTTGGTGGGCGGGCGCGCCGAGTTGGGTCGCCAGAAAGGCGGCATAGGTTTGCGCGGACCCGGTGAAATGCAGCTAGAAACCGACCGTCGTTTACTGCGGGAGCGCATTAAACTGATCCAACAACGGCTGGACAAGGTGGCTCGCCAGCGGGAGCAAGGGCGCCGAGCGCGTAAGCGCACCGAGACGGCGACTATTTCCTTGGTGGGTTACACCAACGCCGGCAAGTCGACTTTATTTAATCGGCTGACCGATGCCGACGTGTATGCGGCAGATCAGTTGTTTGCCACGCTGGATCCTACCTTGCGCAAGCTGGAGCTGCCCGATGCAGGCGGCTGTGTATTAGCGGATACGGTCGGCTTTATTCGCCATTTGCCGCACGATTTAATTGCCGCCTTTAAGGCAACCTTGCAAGAAACCCGCGATGCGACTTTATTGCTGCATGTGGTGGATTGCGCCGACGAACAAATGCAAGACAACATAGGCGAAGTGAATTCGGTACTCAAGCAAATCGGAGCCGACGAGGTGCCGGTGCTGATGGTGTTCAACAAAATAGATAAGTTAGACGACACGCCGCCGCGTATTGAGTTGAATGACGCTGGCATGCCGCGTGCGGTATGGTTGTCGGCGCAAAAAAATCAAGGCATCGAGTACTTGCTGGATGCGCTAAACCAATTGCTGGCCGGCGTCTTGGTTGAGCATAGATTAATTTTGCCCGCCACTGCCTCTAAACTGCGCAGTCGCCTATATGCGTTAAACGGCGTGGTTAGCGAGACCTTTGGTGAGCAGGGCGAGTTTGTAGTAGATATTCGGTTGCAGCAGGCAGATTGGCAGCGTCTGTTGAAACAGGAAGAAGAGCCGTTAGAGCGCTTTATAAGCGATGAATTGCTTGATAAAGTTACTTTTATAAATCAGAAAGACGGAGAGACAAATGGCTTGGAATGAGCCTGGAAATGGTGGCAAAGACCGTGACCCTTGGGGGAATAACGGTAAGCAACAAGGCCCACCAGATCTGGATCAGGTAATTCGAAACCTGAAAAATAAGTTCGGTGGTTTACTTGGTAACCGCAACACAGATACCGGTAACGGTGGCGGTGTGGGCTCTTTTGCTATCGTCATCGGCTTAGTTATCGCCTTGGTAGTATGGGTCGTGAGTGGCTTCTATACCATAGGTGAAGCTCAGCGTGGTGTGGTGTTGCGGTTTGGTAATTATTACCAAAGCGTAGAGCCTGGCTTAAGCTGGAAAGCGACCTTTGTCGATCGCGTATTTCCGGTGGATGTGGAGTCGGTGCGCTCGCAACCTGCGTCCGGCTTTATGCTGACGGAGGACGAAAACTTGGTCCGAGTGGAAATGGAAGTGCAGTATCGCGTGATCGAACCTCGCGACTATCTGTTTAACGTCACCAACGCCGACGACAGTTTGCATCAGGCTCTCGACAGTGCACTGCGCTTTGTTGTGGGGCACAGCACTATGGACGATGTGCTGACCACGGGCCGTGATGGTGTGCGTCAAGCAACGCGTGACTTACTCGAAAGCATTATTGAACCTTACAATCTGGGTTTATCGATAGTGGATCTGAACTTTTTGCCGGCACGCCCGCCAGAAGAAGTGAAAGATGCCTTCGATGATGCGATAGCCGCGCAAGAAGATGAGCAACGCTTTATTCGTGAAGCCGAAGCCTATGACCGTGAAATTCGGCCTAAGGCTCGAGGCCAAGCCAAGCGTCTGTTACAAGAAGCCGAAGGTTATAAAGAGCAGATTGCACTGCGTGCCGAAGGTGAAGTGGCACGATTCCGCCAGTTGTTACCACAATATCAGCAGCAGCCTGAGTTGATGCGCCAACGTATTTATCTTGAGACCATGGAAGAAATTTATTCCAAGGTGAACAAGGTGATTGTTGATACCCCAGAAGGCAGCAGCAATCTGATGTATCTGCCGTTGGACAAATTGGTTGAGCAAAGCGCGACTCGTAAGACTGTGGTAGATCCGAATATCATCACCTCGGATTATATCAATGGCTTACAAAAGGCAGCAGGTTCAGATAGCGGTCAAGCAACATCCGGTTCTGAGCAAGGCACTCTTCGTCCAACAGGGAGAAACTAAGCCATGAGAAAAGGTTTATTGGTTATTGTTGCCCTGATTGCCATCGTTTTTTATGCCTCGGTATTCGTGGTAGTGGAAGGCGAGCGCGGCATAGTGCTGCAATTTGGCAAAGTAAAACGTGAGCAAGGTACTGAGCTGCCTACGCTTTATGGCCCAGGCCTGCACTTTAAAGTGCCGATGATAGATCAAGTGCGCAAGCTAGATGCGCGTTTACAGACGCTAGATGATCAGGCTGATCGCTTTATCACCTCGGAGAAGAAAGACTTAATCATCGACTCCTATGTGAAATGGCGTATCGACAACTTTGCTAGCTATTATCTGGCCACGGGTGGTGGTAATCGTCTGCAAGCAGAAAACCTGTTACGCCGTCGTATTAACAACAGCCTGCGTTCAGAAATTGGTAACTTGACCATTCGTGAAATCGTATCCGGTAAACGGGGCGAAGTCATGGAAGCGGCGTTGCGTAACCAGTTGGAGTCGTCTGCTGATTTAGGTATTAAGGTCGTGGATGTGCGTATTAAGCAGATCAACCTGCCGACCGAGATCTCTACTTCTATCTATCAGCGTATGCGTGCTGAACGTGCCGCTGTGGCCCGTGAGCACAGATCTCAAGGCCGTGAGCAGGCGGAAATTATCAAGGCTAAAGCTGATCGTGACGTGACCGTTATGATTGCTGACGCTCAGCGTAATAGTCGTACCTTGCGCGGTGAAGGTGATGCATCAGCGGCCACGATTTATGCAGATGCCTATTCAGCTGATCCCGATTTTTTCAGCTTTATTCGTAGCCTAGAAGCCTATCGTAAGAGCTTTGAACAGGGCGGTGACTTGATGGTGTTGAAGCCTGAAGGAGATTTCTTCCGCTTCCTGAAAGACCCATCAGGGAAAGCTCAGTAATAGCGAATAAGTCGCTATCGTCAAACCAAGCCCGGTTCGCCGGGCTTTTTTATGTCACTAAATACCCCTGATAATCAGTAGTAAGTGTCTGTCTGTGGCTCTCTTTTCTAAGGCTCAGCATGCAGCACTGCTGCCTCGGGTTATTTATTGGCATTACTATATTCCGACTCTGGTCAAAATTTGATAGACTCGGTTTTTAATAACTTAACCGTTAGTGAAAGGAAAAATGGGACAAAACGTTGTGGTACTTGGCACCCAATGGGGTGACGAAGGAAAGGGGAAGGTTGTAGACCTTCTGACTAACAAAGCCCGTTATGTGGTACGTTACCAAGGTGGCCACAATGCGGGTCACACTCTGGTAATCGACGGTAAAAAAACCGTTCTCCACCTTATTCCATCAGGTATTTTGCGCGATAACTGCACCTGCATCATTGCAAATGGCGTAGTGTTATCGCCAGAAGCTTTGCTAAAGGAAATGGCCGGTTTAGAAGCCAGCAGTATCCCAGTGCGTGAGCGCTTGGTACTGAGCGAAGCCTGTCCTTTAATCCTGCAGTACCACGTGGCCATGGACCAAGCTCGTGAAATTGCGCGTGGTGCTAATGCCATCGGTACTACTGGGCGCGGCATAGGCCCAGCTTACGAAGACAAGGTCGCTCGTCGCGGCTTGCGCGTAGGTGACTTGGCTAATATGGATACCTTCGCCGTTAAGCTGAAAGAGATTGTAGAATATTACAACTTCCAGTTAACCGGTTTCTATGGCGTGGATGCGGTTTCTTATGAAGCTGTGTTAGAAGAAGCCAAAGGGTATGCACAATTGCTGACCAGTATGGTGATTGATGTAACTAGTGTCTTAGACACCGCCCGTAAAAATGGTGAAAAGATCATGTTTGAGGGTGCTCAAGGCACGCTGCTAGACATAGATCACGGTACCTATCCGTTTGTAACCTCGTCTAACACCACAGCCGGTGGCGTGGCCACAGGTTCAGGTTTTGGTCCTTGCTACATCGATTATGTGCTGGGCATCATCAAGGCCTACACCACGCGCGTAGGCTCAGGCCCTTTCCCTACCGAGCTTTACGACGGTAAAGAAAAGCTAGATGCAGACGGTAAACACCTAGGTACAGTGGGCCATGAATTTGGCGCTACTACGGGTCGTTTACGTCGCACCGGTTGGTTAGACTTGGTCGCCATTAAGCGTGCTATTCAAGTTAACTCTATTTCTGGTTTCTGTTTGACCAAATTGGATGTGCTGGATGGCATTAAAGAGCTGAAGATCTGCGTGGGCTATAAAATGCCTGACGGTTCAGTGAAAGATGTGCCACCTATGGCCGCCGAAGATTATGAAACTGTGACTCCTGTGTATGAAACTATGCCAGGCTGGAGCGAGAACACAGTGGGTGTGGTCACCTTAGAAGGTTTGCCACAAGCGGCGCGCAATTACATCAAGCGTATCGAAGATATTACCGGTGTACCGATAGACATTATTTCTACCGGTCCTGACCGTGATGAAACCCTAATTTTGCGTCATCCTTTTGATGCCTAAATTTTGAGTTTATCGATATAAAAAACGCCAGCTCATAGAGCTGGCGTTTTTGTTTCTGTACGAGAGTGAAGCGTGAAAAGGGAGGCGTAAATAAAAAACCTACGTCTGAAGGTTCGGTATTTTTCACCTCACACCTCACACCTCACACCTCACACCTCACTGGCGAAGCCACATTAGCGACTGCGTCGCACTGCCATATGCGCAAGATCGATCAAAGCTTGCTTATGCTCAGAATCTGGCAAGATATTCAAACTAGCGATGGCTTTTTCGGCTTCTTGTTCGGCTTTTTGCTGGCTGTATTCCAAGGCTTGAGTGTCAGCCAAGATGCCCATGATCTCGTCGAGATGGTTCATGCCGGTGCGATTAGCGATGGCATCGCGAATGCGCTCCCGCTGCGCCGCATTACCCACCGCCATGGCCCGCAGCAGGGGTAGGGTAGGCTTACCCTCGCTTAAGTCGTCACCGACGTTTTTACCCATGTCTGTGCTATCTGAGCTGTAGTCCATGATGTCGTCAACCAGCTGAAAGGCGGTACCTAAGTATTTGCCATAATCCAGCATCGCCTGTTCGATTTCTGGCGCTTGATGCGTAAGCACGGCGGCCAAGCGAGTGGCCGCTTCAAACAGTTTGGCGGTTTTGCAGTAAATCACCTGCAGATAGCTGTCTTCTGTGGTGTCCGGATCGTTGCAATTCATCAGCTGTAACACTTCGCCTTCGGCGATAATGTTGGTGGCATCGCTTAAGATATTCATGATTTTCATGTTATCCAGCTCAGTCATCATTTGAAAAGCGCGGGTATAGAGAAAGTCGCCGACTAGCACGCTGGCCGCATTACCAAACAAGGCATTGGCGGTATCTCGACCGCGGCGTAAATCAGACTCATCCACTACATCATCATGCAACAGTGTGGCGGTATGTATAAATTCAACAATGGCCGCTAAGGTTACGTGCGCCTCACCTTCGTAGCCTAAGGCGCGAGCCGCTAATACCGTGAGCTGAGGGCGCATTCGCTTGCCGCCAGCACTCACAATATAGAAGCCTAATTGATTAATGAGCGCCACGTCTGATTGCAGTCGCGAGCTAATTAACTCATTCACCGATTGCATATCTTGCTCGGTTAATTGTTTTATTTTATTAATATTTACCATAAATTTATCAGCCAAACGATGCCATCAAAAGCCAGTGATGCTGGGATTTTACACTATTTGTCATAGGGATAAAGCCGCCAGGCCAGCCTTTGGCGGCTTGTGACTTAAGACTGATTTTTTTATGCTTGCACTCTTGTCTCGCTCTCGCAATCTGCGTACAATACGCGACCATTGTAGAACAGTTTTAGTGCACACGCCTTTGATGGTAAAAGTGCCAATAATTCGGAGTTAAAATCATGTACGCGGTAATCCAAAGCGGCGGAAAACAACACCGTGTAACCGAAGGTCTGGTGATTCGTCTTGAAAAATTAGACGTTGAAACTGGCGCATCTGTCGAATTCGACAAAGTGCTGATGGTTGCTCAAGGTGAAAATGTTACAGTTGGTGTTCCTTACATCGACGGTAGCACAGTAACAGCTGAAGTCGTAGCTCACGGTCGTGGCAAAAAAGTCAAGATTGTTAAGTTCCGTCGTCGTAAGCACTCACGCAAGCAGCAAGGTCATCGTCAGTGGTTCACTGAAGTTAAGATCACAGCTATCAGCGCCTAATATAGGAGTTCAGTTCCATGGCATCGAAAAAAGCAGGCGGCTCAACTCGTAACGGTCGCGATTCAGAAAGTAAACGTCTTGGTGTTAAGCGTTTTGGTGGTGAAAGTGTCTTGGCGGGCAACATCATCGTTCGTCAGCGCGGCACCAAGTTCCACGCCGGCATCAACGTTGGTTTGGGCAAAGACCACACTTTATTCGCTACTGCCTCTGGCAAAGTGAAGTTTGAAGTTAAAGGTCCGAACAACCGTAAGTTCGTAAGCATTGAAGCTGAATAAGCATCAAAGCTGAACTAAGAAAGCCCCGCCCAATGGCGGGGCTTTTTGCTTTATAAAAAGCACGTTCGGTTCTGAAACCAGATACACTGGAGTCAGAGCACGAATGGGAGAAAATGTAATGAAATTTGTTGATGAAGCACAAATCCGGGTTGAAGCCGGTGATGGTGGTAACGGCTGTGTGAGTTTTCGCCGTGAAAAATATATTCCCAATGGTGGCCCTGATGGCGGCGATGGCGGCGATGGCGGCGACTTATACATGCTGGCCGACGATAACCTTAATACGCTGATCGACTATCACTTTGAACGCTTTCATCGCGCCGAGCGCGGTGAGAACGGCCGCAGCAGTCACTGTACCGGCAAGCGTGGCCAAGATTTAGTGATCACGGTACCCGTTGGCACCCGTGCTAAAGATGAAATGACTGGCGAAATCCTCGGTGATTTAACGCGCAACGGCCAGAAGTTGTTGGTTGCCAAAGGCGGCTTTCACGGTTTGGGTAATGCGCGCTTTAAAAGCTCGGTTAACCGTGCACCTCGCCAAAAAACCAATGGTACGCCAGGTGAAGTTCGTGAGTTAGTGCTGGAGTTATTGCTGCTGGCAGACGTGGGTATGTTGGGTTTACCCAATGCCGGCAAGTCGACTTTTATTCGCGCCGTGTCTGCGGCTAAGCCAAAAGTGGCGGATTATCCGTTTACGACGCTCGCGCCTAACTTAGGTGTGGTGCGTTGCGATGGCCATAAGAGCTTCGTGGTCGCCGATATTCCTGGTTTGATTGAAGGTGCCGCCGATGGCGCAGGCTTGGGTATTCGCTTCTTGAAGCACCTAGAGCGTTGTCGTGTGTTGTTACACATAGTCGACGTACTGCCCGCCGATGAAACTGATCCTGCCGATAACGCCGAGATCATTATCAATGAGCTAGTGCAATACAGTGAAGTAGTGGCTAATAAGCCGCGCTGGTTGCTGTTTAACAAGCTGGACTTAGTACTAGAAGAAGAAGCTGACGCCATTATTGATCGGGTGATTGAGCGCTTAGATTGGCAAGGCCCGGTATTTCGTATCGCCGCTATCAGCAAAGATGGCACCAAAGAAGTGACCGAAGCCTTGATGGACTTCTTGGATGAAAATCCTCGCACTCAACAAGAGCTGGAAGATGCACGTGAAGTGGTGAACTTCAAGTGGGATGATTATCACGAAACCGCCCTGCAAGAGCATGCCAAGCCTGCGGCTAGCGACTTTGACGACGAAGATGATGATGAAGACTGGGACGATGAAGAAGATGACGGTCATGTTATCTATACGCGTGAATAAGTCATGATAGTGGCCATGATAGTGGCCATGACGCGCAATGGCGTGATTGGTAAAGACAATGCCATGCCTTGGCATTTGCCTGCCGACTTGGCGTACTTTAAGCAGACCACGCTGGGTAAGCCGATAGTGATGGGGCGTAACACTTTTAACTCTATCGGCCGCGCCTTGCCGGGACGGCGCAATATTATCGTCAGCAAAAGCTTAATTGAGGCGCCAATTGGTACAGAAGTAGTGCCATCGCCTGAGGCGGCGTTGGCGTTATTAGCCGATGAGGCAGAGGTGATGGTGATGGGCGGCGGCCAGCTGTATCAGGCATTTTTGCCGTTAAGCCAGCGCCTATACCTGACCCAGATTGAAGCGGAGATCGAGGGTGATACCTACTTCCCGTTTCAGGCAAACCATTGGCAGTTAACGTCTGAGCAATTGCGCATTCGTGATGAGCATAATGCATATGACTGTCGGTTTCAGGTATATAAACGAGTGTAAGGCGTGAAGGGTAAAGAGTGAGGAGGAAAGCTGCGTTTGCAGATTAGATGTTTCCCTCTCACCCTTCACTTTTATTACTGTCTTATTTCTTATGCTCTATTCTTTTCGCTTCACGCTTCACGCTTCACGCTTCACGCTTCACGCTTCACGCTTCACGCTTCACGCTTCACGCTTCACGCTTCACGCGTATAACGGGCAGGGCGTGCTGATACGCTCTCCGGTTTCCCAGCACAATAACGTCATACTGCCACCCCACACACAGCCCGTATCTAGGGCATAAATATCTTGCACCTCACACTCGCCCTCTAATGCTGCCCAATGGCCGAAGATCAGCGCTGGATCTTGGTGATCTTGGCGTAAGTTAAACCAAGGTAGCAATTCATCAGGTGCGTCGCTAGCTGCGCCGTTATGCTTGAAGTCGAGTCGACCGTCGCTATGGCAAAAGCGCATGCGGGTAAAGGCGTTGATGGTAAAGCGCAATTGCTCAACCGCCGTTAAGTCCGGCTGCCAAAAATCTGGAAAATTGCCATACATCTGTGCCAAGCGCTCTTTATAATTGGCTGAGCGTAACTCGGCTTCGGCGCTGCGCGCCGCAATTCTGGCTTGCTCGATATTCCACTGTGGTGGAATACCGGCGTGGGTCATCACGAAGCCTGATATGGCTGGCGTGTTAAGCGAGGGAGCAGCGGCGGCTCGATATTTGGGCGCTTTATATTCAGCCAAGAGCGGCTGTTGGCGTAACCAATACAATAAATCGCTGCTGTCGGCCGCGTTAAGCACAGGCATTATCTTATCGGCAGACTTAGGACTACCAATACCATTGGCGACGGCTAACAGGTGTAAGTCATGATTACCCAATACAGTGGTGGCGGCATTACCTAAGGCCATCACGCGGCGCAGACAACCGAGTGAGTCGGGACCTCGAGCCACTAGGTCACCGGTGAGCCAGAGTTGATCACGAGAAGGCCGAAAGGCCACCTCATTAAGCAAGGTGTCAAGCTCAGCCAGACAACCTTGCAAGTCGCCAATAATATAGGTGGCCATTAGTTAATCAGGTTAGGGAGAGAGAGGCGAAACGGCGCGATAGGCGCATCAAACTCGCGGCCATCTGCTGCAATAAAGTGATAGCTACCTTCCATGACCCCCAGCGGTGTGGCTAAGTTCACACCGCTGGTATAAGTAAATGCGGC
This sequence comes from Oceanisphaera sp. W20_SRM_FM3, assembly GCF_052119705.1. NCBI lineage: Bacteria > Pseudomonadati > Pseudomonadota > Gammaproteobacteria > Aeromonadales > Aeromonadaceae > Oceanisphaera > Oceanisphaera sp. W20_SRM_FM3. The sequence goes on along the minus strand of NZ_JBGQOP010000030.1, from coordinate 12,920 downwards.
TCCCGGCGCTATATCGGGCTGTTCGCCCACTACACCACTGCCTTCTACCTCGATTATTTTGCCGTTGGCATCCGTTATTAACCAGCGGCGACTCAGTAGTTGTACACTTTCTGAACTGAGGTTTGCGATGGTAATGGTATAAGCAAACACATAGTTATGCTCATCGGGTGCTGAGTGCTCGGCTAAGTAGCGAGGTACTGTGGTAATGCGAATATCCGTAATGCGTCTATCCGTAACATGAGTATCGCCGAGAGTCATAGCTTATTCCTTGCGTTGGGCCAAGGCGTTGGCCAGAGTGACATATTGCGCTAGCGTGAGCTGTTCCGGACGCGCACCTGGGTCTAACCCCAGTTCCGTCAGTTGCTCTATGCTAAACAGATGGCTCAAGCTATTACGAATGGTTTTACGGCGCTTACCAAAGGCATCGGCCGTCACCTGCGACAGGCAAGCAATATCCTGTGCAGGGTAGGGTGGTACTTCGTAAGGTAATAATTTTACTACCGCCGAGTTGACTTTAGGCGCCGGCTGAAAGGCTTCCGGACCTACTTCTAATACGGGCACGACTTGGCAGTAATACTGCGCCATCACACTTAAACGACCGTAGGTTTTGCTACCCGGACCCGCCGCGAGGCGGTTTACCACTTCTTTTTGCAGCATAAAGTGCATGTCTTGCACGTGAGCGGCAAATTCAAACAGATGAAACATCAGCTGAGTGGAGATGTTATAAGGCAAGTTGCCGAAAATTTTCATCTTTTTACCCGGCTCTAATAGCTGAGTAAAATCAAATTTCATGGCGTCTGCTTGATGAATATTGAGTTTGTCTTTTAAGAATGGATGTGTGGCCAAACGGGCGGCCAAGTCGCGGTCAAGCTCGACGACGTTGAGCCGCTCAATACGCTCACACACCGGACCGGTTAAGGCACCCAAGCCTGGGCCAATTTCGACCATGGTAAAGTCGTCGGTGGGATAAATGGCATCCACAATTTGGTCGATAACATAGTCGTCGTGTAAGAAATTTTGGCCGAAGCGCTTACGGGCTTTGTGCCCTTGGTGTACTTTACTATTCATCGCGTTTTTCTATCATTTCAATGGCTTGATTAAGCGCGCACAGCATGCTGCCCGCATCGATTTTATCGGTTCCGGCTAGCTCTAAGGCGGTTCCGTGATCCACTGAGGTGCGGATAAAGGGTAGCCCCAGCGTGATATTCACCGCTTGGCCAAAACCTATGTATTTCAGTACCGGTAGACCTTGGTCGTGGTACATGGCCAAATAGGCATCCGCGTCCGTCATGTATTTAGGTTGAAACGCCGTATCGGCGGAAACAGGCCCGATAAGCTCCATGCCCTCGGCTCTGAGTTTGTCCAGCGTCGGGCTGATAATATCCAGCTCTTCACGGCCTAAATGGCCGTCTTCACCGGCATGGGGGTTTAAACCGCACACATAAATACGTGGCTTAGGTAGACCAAATTTGCTCTTTAGCTCGGCGTTTAAGATACGAATAATCTTAGTTAGGCGGTCTTCGGTAATGGCCTTGGCGACGTAAGCCAACGGAATATGCGTGGTGACTTGCGCCACTCTTAACCCCGGTGCCGCCAGTAACATCACCACATCCGGCACGTTCGCTTGTTGGGCAAAAAATTCGGTGTGACCACTAAAAGACACGCCGGCTTTATTGATAATGCCCTTGTGCACGGGACCCGTCACCACGGCGGCAAATTCGCCGCTCATGTTGCCGTCTGACGCGCGCTTGAGGGTTTCCAGCACATAGAGACCATTGGCTTCATCCAGCACACCAGGAAAGGCGGGCTTAGCCAGTTTGACCGAGGCTATGGTCAGCGTGCCGGCCCGCTGGGGTTGCGGAGCCTGAGCGGGATTATAAGGGAGCAAGGTTACTGACTTGCCCATGGCCTGAGCGCGGCTTTGGATAAGCTCAGGATCGGCAATCACCACTAACTCTACTGGCCAATCGTGGGTAGCCAAGGCCAGCATAAGATCAGGACCTATGCCGGCGGGCTCGCCTGGGGTTATCGCGATACGTTTACAGATCACAGTTCACCGTTTGATAATTGGGTGTCGACAATACGGATATAGGCTTCATCTTTGAGCTCGTCCAGCCAAGTTTGTACTTCTTCCGTAAAACGACGATTAAAAATAAGCTGATAGGCTTTTTGTTCACTTGCTTGCTCGGTGGCGTCCACTACGCGCTTATCTTCAAGCTGCACTAGGTGCCAGCCGTGCTCGGAGCGAAACGGCTCGCTGAGCTCGCCAACCTTAAGCTGTAACACTACATCGCGAAAGCTACTGACATAGACTTCAGGGGCGGACCAACCTAAGTCGCCGCCTTGAATAGCGGAGCCTGGGTCTTCAGAATATTGCTCGGCTAACTGGGCCAGCGTGGCTTTGCCGCTGCGAATTGAGTCGGCAAAACCAACCAATTGGTTTTGAGCCTTTTCTTCGCTCAGTATAATCGAGGGTTTAAGCAAGATATGGCGTGCGCGCACTTCCACCGCTTGTACGCTTTGCGCAGTTGAGGCTTCCATATCAAGAATCGTTAAGATATGCACGCCGGCACCGGAGCGCAGCGGGCCAATAATATCACCCTTACCGTGATTCTTCACCGCTTCACTAAACAGCGAGGGCATTTCATTGATGCCGAGTAGTCCCCAATCGCCGCCTTCCAGCGCCTTAGGACCGGCACTGTGCGCTATGGCCAGCTTTCTAAAATCAGCACCTTGCTTTAGTTGCTTAATTAGCTGGTCAGCTTGTTGGCTGGCTTGGCGCAACTGTTCATTGCTCGGTTCTGTGGGTAAGGGCAATAAGATGTTGCCTACGCGATAGCGGCCTTGGTTTTGCCCTTGCTCGGACATCATCTGCACCACTTGCTTTACTTCTTGGTCAGAAATATTAATGCGACGGCGCACTTGATTACGCGCCAATTCGCTTAGCAATATTTCGTTGCGCACCTGCTCACGAAACTGAGGGTAGCTTAACCCATCACTCTTGGCTTCGGCGCGTAACTGCTCGACACTTTTATTTTGGCTACGAGCCACGTTGACAATGGCCTGCTCCAATTGGGTGTCAGTAATGCGCAACCCCAAACGTTCGGCTAATTGCAGCTGTAAACTTTCTAAGATCAAGCGTTCTAATGCTTGTTTGCGCAGTGCTTGCTCATCGGGCAATGCTTGGCCTGCGCTGTTGGCGCTACTTTTAACTTGATTCACCAGACCGGTGAGCTGGCTTTCCAACACCACGTCTTTATCGACCACGGCCACCACGCTATCGAGCAGCTCAACGGCTTGGCTACTGGCTGCAAATAGGCCAACACTGGCGGCAAGCAGTAATTGTTTACATCTTTTATTCATGACAAGTCCTGTGCACTATGAAAATTAGTTATTGAGGTTAAAAGGGCGATAGTAAGGCAATAAGTTGGTACCTGGCGTGAAGTCACCGTTACCGGTACCAAATGAGCTAAAGCCTTTTAACTCGAATCTGAGTCCAATCAATGTTTCTTGCTCTACTTCATTTGGATTAAGCAATCTTTCTTGGCTTTGTGCCTGCTCCCACACTAGGCTAACCGCCCAGCAGCAAGAGTCATAACGCACCCCAATCAGACTATCGATATTACGTTTGAGTTCAATATCTCGGTAGTGACCACCAATTAGGCGCCAATCAGGCGTTAGCGGCCAAGAAAAAGTCCCCCCCAATTGATTTAAGTCATTCGTTAAGCTGGCATCGGGAAAGTAATCTGCATTCAAGTGGCGAAAGCCCACCTGAGCCAATTTGCCTTGGTTGTTGTATTCCAGCGTGATATTACCGCCCGCCAACCTGTGGCTGTTAGTATCTTGCTGTGCTTCGGTATGGACAAACCAGTTGCCGTCTATGTTGAGGTCGCCCTCAAAGGTTAAGAATGACTGTTTAATTTCACCGGGCTCATCACTGGGATATAAGCGCACCCGTGGTGAGGTAAAGTTATAGGATTGCGCTATGGCTAAACGCAGGCGCTCCACACTGTCGGCATCATAGACACGACTGGTAAAACCACCGGTAATTTGGTTGGCATCACTGATGCGATCCAGACCGGCGAAACGACGGTCGCTGAATAAGCTGTAATAATCTTGGCGCATACTGGTAGTGTCGTATAAACCAATATTATCTTGGTCTTTAAAGGGCACATACAGGTACTGGACTTGCGGCTCTATGGTTTGGGTAAAATCTTGCGCAAACCACTGCGTATCGCGGTCGAATACTAAGGTGCCGTTCAGGCGAGCGCGTGGGAGTAAGCGATCGACATTGCTGTCTAACCCTGCAGTGGTAAAACCGAGTCCGTTAGGATCTTGATCGCCATAGTAGCTTGATAAACTCTTAGGAATATCTTGCTCGTAGTGGGTGTAATAAGCGCCGATATCTGCGGTTAGCTGCGCGCCTGGCTTGTTCACCATGGAATAGATTAACTTGGGCTCAGCGTGCACGCGGGTCGCTTCATACACTTGGTCGGCATCGTTTTTAAATTGCGTGACTTCGGCATCAAAGCCCAAGTCAAAGCGACCAAAGCCTTGATAGCTGGTTAGTGCCACACTAGGGGCGAGCTGGAAAGGTTGAGTCGTTAGCTCTGGTCTTAAAATTTGGTAATCACGTACCTCAGTGGTGACTTGCCAGTGTCGGTCATAATAACCGCCGCTAAATGACTGCATTAGCTGGTCGTCGACTAACTGGCCGACCTGTGGTGAAAAATCATCAAAGTAAGCATTATCCCAGCCGGCGACTTTGGTGTAGTCGACATTAGCTCGCCAATGTCCTGCGGCATCAAAGCGCGCATTATGGCGCCAATTCACCAGCCAGCGGGGATCATCTTGCCACTCGGTTTTGAGTAACTTATCGTCGCTGGCTAAATACTCGCCGTAAAAGGTGCCATCTTGACCGGCGATAGGCAGATAACGAAATTCCAGCTGCGACATGGTACCGCGTTTTTCCATGTACCTAGGCGTAAAAGTGGCGTCGTAGTTTTCTGCAATGTTCCAGTAATAGGGCAGGCTAATGTCGGTGCCGTTTCTATCGCCAAAGTTAAAGCTCGGATATAAAAAGCCGCTTTGACGCTCGTCTTTGACGGGAAACTTTAAATAAGGGAAGTAAAACACCGGCACATCGCCTAGCCAAAGTACGGCGTTCCAAGCTTCACCGAATACTTCATCTTGCTCCACTTTCACCGAGCTGGCTTTTAATTTCCATACCTCGCCATCGGGCGGGCAGGTAGTATAACTGGCACCCTTTAAATCGACTTGTTGGGTGTTATTGCTGAGGCGCACTTTTTTAGCAAAGCCGCGGCCAGGCTCGCCGTGAAATTGGTAGTTGGCTTCATCCAGCTCGGTGTTCTTGGTGTTTAAGTTACTGGTCAACTGTTTATCGCTGTCCACGCTAATAGTGCCATCGGTCAAATGGATATTGCCCGTGGCCAGCACATCGCGGCTAGTTTGCTCAAGCTCAACTTGGTCGGCGTTAAATTTTTGCGTGCCTTGCTCTACTTCGACCTGACCACGGTAAATAATTTTGCCATCACGGGTCGCGTCCAATACATCAGCGGTCACGCTAATGGGCGCATTGGGATCATTAGTGGCAGAGTCCACTAATAGAGGCACATGGCTAAAGCAGCGGCTGAAAGGCAAAGCCGAGGGCGCTGCGGGTTCTGGCGTTTCTGTTTGGGCCTGAGTGAGGCCTGAAAGCAGCAGCAAGGGTAAGCCGATAATCCGTTTTTTCATGGGTTGACGCTCGCTTCCTGGTGGCGACACCGCCCGCTGGGCTAGTTGAGATTTGGGTGTCATTACTTTATGGTAACGGGCTATGATAAAGCATTCTTGCGGCCAGCACTATCGACCTGCAAGATGGCCTGCCTTAGCCCCTCGTTCATCTAGGATCCTGTTTAGGATATTAGCTGCTGTTCAGCGGTTTTTGTGGCCAGTGCGCTTTCGATCTGTTCTGCAACGTCATCACCATTAAGTAAGCTAGAGGTAGTAAGCTATGTTGGCACACATTAAAGGCAAGCTTATCGGCTTACTCTTTGGTTCTTTACTGGGCGGTATCCCAGGCGCGTTAATCGGCTTATGGTTGGGGCATTTATTAGATAAGAAGCTGGCAAGTGCTTGGTTGTTTAATAAAGACGCTCAAGCCGAATTTCTCTACGCCACCTTTGCCACCATGGGCCATCTAGCTAAGTCGAGTGGTCAGGTGTCCAGCGAAGAGATCCGCTTAGCCGAGCAGTTGATGACGCAAATGCGCCTGCAAGGTGAGCTGCGTAATCGAGCGCAAGAGGCGTTTCGCGCCGGTAAAAGCGCCGATTTTCCACTCAAAGAAACCTTGCGTCGTTTTCGCGCGCGAGTCAAAGACAGTCGTAACTTGTTGCGCTTCTTTATGGAAGTACAACTGCAGGTGGCCTTCGCCGATGGTGAGCTGCAGCCGAGCGAACGAATTTTATTGCTGACCATTGCCAATGAACTGGGATTTTCAGAAACCGAGCTTGAGCAATTATTGGCGTTTGCCGAAGCGCAATTGCACAATTTTCGCCAAGGCGGCTCGGGTCATTCCCGCAGTGGTTATCAAGCACCGCCACCTGCGGATAGATTACGCAACGCTTACCGAATTTTGGAAGTGGCAGAAACCGCCGATGACACAGAGGTGAAACGTGCTTATCGTCGCCAGATGTCTAAGCATCATCCCGATAAGCTGATGTCTCAGGGGTTACCCAAAGAGATGATGGAATTGGCCAAAGAAAAGGCCCAAGACATACAATCAGCCTGGGAAACCATTAAAGCAGTGCGCCAGATAAAATAACCGATAGCTTAAAGCCGTAAGCTAGAAGTTAAAGATAATATTAACCCCTAAAAACCCGTTGTGAGCCTAAGAGCTACAGCGGGTTTTTGCTTTTTGTAACATGTTTAGTCTTTAAGAGTAGGTTTTTTCTTCCAGCTTCAAGCTGACCGCTTCCAGCTGTATTTAAACCAGTCTATTCTGCTCTTTACCCGCCACGAAGGCTTCTATGTTATCGATTAACTGATCTGCTAAGCGTTGCATGGCGTCGTGACTGGCCCAAGCAATGTGTGGCGTTAAAATAAAGTTTGGGCAGGCGAGTGCTTGCATTAAAGGATTGTCGGGTGCCGGTGGCTCAGCGGTCACCACATCAAAACCGGCCCCACCAATTTGCTTTGTCTCTAATGCCTGCAATAACGCCGCTTCATCTACCAAGCCGCCACGACCGACATTAATCAAGATGGCGTCCTCTTTCATCAGCTTAAATTCTGGCTCGGCAATTAAGTGGCGAGTGTCGGCATTGAGTGGGCAATGCAAGCTGATAATGTCCGCTTGTGCCAATAGTTGCTCAAAGCGGACGCGACCCGCAGCCGGAGTTTGGCCTTTGCGCGCTGCCACCATTACCTGCATGCCCAGCGCCAAAGCTAGTTTCTCTAAATCTTTAGCAATGGTGCCATAGCCAATCAAACCTAGGGTTTGGCCGTGCAAGTCGCGTACTGGATAGTCAAAATAACAAAACTGGCCGCTTTGTTGCCAACGGCCATCCACAACCGAGTTGCGATAAGCGTGTAAGTTACGGCTTAACGCCATCATCAAAGACAGCGCATGCTCGGGCACCGAACTTTTGCTGTAGTCCCGTACATTGCACACGGCTATGCCCGCATCTCGGCAGGCCGTCAAATCCAGGTTATCGCTGCCGGTGGCGGCGAGTGCTATCAGTTTAAGGCGAGGTAGCTGGGCTATCATGTCTGCCGTTAGGCTAACTTTATTCACCAGCACAATGTCCGCCTCCGCCAAGCGCGTGGTCACTTGCTCAGGAAGCGTATTGCCATAACTTTGCCAATGGTGAGCAAAATTAGGGCGTCGCAGCTGGGCCTGGGTTGGCAGCGTTTCTTGGTCGAGAAATACCAGATTCACTATGTTGCTCCTGTAAATAATGGGGGGCACTAGGGGGCAGGGGTAACCAACCTAGCCTCACCAGCCAACCTGCAATTTGCTTATTCAAGGGCTCAGGGCCATTAAAGCGCTGCAGTACGTAACCGGTTTTTTCGCGATGGCTAAGCTGTTGCTGACGTCTTTGTTGATTGTGCCAAGCCAGTGGGCTGTCGGGGTGACTGTAAATATCTAAGACGGGATAAGGGCTGCGCGCCAGACTGCTGGCTAACATTTTTTGTTGTGCTAGTACGTTGGGTAACGCATCAAATAAAATCAAGGCTTGGGGAGCAGGAAGTTGCTCTGTTTCTACCCATTGCTGATACCAGAGGGCGGCACTGCCTTGAGTGAGCATGATCACAGGGCGTGCGGTATCTTGCTCTGCATTTGTATTATTCGCTGCAATAGCATCTTGGTCTGAGCTTTCATTCGTCTCAGTCAGTGCTCTTAGGCGGTCTAATTGCTCCGTCAACCAAGCTTGTTGTGCGGGAGAGGGGTGCTCGCTACTGGCATCAAACATCTGTTGTGCCGTATCAGGTAATAACAGCCGCACTTCCCAGTTACGTTGTTGCCAATAGCGCGCCACCGGCAACCAAAGGTGAGCCTGATTAAGCTCGGGCCAAATAAGTAAATGACCCTGAGCCGCACTGTGGGCAGAAAAATTTAACAGCTGGCTGCTCGCTTGAAATTGTTCAAAGGCGGGCCAGTTGAGTTGAGATTGGATCCGAGTTTGCGCCTGACTCGCAGGCAAGATCAGTACAGAGGCCAGAGCAAGAGCGCCAACGTTTGTGATCAGCCTGCGAATTTGTTTCATTCGATGGCAAAGGGTGCGGGAGCGGTAAATTTTAACCACTCTTTGGTTTTGGGGTGGCGAAACTCCAGCTCTGCCGCATGTAGCTGCAAATGTGGTGCCATGGTGAGCGCCTCACCTTCGGCATAGAGGTTATCTCCCAAAATCACATGACCTAAACTCTTCATATGCACCCTTAATTGATGAGAACGGCCGGTAATAGGCGTCAACTTAATTAAGCTGCGATCTTCGAGGCGGCGTATACAGCGCCAGTGGGTGAGCGCCGGTTTGCCATTTTCATGATCCACCATGTGTCGTGGGCGATTCGGCCAGTCGCAACACAAGGGCAAGTCTATGCTGCCCGCATCTTGCTTAGGATTACCGTACACCCAAGCGTAATAGCATTTAGCGGTTTCTCGCTCGCGAAACTGGCGGCTTAATTCCGCGTGCGCCTTGCGATGCAGCGCCATTACGATCACGCCTGAGGTGGCCATATCCAGACGATGCACCACTTGGGTGGTCGGGTAAACCCGGCTCACCCGCAGTGATAAGCTATCAAAATGAATAGGATCCCGCCCCGGCACGCTGAGTAAGCCGCTGGGCTTATTCAACACAATCACGCTATCGTCTTGATACAAAACGTCAAACATGGGATCCATAGGCGGATCATAGTGCAGTAATGCCATCTGTTTTGTCCTTATTGGTGGCTAACGACTATATAGCGAATCGCATCCAGTTTTAAGCGGGTGTTGTTCAGCAAACCATCCAGTTCTTCAAGTAGCGTTTCTACATGGCTGATTTCACTTTCGCGTACGTTAGGGTTCACCTTGGCGAGTTGCTGCAAACGAGCTAGCTCTTGGCCAATAGAGGCATGCATACGCTCGCGTGCTTGCTCGACTAACACCTGCATCTGTAATTCGGCGACGGGTGCGGCTTGCTGTAACAAATGGTGAATAATCGTTTGCGAGGCATTCACCAGCTTACCGGCTAAATGTCGATTAATAGGGCTAAGCTGGCGATCAAATGATTCAAACGTCACCTTGTCCGCTAGATCGTTACCGCTCTTATCTAACAGTAAGCGGATTGGCGCCGGTGGCAAGAAACGATACAGCTGAGAGTTTTGTGCCGACTCAGCAACGAAGATCAGCTCTAAGAACTGAGTACCCACTGGCAGCGCCTTATTTTTTAGGACGGCCACCGAAGTCGTACCAATCTCAGAGCCCAATACCAAGTCAATGCCGCCACGGATCATGGGATGATCCCAGGTCAGTAACTGCAGGTCATCACGACTGAGTGCTGTGTCACGATCAAAGGTAATGCTGGCGCCATCTTCCGGTAAACCCGGAAAGTGGGAGACTAACATATGCTCGCTGGGGTGCAGCACTATCGCATTTTCGCCTTTGTCGTCTTGATGCACGCCCACTTCATCAAACAACTTGATAGCAAAAATAGCCAAGGTGGGATCTTCATCCACGGCTCTCAATTCACCGGCTAAATCTCGGTCCAAAATCACGCCGCTGGAATTAAGCTCCAACAAGCGATCTCGGCCTAGCTCCATGTGGCTTTCTAGCTCTAGGGTAAGGGCGCGGGTTTGCTCAATTAATTGCGCTAGCCCGTCTTGGTCTTGACCGTGTTCGGCCAGCAAAGCCAATAGGGTGCTGGATGTTTGCTGATATACCGGCTGGCCTACGGCGTTAGGCTTACTAAAGGCGTCCATTCCTTGGTGATACCATTGAGTGAGGGCAGCCTGCGCCGTGTCTTCTAAATAGGGTACATGAATATCGATATTGTGCTCTTGACCAATGCGGTCCAAGCGGCCAATACGTTGCTCTAATAAGTCGGGGTTCAGCGGTAAATCAAACAACACTAACTGATGAGCAAACTGGAAGTTACGACCTTCGGAGCCAATTTCCGAACAAATCATTACCTGAGCACCGCCTTCTTGCTGGGCAAAATAAGCGGCGGCTTTATCGCGATCCAGCAAGTTCATGCCTTCATGGAATACGGTACCACGAATACCTTCTTTAGTACGTAACACCTCTTCCAGTGCTAACGCCACGCCAGCCTTGGCGGTAATAACCAAAATTTTGGTATTACGATGCGCTTTAGTAAATTCCAACAACCATTCCACACGGCTATCGAACAAGGTCCAGGCATTATTATCACCTTCAAACTGGCGATAAATCTCTTCCGGATACAAGGCTTGTAACGCCTGTTGAGTAACGTCGAGCTGAGAGCCCATCATGTTCGCTACTTTAATAGCGGTTTTATATTGGCTGGGTAAGGGCAGGGGATGCAAATGCAGCACACGATCCGGAAAACCTTTAATGGAGTGGCGGGTATTACGGAATAACAAACGCCCAGTACCGTGTCTGTCTAATAGTTGCGCTAATAGCTGCTTACGTTGGCTGGCATCTTGCAACGCCGTTTCATCCAATCCATCCATAAAAGGCGCAAGCCCAGCAATCGCTGCCGCATCTAAAGGCGCGTCTGAAAGCAAGCTCTCGGCGGCGGCGGCTAACGGCTGATATTCTTCTTCTTCGGCCAAAAAAGCGTCGTAATCAAAGAAGCGCTCCGGATCCAATAAACGCAAACGCGCAAAATGGCTCTCATGGCCTTGTTGATCTGGCGTAGCGGTCAGCAACAAGACGCCGGCGGTATCTTGGGCTAGGGCTTCGACGACTTCATAAGCGCGGCTCGGTTGCTCAGCATCCCACAACAAGTGGTGCGCCTCATCGACTACCATCAGATCCCAGTCGCTTTCATGCAATTGCTCGAAGCGTTTGCGTTTCTTGGTTATAAAGTCGAGGCTACACAATACCAGCTGCTCGGTATCAAACGGATTGTGGGCATCGGCAAATGCTTCCACACAACGTTCTTCATCAAAAAGCGCAAAGTGCAGGTTAAAGCGGCGCATCATCTCGATCAGCCACTGATGGATTAATGCATCGGGTACCAAAATCAAAATACGGCTGGCGCGACCCGATAACCATTGCTGCTGAATGATCATACCTGCTTCTATGGTCTTACCCAGTCCCACTTCATCGGCCAGCAAGACTCGAGGCGCATAACGGCTACCTACTTCTTTGGCAATGTGCAACTGGTGCGGGATCAAGCTGACTTTACCGCTGGCAAGACCGCGCAGTGGTGAGCGGCGGCGACTAAACTGATGCATCAAGGCTTGGTAGCGTAAGTTAAAACGCCCAACTTTATCTATCTGACCGGCAAACAAACGCTCTTGTGGCTTATTCAGTTTAATAAAGTGATTAAGGAAGGTTTCTCTGAGACTTGCTTCTTCGCCTGTATCGAGGCGAGTACCGTGATAGGTTAACAGGCCGCTATCTTCGGTAACGGAAACCACTTCTAACTCCCATTCTTCATGGCTGCTGATCACATCACCGGGATTAAACATGACGCGGGTGATAGGCGCGTCACCTTTGGCATACATGCGGTTTTCACCGCAAGCCGGAAAAAGCATGGTCACCATGCGCACATCGATAGCGACGATGGCGCCCAGTCCCAAATCGGTTTCTGTGTCACTGATCCAACGCTGGCCGAGGGAAAAAGGCATTCAAGTCTCCAAGCTGAAGAGGGAGTAAAAAAGGGGGCGTCATCTTATCGCAATCAGCCAACGGGCGCACCCGTAAAACCAAACCCGCTTGATAGTAAGCTGCACAATGGTCTTACTTATATATGCTAACTGAGTCTTTATCGCGACTAGGTTATAAGATGCCTTCTATATAGAGTAGGGTTCAGTGTCAGCGACACAAGCTACATAGATAATGTTTCGTCGGTGGCAAGTTCTACCTGTATAGATGCAGCTGCTATGCATACACATATACGTAGCTATATAAGTAGACGTGCTATTTTCAGCTTTTGGCACTGTTTATGTCTCCACCTCATCCCTTACACTTCACTCCTCACGGCCTTAATGTGCATAACTCTGTGAGTAAGTTGTGTGCTTGCTGGGTGTTTGAGCGGTCAGTCGTGAATTGTCATTTTATTGCCATAAACGACTTGCGCCAAAAGCAGAGATCTCTATACTCCACCCCACTGACACGGAGCAAGGCGCTCACGGTCACAAGGGTTTGAGAAAACGGAAATTAAGTTTGAAACAAACACTTGACGAACACTACGGATTGCGTAGAATACGCATCCCGACCTGAGACACGGTCACGC
>NZ_JBGQOP010000029.1:0-41924 GCF_052119705.1 Oceanisphaera sp. W20_SRM_FM3 | reverse complement strand
GATTAACCCCCAACGCATATGCGCAGCAACTTAATGCTGCTTAAACTGGTGTCTACTTTAGTCGGGCCATTCCACACTTCTAGCTTCTAGCTTCCAGCTTCCAGCTTCCAGCTTCTAGCTTCTAGCTTCTAGCATTCAGCATTCAGCATTCAGCTTCCAGCTATGTCTAGCCCAAATATCGTTGTTCTAAATGCAGTTTAAAAGCATTGGCGGTGAGCGGTTGGCCGCAGGCTTGAGTGATAAGCGCGTCTGTATCCAGCAAGCTGGCGTGCTGCCAAATATTGCGCTGCAACCAATCAAAAATGCTGGGCAGATTGTGGCTAATCAGTTGCTCAAAAGAGCCAAGTTCAGTTTGTATCGCTTGCGCTTGTTGCGCCGCATACATGGCGCCTAGAGTGTAGCTGGGGAAGTAACCGAAGCTGCCGTCGGTCCAGTGAATATCTTGCATGCAGCCGTCTTTATAGTTGCCCTGGGTGCTAATGCCTAAATATTGCTGCATCAGTTGATCCCAACGCTCGGGTAAGTCTTTGGCTTGCAGCTGGCCTTCAATCAGGTCGCGCTCTATTTCATAGCGCAGCATCACGTGGGCGGGGTAAGTGAGCTCGTCGGCATCTACACGAATTAAACCCGGCTGCACACGGGTATAAAGTTTGGCCAGATTGTCGGGAGAAAAAGCGGCTTGCTCGCCAAATTGTTGCACTAACATAGGCGCCAGTTGGGCGATAAAGGCAGGATGACGGGCCAATTGCATCTCAAAGAATAAACTTTGTGACTCGTGTATGCCCATGGAGCGCGCTTGGCCGACCGGCAAACTGCGCCACTGTGTGGGTAAGCCTTGCTCGTAGCGGGCATGACCGGTTTCATGTATTACGCCCATTAACGCCTGTGCTACATCTTGCTCGTCGTAGCGAGTGGTTAAACGCACGTCTTCGCTAACGCCACCACAAAATGGATGGGCGCTTACATCTAAACGGCCGTGATTAAAATCAAAGCCTAATAAGCGCATCACCTCTAGGCCTAGCGCCTTTTGCTTAGCGGTGGCAAAGGTGCCGCTAGGCTGTAGCACTCGAACACGGGCTTGCTTGGCTTGCACCTCTGTTATTAGGTCTGGCAACCATTGTTTTACACCGGCAAATAATGGATCAAGGGTTGCGGTGCGCATGCCGGGTTCAAATTGCTCGAGTAGGCTGTCGTAACAGGATAGGCCCAAAGCATCGGCTCGCGCCGCGGCCACTTGGCGCGATAAGTTGAGTATTTCTTCGAATAGCGGTAAAAAGCCTGCCCAGTCATTGGCTGGGCGCAGGCTGCGCCACGCATGCTCACAGCGAGATCCGGCCAGAGAAAAGGCACCCACTAAATCGCTAGGCAACATAGTGGCATCGCGCCATTGGCGCTGCATGGCGGTTAAACTTACGCTTTGTGCGGCGGTTAATGATTCAGCTTTTGCGGCAGCAAACCAGTCTGCTAATTGGGGCGCTTGCAGTTGCTGATGGCTAAGCACAGCCAGCGTGCTCATGGCCTCGGCGCGCGCTTGATTGCCACCACTGGGCATCATAGTCGCCTGATCCCAGCCGCAAATGGCCGCAATGTGTTGCAAGTGATATTGCTGTTGAAAATGATGAGTTAAGGCTGAGTACGACATTAAGACTCCAGAATGCGTGCATGCAAAGGCTGAAGTTAATCATAAAGCGCACCACAGTGCCAAGTTGCTAACAGAGCTGTCATTATTATTGAGGAAAAAAAACACAAGAAAACGACAAGCCTAGGGGAGGAGGAGCTTGCCGTTATTAATACTGAAATTATTATAATAAAATTGCATTGATTAGCTTGTTGATTTATTTAATCGATAAGCTATTTAATTAACCGTTTTTTGCGAGCCATCAAGAGGTGAGGGCAGTGCTACTCATTTTCTGGCGTTGGAGCCGTACGTACTTTATAAACAAAGTAGCAGCAAATCGTGCTGACGATAATGGTAGTCACTATGATAGTCATCATAGACATAAAGCCAATATCACTACCAAACATTAAATCAAGCCAAAAAGCCATAGTCGTCTCCCTTCGTGTGCGCTATGAAGGTATCTTAGCGAATGGAAATAACACTATGCTGATCTCGATCAATAAAGCGCACTGTCGGTGATTTATTAAAAATGCGCTTTATAGGGCCATAAATACCTAGCGGGCAGCCGTCAATTTGCTGCTATTTTTATTTGCGGCTTCTCGTTTTTGGTTTTAGTTGTTTTATCACGCACTTTTTGTAGCTGATAACCGTCTGCTTGCAGTAATTCCAGTAAGCCTTGCTCGCCGTATAAATGCAGGGCACCCACTACGATTAATGCCTGAGTCGGGGCTTGGCGTTTAAGCTCAGCAAGCCACAGTTTATTGCGCGCCCAAAGTAATTCTTGGCGGATAAAGTTGGTGAGGGCCGGCGAGCCTTGGTCGTCGAGTAAGGCAAGCAAAGCGCGCTCATCGCCACTTTGCCAAGTGCTAAATAACAGCTCTAAGTGCTCGGCCATCTCTGCTTGCTCGGTGAGGCTATGGCGTACAAAGTCTTGCTCTAAGTTGCGCTCGCTTAAAGACGCCATTAATTCAAATACTAAGGTGGGCGACTCTAAGGCGGACACCGTAAAACCTTGTTGCTCGGCAAGCTGTAGTAATTGCATGTCCACCCCTTGGTTGCTGACAAACCCTTGCAGCTTGGCGTGGGCTTGGCTGAGCTGCATGGTGGCAAACCAAGGCGGCATGCTCTTTAAGTGAGATAAGTTGAGCGCCGCCAAGGCGTGTTCAAGTTCCAAGCTTAACGGTGATCCAAGACGCGTTTGCCAAGAATCTGCCGCGGGTAAGGTTAAAAATGGCGTTAGTAGTTGCGGCGTTACTGTCTTGGGATTGACCTCCAAATATAAGTGCTCACTGCGTTGCAACCGCTCGGCTAAGGCGGTTGGTAACTTGGCTAACCTAGCATCCGCTAAATGAATAGAGCCAAATAGCCACAACTGTTGATCGCCTTTGATGGCCGACCAAAGTGCCGGCGCGCTCAAGCCATAGCCGCTGTACAGCCAAAGTAATAAAAAAGAAAATATTTTCATTTTAGATCCTGTTTTGTAGCCCGACTTTACATACACTGCGAGGGTTTTTATTCGTCTAACACTTTGCGCTTATCGTTTTGATAGCCATAACCCTAACATTTATAACAGGAGCCAATTATGCCTCATCTACGCTTTCGTGGTATGTCTCGAGCCATAGTTAAAGAAGTGAGCAAAACCTTAGTCACTACTTTAGCGCCCATTATTGAGAGCCCAGAAAACCATTTCGTACTGGAATTTATCCCCGCCGAATTTGTGCAAGATGGTCAGATAGTAGCAGGCCAACCCTTAGTCGAAGTATTGTGGTTTACTCGACCTCAAGCACTGCAAGACCAAGTGGCCTCTATTATCACTGCCGAGTTGAAAAAGCACTTAGCCCCAGAGCAAGACCTGTGCATTATCTTTACGCCTTTGGATGGCTACAGCTACTACGAAAATGGCCAGCACTACGGTAAGTAAGATAAGGGCAAATAAGCCAAGTTTTGGCTACGAGTCGCAGGCAGCCTAGCCGCCGGCTTTTAATAGAATACGATCCAACACGCGTGCGCTAAGTAGGCGGCGCAGCCAGCTCATAATGTGCGTGGGGCGGGTGATCGGATAACGTATTTTCGCCCGTTTGCTGGTTAGCGCATCTAATAAAGGTGCCATGCAGGCCTCGGGCGCTAAGCTAAATTTTGAGCTGGGACCGGGGCGCTGTAAGCGGGCTAAGGTTTGTTGATAGCCGGCATGATGACGGCTGTGGTCTGCATCTATATGGTTGAGAAACGCGGTTTTAGAGTTCGCCCTAAACTGGGTTTCTATCGGGCCCGGCTCAATTAAGCTGATTTGCACTCCGGTCCCCGTGAGCTCTAAGCGCAAGGTGTCTGTGTAGCCTTCTAACGCAAATTTAGAGGCGTTATAGGCACCGCGAAACGGCATGGCCACTATGCCTAAAATCGAGCTGTTCTGAATAATACGGCCTTCGCCTGCGGCCAACATCACTGGCAGCACCAAGCGTGTTAAGTGATGAGTGCCAAACAGGTTGGTATTAAATTGCTCACGCAAGGCCGCCGTCGGTAGGTCTTCAAGCGCGCCTGGCTGACCGTAAGCGCCATTATTAAATAAGCCATATAAACGCCCGCCTGTCAGTTGCAAGGTTTTTGTTACGGCGGCTTCTATGCTGGCTTCATTATTTAAGTCCAATTGCACTGCCGTCAGTCCCGCCGCGGTTAACGCCGCCACATCGTCAGCACTGCGGGCCGAGGCTATCACTTGAAAGCCTTGCGCCGTTAAAAAATGTGCTGCACATAAGCCAATGCCGGACGAGCAGCCGGTGATCAACACACTTCTTTTTATTTGTTCCGTCATCTTGCTACCTAATAAGAGAGCCAAGCTAAGGAATAGCCATATCAGCCTACTGTGCCGAGTCTTGCCATCGGCTGCAACCCATGGTGCAGGTTAGCGTTTAGCGGAGCATGGCCGTAGCAGGCTATTAGTTTTTTACAGTTTCAATAGATATTTTTTTGACATGCCCACTGACGTTAGATGGCACTTGGCACCTATGTAGTATTTCTGCAACAATAAGGTCTGCAACAATAT
The DNA here is from genome assembly GCF_052119705.1 of Oceanisphaera sp. W20_SRM_FM3. NCBI lineage: Bacteria > Pseudomonadati > Pseudomonadota > Gammaproteobacteria > Aeromonadales > Aeromonadaceae > Oceanisphaera > Oceanisphaera sp. W20_SRM_FM3. Next base: position 37,266 of record NZ_JBGQOP010000029.1, on the reverse strand, counting down.
GTCTTTAATAAGCAAAGCGATAGCAGAAAGATACAGTCTAGCGTTATCACCCAAACCCTGCAGATAGGCGAAGAGCAATGGACTATATTTGGGAAGCATTAATATACGGTATACCGAGCTGGCGCGAGTTAGCTCACTTTGCCATTCGTTTGCTGGCGGCCTCTTTTTTTGGCGCTTTGATTGGCTTACAGCGAGAAAAATACAGAAAACCTGCAGGATTTAGAACCCATATATTAGTATGCCTAGGTACGGCTTTGTTTATTCTTGCTTGCTCCAGTGTGGGTATGACCCTAGATGCCTTATCTCGGGTCATTCAAGGCATAATAACCGGTATCGGCTTTATTGGCGCGGGTGCTATTTTAAAGCTAAACAATGAGCAAGATATCAAAGGGCTGACTACGGCTGCGGGAGTGTGGATGACGGCGGCCATTGGTGTAGCGGCTGGCTTAGGCAGTTTAGGGGTCGCTTTGTTGGGAACCGTTATTACACTGATTACGTTAGCATTGTTAATGCCCTTTGAAATGCGCGTAGAACAAACTAATAAATCACCAGCTAATAAAGAATAAAGCAAAGCGCAGTAAGACTCATCGCTAAATAGTCATGTAATTGCTGCGCAGTTAAGCTTGATTTGAGTCAGCGTTTAATCTAACCGAAAAAACCGTGCTTGCCAAAGCGGCAAGCACGGAAGCTAAATTGGTATTAAAGATTAAAGATTAAAGATTAAAGATTAAAGATTAAAGAGGCGTTAGCCCGCTAGTAAACAGCTGGCGTTAAACGGTTACTGCTGCGGTTTGCTGGAGCTTATCAAGCTTAACGTGTAAATCCACTTGATGAGCTACCGCCGATAACAACGCTTGTAGGGTGGCGAAAGTGGTGTCTTCCGCCAGCGCCGCCGCACTGTAGTGGCGGTCTGCAATGCGCACGCGGATACAGGCCATGGCATTGGCTTTGGTGCCTTCGCCTAAGGCAAATTCGTCATAGGCCTCTACCGCCACTACAACCCCAAACTGAGTGTGCAGTGCCGAGGCTACCGCTTCCACTGCGCCCGAGCCGTGGCCTTTAAACTTCACCTGTGGTGCGGACGTGCCAACGCTGACTTCGGCGTGCACGCCGCTTTGGTTGCGCTGCAAGTCGTAAGACACCAAAGCCCAGTTCGGTTGCACCTTCAGGTATTTCTCTTCAAATAAACGGTGAATAGTTAAGGAGTCAATTTCGCCGCCATTAGTTTCGGCCTCTGCTTGCACCACTTTGCTGAATTCAATTTGCAACCAGCGCGGCAGCGTAATGCCGTAATCACGCTCTAATATATAGGCCACGCCGCCTTTGCCAGATTGACTGTTAATACGCACCACTTCATCGTAATGACGGCCCAGATCCGCAGGATCTATCGGCAAATAAGCCACATTCCACATATCGCCTTCTTCACGATGAGCCAAGCATTTACGAATCGCATCTTGATGACTGCCAGAAAATGCCGTAAACACCAGATCCCCCGCATAAGGGTGACGTGGATGGGTGGCGATATCGGTGCAAGCCTCAACCGTCTCCACAATTTCCGCCATACCGGATAAGTCCAAGCGCGGATCTATGCCTTGGGAATACAGGTTCATGGCCATGGTCACCAAGTCCATATTGCCGGTGCGCTCACCATTGCCCATTAAGGTGCCTTCAACCCGATCCGCACCGGCCATGATTGCCAACTCAGCCGCCGCCACGCCGCAACCGCGATCGTTATGGGTATGTACACTAATACTAAAGTGCTCACGATGAGCAACATGATCACAGACCCATTCAATTTGATCGGCAAATACGTTGGGCGTCGACATCTCAACCGTAGCGGGCAAGTTAATGATCACCCCTTGACCCAGATCCGGTCGCCATACTGCGTTGACGCTATCAATCACCTCGACGGAAAAATCCAGCTCGGTGCCGGTAAAGCTTTCAGGGGAATACTGGAACGTCCATTCCGTTTCGGGTGCTAAATCTGCGTGCTCTTTAACCCAGCGTGCTCCGTTAACGGCAATCTCACGAATGCCTGCCCTGTCCAGTCCAAACACCTGCTCACGCTGTACTGTGGAGGTGGAGTTATAAACATGCACTATGGCTTTATCTGCACCCTTTAACGCTTCATAGGTACGGGCGATCAATTCAGGCCGCGCCTGAGTTAACACCTGAATGCGTACATCTTTAGGAATGCGATTTTCTTCGATCAATTTACGACAAAAATCAAAGTCTGGCTGGCTGGCAGCCGGGAAGCCAATCTCAATTTCTTTAAAGCCCAGCTTCACCAACAAATCAAACAAGCGCTGCTTTTGAGCCACGTTCATCGGCTTGATTAACGCCTGATTACCATCCCGCAGATCCACCGCACACCAACGCGGTGCCTGCTCGATCACACGGTCTGGCCAGCGGCGGTCAGTTTTGCTCACAGGCTTGAAGGCCACGTACTTTTTATGAGTAAAGTTTTGATGAGTAACGCTCATGTGCAGACACCTTAAAATTGATTCCCCTTGATATGCCACTAGAGTAGCGCACATGCTTAGGCTAGAGATTGCGTTCTAATGCTGCATACCACTATTTTTGGCAATAACATTGCTTATTTTTGTCTATATAGGGTGATAGTCACCAGTAACTTAATAATGAGTGCATAGGTGGTGTGCTTGGTGAGCAGTTTTAACGTGCTAGCCTGTTAAGTAGAGTGGCGTGAGGGCTAAATTTTTACGCACCTGTGCTTATCGACGCTATGCTAGACATGCTCGTTAAGCTAAACATAATCGGCATGCTGAATCGTTATGTGACTAAAAATACTAGGAGGATATATGCCTGTTAATCAACCGCACAAAAGCGCCACGCTTTACCGTATGGTTATGCCCAAGCACACCTGTCCTTATGGCCTTAAGTCAAAAGATTTATTAGAGCGCCAAGGGTTTGTTGTGGATGACCAGCACCTGACTACCCGTGAACAAACAGACGCCTTTATGGCAGAGCAGGGCGTAAACACCACGCCGCAAACGTTTATTGCGGGTAAGCGCATTGGTGGTTATGAAGAACTACGCGTCTATTTTGGTGAGATAAAACCGGAAAGCGAGCGCGCAAATACCACATATCAACCCGTGATAGCCATTTTTACTATGGCGCTACTAATGGCGCTCGGCTTATCTTGGTATCACTCTGGTAGCCTGTTTACACTGCGCGCCTTTGAATGGTTTATTTCTATTGCCATGTGCTTGCTCGCGCTACAAAAGCTCAAAGACATTGAGCAATTCTCCACCATGTTTCTTAATTACGATCTGCTAGCGCAACGTTGGGTGCGCTATAGCAAACTCTACCCCTTTGGCGAAGCCTTGGCCGGTATACTGATGACGGCCAGCGCCTTTATTTGGCTGGCCTCGCCGGTGGCCATTCTGATTGGCAGTATTGGCAGTGTCTCGGTTATCAAGGCCGTTTATATTGATAAACGCGAGCTTAAATGTGCCTGTGTGGGCGGCGATAGCCAAGTGCCGTTAGGCTTTATTTCGTTAACTGAAAACCTGTTGATGGTGGCTATGGGCTGCTGGATGCTACTGAAGCCAACGCTCCTTTAATCGGGGAAATATCCTTTGCGCCTCTCTGGTGCTGTCCGTTACCTTACCTCGACACAAAGATGCCTCTCACGGTGAGTCTTTCTGGAAGAGAATGACCAAATGCATGCGCATTTATTTGCATACGCCAAGACTTAAAGGATTGCTCGCCCTGAGTCTGGCGGTCTTCGGCGGGTGCAGCAGTTTGCTTTACGGCTTCAGCTTTCGGTGTGGCTTGTGCTTTCTATATGGCTTGTACTTTCTATATGGCTTGTACTACGAAAAATGGCTCTGCAACACAGTGGCTATGTCCTGAACTAGCAATAGCGGATATTGGGCTATGGCAACAGATTTTGCGTAAAGAAGACCATCAGCAAGTAAACGTGGTTAACCTGAGGTGATGCGGGCGCCGCCAGTATCTCACCCAAGTACTCATGCTATAAGCCTGTCTCTTAGTCACATCTTTTTCTTGCCTTATAAGCAAACGTGAAGTGGACAGACTTTCTACTGTAAATAGGTATATCTCCCTTGTAGGTGGCCGTCTCTTCGGTGAAGAGGACTTCGCCACGGTTTTGGGTGTTGTTTAAACCATCCGCTGACGCGGGCCGCCGAAGTCCTCTTTACCAAAGAGACGGGCGGCTACAAGCTCTGCTTCTACACACCCAACAGCGTGTGAAACGTACAACCCGACTGTTCAGGGTGCATTATTAAAATCGACAGAAACTTGTGACTACCTGATTACTTATGAACCTCAGCCATTATGTCCGATGTTTGGGTTTGTTTTTTCTCACTGCCCGGTTGACTCCAAGGCCAAGGGTCTAGCACTTGTAGCAGCCCGTCTCTTTAATAAAGAGGACTTCGGCTGGCCAGCTCCGCTGGCTGTTTGTGAGGTTTAAGAATAAAACCAAAACCGTGCCGAAGTCTTCTTCGCCGAAGATACGGGCACCTACAAGAGAGGAGACGGGCATCTCCCTGTAACTTATTGAATTCATTGATGCTGAATTAACTGAAATATGGCTGAGCTTTCTGGGTAATCAGGTGTGACTAAGAGACAGGCGATGAGCGGCGAGTCAAGTACCACCGTCAGCTAAGTACCACCATTAGTTTTACTGGTGGCACCTAGCCTGATAATCAGTGCTATAACCGGCAAACATCAATCGTTATAGGTCGCCGAAATATTATGAATACTGCGGTCGGCACCATCAAATTCCTGCTCGGCAGTGAGGCGAATGCCGACTAACAGCATTATGCTGCCGTATATCAGCAAGCCTCCACACAGAGCTATGGTAATGCCGGTCAGCGTGCCAAGTAATTGAGAGAAAATGCTCACGCCACCCATGCCACCTAGGGCTTTTTGGCCAAAAATGCCAGTGGCGATACCACCCCAAGCACCACAAATGCCATGCAGCGGCCAAACACCCAGCACATCATCAATTTTCCATTTGTTTTGCTGCAAGGTAAACAGCCAAACGAACAGGCCGCCAGCAATCATGCCGACCACAAGCGCGCCAATAGGATGCATGACATCGGAACCGGCACACACGGCCACCAAACCGGCAAGCGGGCCGTTATGGATAAAGCCTGGGTCATTTTTACCCAGCAGCAGAGCGGCGATAATGCCACCGACCATCGCCATCATAGAGTTGAGCGCGACCAGCCCCGAAATATTATCCAATGTCTGAGCCGACATTACGTTAAAGCCGAACCAGCCGATAGAGAGGATCCAGGCACCCAATGCTAGAAAGGGAATATTGGATGGAGGGAAGGCCACCAGTTTACCGTCACGATAACGGCCTTTGCGCACCCCTAACAGTAAGGTCGCCACTAGGGCAATCCAGCCACCCACGCTATGCACTACCACAGAGCCTGCAAAGTCATGGAAAGCGGCGCCAAAGGTGGTGATCAGCCAGTCTTGCAAGCCAAAATTATTGTTCCAAGCAATGCCTTCAAAAAAGGGGTAGACCAGCGCTACCGTTAGAGAGGAAGCACACAAAATAGGTAAAAATTTGGCTCGCTCGGCAATACCCCCCGAGACGATGGCAGGGATGGCAGCAGCAAAGGTCATCAAAAAGAAGAACTTGACCAGCTCATAGCCTTGGTCGGCCGCCAGCGTTTTAGCATCCTGGAAAAAGGTGACGTCATAGGCGACCCAGTAGCCGACGAAGAAGTAGGCGACGGCAGAAAAGCCAAAGTCGGTCATGATTTTAGCCAAGGCATTCACTTGGTTTTTATGGCGCACAGTGCCGACTTCTAAAAAGGCAAAACCGGCGTGCATGGCAAACACCATGACTGAGCCCATTAATAAAAAAAGGGTATTAGCGCTGCTTGCTAGAGTATCTATGGCGCTACTAATGCTGTCCATTAATGCGTTCTCCTTCATGCCTTAATTAGGTGCGTGATTTGCACTATTTTGGTGCTTCGTTTGTTGCTCGCTGTCCAACATGGTGCGTATTCCTGTTGGCCAAGTAGCGACTAACACTTGGTAGCTGTGGGCTGGGAAAGATAAAAGCGGAATATTCTCCCTCTTCACGCTGGCGCCTAGTCTCTATCAAGAGAGTCGCATGAAGATAAGTGCATAAATAATGCCAAAAAATTTATAGCGGCTATCGAGATGGGGTCGTCTGGCGAGCGGGGTGATACTTATCGTGAGGTGGCTGATTAGCAGAGGCTGCGTTTATTGCATGATCATCCATAATGCTCGATTTAGTCCCGCACCAATCAAGATGTTTAATCTGCTATTTTCATTCGGTGAGCAAATTGAGCTTATTTGTAATCCTGATCAACTAAGACTCATGCAGATTGCGCATTACAGGAAGCTATGACCAGACAAAGGAAGGGCTGAGCAGAAGTACGTGAGCTTAGGCTGAACTAAGGCTGAACTAAGGCGTATTTAAGACGGCTTTATTCACGCCAGCGTTCTGATCAGTTGCAGTGGTTAAGTGATGGCTTGAATTAAGTATATGGGGCTGTTTGAGGGGCTAGTTTAAGATTTTAATCTAAGGTGTTGATTTATATGGATATGTGGCGCCCCCAGCAGGAATCGAACCTACAACTAAGTCTTAGGAGGACCTTGTTATATCCATTTAACTATGGGGGCTGCGCAGGCTCGTATACTAACGTTTTTTGGGTAAGCAGCACAATACGCGGGTGGTTAAGTGGCGGTTTATTCGACGGTAAATACCGATATACGCCTTACGCTGTACGCCGTTATATCGGTACTGGGTCCATAGCTAGTATGACGGCTAACAATAAACACCTAACCTTGTAGTCTTGCGCTTTAGCTGCAAGTGCTGCGAAGCAGCATGGTTTATAAATCCCGCTGAGACGGGAGTGCCAGCTAAAGCGTCACCCTACATAAAACCGCTGCCCGAAGAGCCTGTTCTAGCCATCACAATCCCTTTCAGATTTGATCCCTATTGTTCCGTGTGTTCTGCGACTCTCGAAACAATCTCGAAACAAAGAGGCGTTGCAAAAACCTTTAGCTCTTTGTTTTTAAGGCGAGATGCCGGGTCGAGCCCGGCAAGACGGCAAGGGGCAGGCAAAAAAATACCGAGCTTGTGGCTCGGTATTTTTGTTTAGCTCGGCACTTGGTGCTTGGTGCTTGGTGCTTGGTGCTGGGCGTTATTTTTTAGTTGCCGCCTTCATCTCTTTCACAAACGCGGTCAGTGCCGCCGTTAGCGCGTTTATATCATCTTGATGTTGCTCGATGATTTTCACGATAGCGGAGCCCGATATTGCACCGGCAGCACCGGCCTTGATGGCCTCGCGTACTTGCTCGGGCGTGGAAATACCAAAGCCCAGTAGGGAAGGTGGTGCATTATATTTAGTCAGCGTGGCGAGCAAGGTATCCACCGGCTTGCCGGCTTTGGTCTCGGTACCGGTTACGCCGGCACGGCTCAGCAAATAGGTATAACCGGCACCGGCTTCGGCGATGGCTTTTAGCGTGGCTTCGTCGCCATTAGGCGGGGCGATAAAAATGGTTTCTATGCCTGCTTTGCTGGCGGCGGCTTTAAAGGGCGCCGACATTTCTAATGGCGCATCGGCTACCAATACCGAGTCCACACCGGCTGCAGCGGCGCGAGCATAAAAGTTGTCCATGCCGGGTGCGTACACCAAGTTGGCGTAAACCAACAATCCCATGGGGATTTCTGGGTATTTAGCGCGCACTTGGGTCAGCATTTCGAAGCAAGTTTGGGTGCGAGTGCCGGCATTCAAGGCGCGAATACTGGCGGCTTGAATGGTGGGGCCGTCGGCCACCGGATCGGAAAACGGAATGCCAAGCTCTAACGCATCGGCGCCACCTTCGATCAAGGCATCGATCACCCTGAGTGAGTCTGTAGGGTTTGGATCGCCTAGAGTAATAAAGGGCACGAAGGCGCCTTGTTTGGCGGTGGCCAAACGGTCAAATAAGCGTTGATAACGGCTCATTACATTACTCCCTTCTGCGCTAATATGTCGGCCACAGTAAAAATATCCTTGTCGCCACGGCCTGATAAGTTAACCACTAATACCTGCTCCTTTTCCGGCTCTGCTTCGGCCATTTTTAAGGCGTAAGCCAGAGCGTGAGAAGACTCCAATGCTGGGATTATGCCCTCAGAACGCGCCAAGGCTTGGAAGGCATCCAGTGCTTCATCGTCGGTAACCGACACATATTCGGCGCGGCCAGTGGTGGCTAAATGCGCGTGTTGTGGGCCAACAGACGGAAAGTCGAGACCGGCGGACACTGAATAAGACTCAGATACCTGACCGTCTTCGTTGTGCATCATGAGTGACAACATGCCAAAGAAGATGCCTTTGGTACCCTCGCCCAAGGTAGCGCCGTGCTCACCTGTGCTAATGCCTTTGCCCGCAGGTTCAACGCCAATCAGGCGCACATTGGGCTCATCGATAAAATCGGCAAACAAGCCAATGGCGTTAGAGCCTCCGCCTACACAAGCGATCAAGGCGTCCGGTAAATGTGCCTCGTGCTCCATTATTTGTACCTTTGCTTCTTCCCCTATCATGCGTTGAAACTCGCGCACTATGGTCGGGAAGGGGTGTGGGCCGGCGGCGGTACCCAGCATATAGTGGGCGGTTTCGTAGTTGGCGGCCCAGTCACGTAGCGCCTCGTTACAGGCGTCTTTCAGCGTGGAAGAGCCTGAATGCACCGGTATCACTTCGGCACCCATTAGCTTCATGCGAAACACGTTGGGCTCTTGGCGAGCACAATCTTTGGCACCCATGTAGATGCGGCATTTTAAGCCCATCAGCGCACAGGCAAGGGCTGTGGCCACGCCGTGTTGGCCGGCACCGGTTTCGGCGATAATTTCGGTTTTACCCATGCGCTTGGCAAGTAATGCTTGGCCTAACACTTGGTTGGTCTTGTGCGCGCCGCCGTGCAGCAAGTCTTCACGTTTTAAGTAAATGCGAGTCTTGGTATTTGCTGCAAGATTACGTACCCGAGTTAATGGCGTGGGGCGACCGGCGTAGTGGGTGAGTAACTCACGAAACTCGCGATCAAATTCTGGATCTTGCTGGGCATCGACAAAGGCCTTTTCTAATTGCAGCAAAGCGGGTATTAGGATCTGTGGCACATACATGCCACCAAAATCACCGAAGAAGGGATCGAGTAAGGTCATTATTTAGTTTCCTTGTGGCCTGGCTTGCGGCTTGAGCTACGGCCGTATGAACGAAGAGCAGTGAAAGCGGCGACTAATTTCTCGGCATCTTTTTGGCCGGGCGCGCTTTCTACACCTGAATTAAAATCCAAACCGGCACAGCCCTGTGCGGCGGCTTGCGCGGCGTTGTCAGCATTTAAGCCTCCCGCCAGCATGGCTTGGCTGCGGCCCGTTACCTTATCAAGCAAAGCCCAATCGAAGGCTTGGCCGGTGCCACCGCTTATGCCCGCGGCTTGAGTATCAAACAATAAGCGATCCGCACCTTGAGGCAAGCTAGGCAGCTGTGTGCTAACCGGCACCGACTTCCACACCTGCAGCTCAGGGTGAGCTTGCTTAAGTGCGGTAATAAAAGCGTCGTCTTCGTCGCCGTGTAATTGCACAGCATGCAAGCCTAGCTCGCGAGCGGTATTGCTGACTTCAATTAAGTCGTGATTTTGAAACACGCCCACATAGTGCAAGGGTGCGGCGGCCATTATGGTTCTGGCTTGAGCGGTCGTCACGTAGCGCGGGCTTTGCGTCACAAAAATTAGGCCGCCGTGCACGGCACCGGCCGTATAGGCGCTGGCCGCATCTTGCGGGCGGGTGAGGCCACAAACTTTATTGGCACCTAAGATCAGCTGGCGCACCGCCAGCTCGATATTATCTTGGGCCATCAGTGAACTGCCGACCAAGAAGCCATCGGCGTAGGCAGACAGTTCTTGTACTTGGGCATGATGATTTATACCGGACTCAGAAATCACGATACGATCAGCGGGGATCAGCGCAGATAAGCGCTTGGTGCGATCGAGATCGATAGATAAATCTCGCAAGTCGCGGTTGTTAATACCGATCACTTTGGCGTTCAGCGCGATGGCGCGGGCCACTTCCTCTTCGCTGATCACTTCGGTGAGTACGCCCATGCTCAGCGACTCGGCCACGGCATTCAGCGCCACGTATTCTTCATCGCTTAATACCGACAGCATCAGCAAGATGGCGTCTGCCTGATAGTGGCGGGCCAACTTAATTTGATAAGCGTCTATGATGAAGTCTTTGCAGATCACCGGCTGGGTGACCTGATTGCGCACCTGAGTGACGAAGTCGAACTGACCCTGAAAATATTTTTCATCGGTGAGTACCGAAATCGCCGAGGCATGGCGGCCATAGACTTGGGCGATGGCATCTAAATCAAAATCTTTGCGAATTAAGCCTTTAGAGGGCGAGGCCTTCTTACATTCCAAAATAAAAGCCGGGCTCTTGGCTGCCAGTGCCGCCACAAACGGGCGATCGCTGGGCGCTAGTGTACCCTCGAAGCCGCTTAAGGGCTGGCTGACTTTGCGATCGCGCACCCAGATTTTTTTGTCGGCAACGATTTTGCCTAATACGGTACTTAACATTGACTCAACTCCGCCAGTTTATTGGCCACATCCATGGCTTTGCCCGACTTTAACACAGCCAGCACTTGGGCTACGGCTTCTTTTAAGGTCTCGGCTTGGCCGTTCATCACCAATAAGGGTGCCACGTTTAAGGCAATCACCCCTTGTTGCGCCGGTGTGCCGCGGCCTTGTAATAGCTCAAGGGTAATGGCTTTATTTTCGCTAGGCTCGCCGCCGGCAATGGCGCTGATATCAAAGCGCTCTAGGCCTAACTCTTCGGGAGTGATGCGATATTCGCTGATCACGCCGTCGAGAATCTCCGCCACCGTGGTGGGGCCATGAATGGCAATTTCATCCAAGCCGCTGCCGTGTACTACCATGCCGCGTTTGAGACCCATGGCTAATAAGGTATCGGCGATGGGGCGCACTAGGTGCTCGGAGTAAACGCCGAGCAACATAAAGTCGGGGCGCGCTGGATTAATTAAGGGGCCGAGCACGTTAAAGATGGTGCGGGTTTTTAGCGCTTGGCGCACCGGCATGGCGTGGCGAATACCGCCGTGATAATTGGGCGCAAACAAGAAGCAGACGTTCACTTCATCTAAGCAGTGACGCGCGCGCTCTGGGCTCATGTTTAAATCGATACCTAGCTGCTCGAGTAAGTCAGACGAACCCGACTTAGACGACACGCCGCGGTTGCCATGCTTGGCCACCTTAATGCCACAAGCGGCGGCCACAAGTGCCGATGTGGTAGAGACGTTAATGGTGTTCATGCCATCGCCGCCGGTACCCACGATATCGCAAAAGGCATATGCGGGGCGCGGGAAGGGCGAGGCGGCATCAAGCAAGGCTTGAGCGGCACCGGCGATCTCATCCGGCGTTTCGCCTTTCATTTTTAGCACCGTCAGCAATGAGGCCATGGTCATTTGATCCATGTCGCCTTTGAGCAACTCGCTAAATAAGCCTTGAGCTTGGGTGCGGCTAATGTGCTCGCCACGAAACAGCTGATCCATGGCCTTGCCTTCCGGCGCGCTTAAAAACGCCAAGCTCTGGGCCAACAGCTGCTCGCCTTCGGTAGTCATAATGGACTCTGGGTGGAATTGAAAACCCAACACCCGCTTGGCGGTATCTTGCACCGCCATCGTCATGCCTTGGTAGTCGGCAATCACGCTCAAGGTATTGGGAATGTGAGTGCCCACCAGCGAATGATAACGGGCCACGGGCAGCGGATTAGATAGGTGCGCAAACACGCCCTTGCCGTTATGAGTAATGAGGGAGCTTTTGCCGTGCTTAATTTCACCAGCACTTTCTACCACACCGCCATAGTGCTCGACTAAGGCTTGATGGCCTAAACAAATACCCAAGATCGGGAAACGACCGATACAGGCGCCGATCAGGGCGGGCATTATGCCCGCCGCACTGGGCTCACCAGGGCCTGGCGAGAGCACCAGAATCGGCCGCTCACCTGCTTGTTCACAGCTTTCCATGGCGGCAATCAATTGCGCCATGGGAACAGTGTTGCGATAGATCTTCACCTCGGCTTTGAGTGAGCGAAATTGATCAACCAAGTTGTAGGTAAAAGAGTCGTAGTTATCGAGTAAGAAAATGGTATTAGTCATGGCTCACCTCCGCCAGTGTGCTGCCGTGGGCCAGTGCGATGGCGTTAAGTACCGCGGCCGCCTTATTGCGGGTTTCGTCGGCTTCTGCTTGGGGATTAGAGTCATACACTACGCCGGCACCGGCTTGCACGTGGGCCACGCCGTCGGCTACGAAGGCCGAGCGAATAACGATACAAGTATCCATGTCGCCGTTGCCGTTTACATAGCCCACGGCACCGCCGTAGCTGCCACGGCGCGCTTGCTCCACCTCTCGAATGAGTTGGCTGGCGCGAATTTTAGGCGCACCTGTGAGCGTGCCCATGTTCATGCAGGCTTGATAACCGTGCAGTGCATCTAGGTCATGGCGCAGTGTGCCCACTACGCGCGAGACTAAGTGCATCACATGGCTGTAGCGGTCCACGCTCAATAAATCTTTGACGTAACGGCTGCCTGGCTCGCTGATGCGGGCGATATCGTTGCGCGCCAGATCCACCAGCATCAAGTGCTCAGCGGTTTCTTTGGCGTCTTGGCGTAAATCTAATTCGATGCGACCGTCTAAGTCGAGATTGACGCTGCCGTCTTTATTGAGACCACGTTTGCGGGTGCCGGCTATGGGGTACATCTCCACCATGCGACTGGCATGATCAAATTTCACCGAGCTTTCTGGACTGGCACCAAACAGGGTGAAGTCTTGGTCGTTTACAAAAAATAAATACGGGCTGGGATTGGTCTGCTTGAGCTTACGATAGGCGGCCAGTGGACGTGGGCAGGGTAGGCTAAAGCTGCGTGAAGGCACCACTTGAAAAATATCGCCGGCCTTAATGTGCTCTTTTAGGTTTTCGACATCTGCCTTAAATTCGGCGTCGCTCTTACTGGCGTGGATCTTACCTTGTAACTGAGTATCGGCCGCCGGTTGTGGATGTTGCTCGCCACAGGCAATGGCCAGCGCATCGAGGCGCGCTTGCAAACGGTCTTGCTCGGCTGGCTCAAACACGCAGGCGCTAAGCTGGGCGCTTTCTTGCTTATGATCCAGTGTGATCAGGGTTTCGGCGAGATAAAAGCAAAAGTCGGGGCAGGCGTTAATGCCCTCAGGCACGGCCGTTATCTCTTCAAAAGAGGCAATCAGATCGTAGGCGAAGGTGCCGGCCATAAACACATGCTGCTGGCCGAGATCTGCGTGAAAACCGGTTAAGATTTGGCGCAAGGTTTCCAGCACAGACGGTGCCTTTAAGCGGTTATCTTCGTCTAGGGTATCGTCTGCGGGCGCGAAAGTGACGGTCAGTTGCGGGAGTGCGCTGGTGGCGTGCGTTGCGCGTTCACCACCCAGCTGCCGCTCGACCAAGTTTAGCGCCGGTACGCCGTTGGCATTTAAAGCGGTTAAGGTAACGGTGCGGCCTTGGCAGACTAAACGCACGCAGGCGTCGAGCATTAACAGGCTTTGGGTGCCGGCTTTGGTATCAATTTCTGCCGACTCCAGTAGCATGCTGTTGTCGCCGGTTTGGCTGAGGGCGGCAAATAAGGCTAATGGATCCTGATTATAAGGTGCTGCTTGCAATAAGACGTGGAGCTGAGCTGACGCCATTTGGGTATTCCTTTAATTAGTTAGTCTCGGTCATCAGGGATCTGCCTGATCACCTGGCGGGCAATGTCTTCATCTATGATACTGACGAAGCCCGTGCTTGATGCCCCAATTCGGGGAGTTAGTCTTGTTTGGCCTTGCCATCGCCAAAAATTACGCTGCTTTGGTTTCATCACGCCACCTTTTGCTGGATAATAAAAAGCCCGCACTGGGGCGGGCTTTTATGTTCGCTGAGACTTTGAGACGAAGACAGCAAATCACACCCGCAATTAAGGAGTGTGCCACCACCAAGTAATGCCTTGTGCAGCAATAGGCTGTGTGGAAATTTGCTGGATCATGTCGCTCTGCTCGTTAAACTGAAACTGCATACAGTTAAACGATATTAGGGTGGCCAGTCAACCCTAAGAACAGGATTTTTTTATGCGCATCGATTTGCACAGTCATTCTACTGCCTCCGATGGTCAATTAACGCCCAGCGAATTAATGGCCCGCGCCGCCGAAAAAGAGGTGGATGTGTTGGCGCTAACCGATCATGACACGCTCGGTGGCCTCAAAGAAGCGGCCGTCGCGGCAGAAATACATGGCGTGCGGTTAATTAACGGCGTAGAAATATCCTGTTTATGGCAAGCGCTCGAAATCCACGTGGTGGGGCTGAATATTACGCTGGATAATGAGGGCTTAAATGCCTTGTTGGCCGAGCAGCAAAACCGCCGCGAAAGCCGCGCCCACTTAATGGCCGAGCGCTTAGAGAAAGCCAATTTTCCCGGTGCCTATGCAGGCGCGCGGGCCTTGGCCGGGGATGCGCCCATTACCCGTACCCACATGGCCAAATGGTTATTGAGTCAGGGAGCGGCTGATTCTATCCCTAAGGTGTTTAAGAAATTTATTAGTCGTGGCAATACCGGCTACGCGCCACCCAATTGGTGTTCTCTAGAAGAGGCCATCGCTGCCATTCAGCAAGCCGGTGGCGTGGCGGTGTTGGCGCACCCCACCCGTTATGACTTGTCGAACAAGTGGGTGAGAAAAATGATCGTCGCCTTTGCTGAGGCGGGCGGTGACGCCATGGAAGTGTCCATGGGCCAGCAAAGCCCGCAAGAAAGAGCTACCCTGGGCGAGTGGAGCAAAGAATATAATTTAGCGGCGTCAGTGGGATCGGATTTTCATTTTCCGAGCCAGTGGCGCGAATTGGGGCGCCAGTTATGGCTGCCCAAAGAAGGAACGCCCGTGTGGACGCGTTTTATATAGGGTCAACAGACCCTAATCATTCCGGGAGGAATCATGAGTCAGTATTTTGAACTACACCCCGAGAGCCCCCAGCCACGCCTGATCAATCAAGCGGTGGCTATTATTCGTCAAGGCGGCGTCTTGGTGTATCCCACCGACTCTGGCTATGCCATTGGCTGTTTGGTGGGCGACAAAAATGCTATGGAGCGCATTTGTCGCATCCGTAAGCTAGAAAAAGATCACAATTTCACGCTGGTGTGCCGCGATTTATCTGAGCTGTCGTTTTACGCTCGGGTAGATAACGGCGCATTTCGCTTGATGAAAAATAACACGCCGGGCGCGTACACCTTTATTTTGCGCGCCACCAAAGAAGTGCCTAAGCGCTTACAAAATCCGAAACGTAAAACCATCGGCCTGCGAGTGCCAAATAATCCCATCACCTTGGCGTTGTTAGAAGCCTTAGGCGAGCCGTTAATGTCGTGCAGTTTGATCTTGCCCGGTGAAACCGATGCGGAATTTGATCCGCAAACGATCCGTGAGCAGCTTGAGAAGCTGGTGGACTTGATCATAGATGGCGGCGTGCTGGACGCTAAGCCCACTACCGTCATCGAGCTCTACGACGAAACCCCTGTGATTGCCCGCATTGGCGCCGGCGACACCACTCCTTTTGAATAAGTCCCTTGGTAAAAGTGAAAATATGACTGAAAAATTACAAAAAGTGCTAGCGCGAGCGGGTAAAGGCTCACGCCGTGAAATTGAAGCGCTGATCAGCCAAGGGCGAGTGAGTGTTGACGGTAAGGTAGCTGCATTAGGTGACCGCGTGACCGGTAAAGAGCAAATTCGCTTAGACGGCCATCAGGTAGAAACTCAAGCCGAAGCAGACGTATTGTGCCGCGTATTGATGTATCACAAGCCAGAAGGCGAGATGAGCACCCGTAAAGATCCAGAAGGCCGACCAACGGTATTTGATCGTCTGCCTAAATTACAGGGCGCGCGTTGGATATCTGTGGGCCGTTTGGACGTAAATACCTCAGGTTTATTGCTGTTTACCACCGACGGTGAGCTGGCGAATCGCCTGATGCACCCGCGCCACGAAATAGACCGCGAATATGCGGTACGCGTATTTGGTGAAGTGGATGAAGCCATGCTGCAGCGCTTGCGCAAAGGCGTCATGCTGGAAGACGGCATGGGTAAATTCGACACCCTTAAATACAGCGGTGGCGAGGGCATGAACAACTGGTTCCACGTCACCCTTAAAGAAGGCCGTAACCGCGAAGTGCGCCGCCTTTGGGAGTCCCAAGAGATGCAGGTGAGCCGTTTGATCCGCGTACGCTATGGCAAAATCGAGTTGCCGCGCAACGTGCCGCGCGGTGGCTGGATAGAAATGCCGTTGGACCAATTAAACTACTTGCGTAGTGAAGTAGGTTTAGCGCCAGAAGTGGAGTCTAAGGTCGATGTAGACGCGCCTAAGCGTTACAAGCAAGTGGCACAAATTCGCAAGGCCGTACGCCGCCATAACTCCCGTACCAAGACTGGTGGCACAGGTACCGGCGCCAGCACGGGTGCCGGCCCGAAGAAAAAGCCTGCGGCAAGCCGCGCGCGTAATCCTCGCCAAAAGCTGAAGACGCGGATTTAATCTAAGCGCGAAGCTTGAAGCTGAGAGCGTGAAGAAAAAACAGCGCCCAGCTAAATAAAAAGCACCGAGTCTATATCAGACTCGGTGCTTTTTTATGCGCGTTTTTTGTAGGGTCGAATTTATTCGACTAAAAATCATGGCACGGCTTAAAAACTTTAACGCTATATAGTTTTATGAGTAAATTCAGTGCACTAGCCCTATTTTGTCCTCGCGTCCAAACATGCCTAATCTTAAATAAATCTCATCCATTTAGCGGTGGCGTTATGTCGAGAGATAATCTTCTTTTAGGCCGTTATTCTATGCCTAATACCGCTTACCATATTACTGTCTGCACTGATCAGCGTAGACCCATATTTGCCGATATTTACTACGCTCGGCTGGCTATCAATGAACTTAAAAGCATCCATGATGCTAACTTTGTAAGTTCACTGGCTTGGGTACTCATGCCGGATCATCTGCATTGGCTGTTCGTTTTACGTAATCCATTAGAATTATCTGAGGTTATTAAATTACTTAAAGGTAGAACTGCTAGACAGCTAAACTTGGCCATGAATAGGCAAGGTAGTATTTGGCAAAAAGGATTTTTTGATCATGCACTACGGCATGAAGAAGAGATTAAGCCTATAGCTCGCTACATAGTGGCCAATCCTTTGCGTAAAGGATTGGTAGAACGAATAGAAGACTATCCGCACTGGGATGCAATCTGGCTATGAAACGTTAACGCGGTCGAATAAATTCGACCCTACAGACGCCGTTGCGTTTCAGGCCGTGCCTGTGTTTTTGGTCGAATACTCTTACCTAAAATAAGTCGACCTTACAATAGAAGGCATTCCTATCCAGATAAGAAAACACCCAGCCTAGGCTGGGTGTTGGTTATTATTTTCTAGCTTCTAGCTTCTAGCTTCTAGCTTCTAGCTTGGTTCCGGCATCGGCGGATCTGTTTTCATGGACTGCTGCACTTCGGCGGCAAATTCGCGACGCGCAAAGCTGACTCTGTCTTCTGGACTAAAAGTGGCCTTACGGCCAAGCTTTTCGACCGTACGCAGCCGTGGCACCAATCCGGCACCGTTGGCGGTTTGAATCGCCAAGCCTGGGCGAGCGTTTAGCTCCAGCAACATGGGGCCTTTAAACTTATCCAGTACCATGTCGGTGCCGATATAGCCTAAGCCCGACATCTCATAACAAGATGCAGATAAGCTTAAGATCTGCTCCCAGTTTGGCACCACCAGCTCCAGCAAGTCACGGCCGGTATCTGGGTGAAAACGGATTGGCAGATTATGCTGCACGGCGCGAATGGCCTTGCCGCTGTTAATATCTAATCCTACGCCCACCGCACCTTGGTGCAAGTTGGCTTTGCCGTCAGAGGCTTGGGTAGATAAGCGCATCATGGCCATTACTGGAAAACCTTTAAATACGATGACGCGAGTGTCGGGTACGCCTTCATAAGAGAAGCCGTCGAACACATCGTCAAAGTTAATTAAAGCTTCAATTAGCGCCACATCTGGCTTGCCGCCCAAGGAGAACAGGCCTGCCAAAATGTTAGACACATGGCGTTCCAGATCCACTATGGTTTCCGGCTTGCCGCTGGGCTTAATAAAGTGTTGGCCGTCATGACTGACGATCACCACTATGCCTTTGCCGCCTGAGCCTTTGGCGGGCTTGATACAAAAGCCCGGCCAGTCTTTAACCAGCTGCAGCAGGCCGGTTACCTGATGCTGAAACTCAATCACGCCAATTAAGTCTGGCACAGTCACGCCCGCATTCAGTGCTATGCGTTTGGTTTCCAGCTTGTTATCCACCAGCGGATATAAATTACGCGGGTTATAGCGGCTGATATAAGAAATATTACGCTGGTTCATGCCCATAATGCCCATGTCGCCCAGCGCAAACGGGGAGGCGTATTGGGCTAGCCAGCGTTTAATCATGCTTTTTATCTTCGATTTTGTTATCGGTTTTAATCTCGGCTTTACTGTCGGTATTGTATTCGTCTACCAAAGGCTTAAAGCGCTTAAGCTCGGTCAGACGATAGCCGGTGTAGTTACCCAGCAGTAATACCACAGCCATCACGATTAACTGCAGGCCTAAGAAGTTAAAGGTAATGTGGCGCACCACTTCGCTGTTCATGGCTAAAAACGCCACCACCGCCACCATGAGTGAGCCACCGCCTTGCTTAATGACTTCTTTCGGGCCTTCTTCTTCCCACAGAATCGACATGCGCTCTATGGTCCAAGCCAAAATAATCATCGGGAAGAAGGTGATCTTCATGCCCTCGGTCAAGCCGAGTTGATAGGCAATAATGCTAAAGAAGCCAATAATGCCGATTACCATGATGATCACCGCCGATATTCGCGCCACCAGCAGTAGGTTAAGGTGCGACAGATACGACCTCAGTACCAGACCCGTGCCCACGATAATCAAGAAGCCTACCAAACCGGTAATTAAACTGGTTTGAATAAAGGCCATGGCGATCAACACCGGCATAAAGGTACCGGAGGTTTTGATACCGATAATGATGCGTAAGAACACCACTACCAGTACGCCAATCGGTACTAACAATATGCCTTTAAACAGCGCTTGCTCTTCGAGCGGCAAGTTATAGAGCGACACGTTAATCCAGTGTGGCTGGTCAAACTTTTTCGCCAAGGCCACGTTCACCGGTTGGTCTTGTTCGAGCATGGTGAAGGTGACGCGGGAATTGCTGCCGCCCACTAAGTCCAGCACCGGAGAAGAATGATATTCCCACATTAATAGCTGGTCTTGGTTACCTTGCTCACCGGTTTCGGGATTAAAAATCTCGTACTGCTTGCCTTCATATACCTGCACTAGGTTAATCAGCGGCTGGCGACGGCGACCATCTTCTAACTGCAAACCTTGCAGTAAGCGGGCGGGCACGGCGGCTCTGTGCAGCATCTCTATGAGCAAAGGAGCTGGCGCCTGATATTGCGCCAATAATACGGCGTTTTGGCTGTTGTTTTTCAGCTCTTTTAGCAACTCACGGGTAAGCGTTATGCCATCGGCCGAGCGCTCTTGAGCCTGCATCAGCACCTGATCCATGGCGGTAGCATAGGGCTCTGGCACTTCGATAAGCTTAATGGGCGGTACTTCGGTAGACAAAGGTGCCTTAGCGAAGGGGTCGTGCATCATGTCTACTTTGTAGTACAGCTCTTGGGGGCCTGAGGCATTACGTATGCTCCACTCGGCACGGCTGCCCCCCTTGGCTTCAACAAAGGCTAAGCCGTAGCCAGGGGAGGCGGCCGACTCATTCATCAGGGTAAAACCGGGCTGACTGCCAGGAATCGCCAGTGAGGCCTTCACCGGTTTGCCCTTGGCTTCAAATTCTACTTTGGCTTCAATCGACCAAATTTGGCGTTTTTCGCCGGGCAGCCACGGCACTTCATAGACGAAGTGACGCTGTAACATCAGGGCGAAGCCGATCAAAAACAGCGCGGCCACGATAATATAAAAGGGTTTACGAGAATACATGTGGGTTACTCGCTTTTAGCGGCAGCAGCAGCTGGGCGCAACGGTTTGCCTTGGACGTTTTGACGGGCAATATCGACCACGGCTATGTCTTTTAAGAATTCACGACCCAATAGCACCGAATACGTCATCTGGCTACGATCGGTCAGGGTGAACTCGGTTTTTTGGGCGAAACGACCCAAGCGCATGGTTAGCTCGACCACGGGGCGACGCTCAATGTCTTCGGCGGAGGCTTGGCGAATGCGCACATAACGCACTAAGGGCGTTTCGACCTGCAGCTTTTCATCCACGCCTTCGTGGGCCATGTTAAAGCTGACCCAAGGTTTGCCATCGCGCTCAAACACCGTAATGTCTTGGGCGCTCAAAGATGAGGTAGTGGCACCGGTATCGATACGGGCGGCAAAGTTATCGTTGACGATATCCAGCCACACTTGTTCGGTTTCACCGACCACTAGCTTGCCGTCTAGGGTTTCTTCTTTACGCTGCTCTGTGACCTTAGCCGTGCTGGCCGTAGTTTGTGGCATGACTATCGGACGATTGATCTGTTTTTTCAAATTTTTAATATCCTGTTGCAAAGCCGCCATAAAAGCATGGCTATTGTTGCTCTGTTGCTGATTTTGTTCAGCCATGCTGCTCAATAGTCGGGTTTCTAGACTGGCCAAACCCGCACTGAGCTCCGGCTCTGTGATAGGTTGAGGCTGGGGCTGCGTGTCCACCTGTGATGTATTGCTAACACAGGCGGTGAGCAACAAAGGAAAAATCAGTGATGCCGCAACTTTATTCATATTGTGCCTCTTGTTGGTGATGTTGTGAGTCAACCGGTTTGTTGGCGATAATAATCGTCCGTTTAGGTGCCGGGTAACCCTCTATGGTTTTACTCGCGTCATTCGGGTCTAGAAAGTCCGCAAGTGATTCGTTACGCATCCACTCGGTGCGTCTTTGTTCGTCTAGGCTGGTGGTGCTTTCATCCACCACCCGGATGTTTTCAAAGCCACATTTTTGCAGCCAGCCCACCAGTGCAGCTGAGCTGGGAATAAACCAGACGTTGCGCATTTTTCCGTAACGCTCGCCCGGCACTAATACTTGGTTTTCATCGCCGTCGATCACTAGCGTCTCTAGCACCAACTCGCCGCCATCACACAATTGCGCTTTTAACTGCAGCAGGTGATCGATAGGGGAGCGTCTGTGATAGAGCACGCCCATGGAAAAAACCGTATCAAACGCCCGCAGCTCGGGCAGATCTTCGATTCCCAACGGCAACACTTGAATGCCTTTATGGCCATTGGTGAAGTGCTTGGTGGCTTCAAATTGGCATAAAAACAACGCAGAAGGGTCGATACCCACCGCCATCTTGGCGCCGGCACCGCGCATGCGCCACAGGTGATAACCATTGCCACAACCTACATCCAACACATAACGATGCTTGAGTGGAGTAATGTGCGGCAGCACCCGATCCCATTTCCAATCGGAACGCCATTCGGTATTTATGTGTACGCCGTGTATTTCAAATGGGCCTTTACGCCACGGATGAAACTGATCCAATAAGCTGGTTATCTTTTTTTGTTCGCCTGAGCTTATCTCGCCGGGGCGTCCAATGCTGACGCTGTCCGTCAATTCGATACGCTCGGTTTCTAGATGCGGCAATTTATGCAGCGCACGCACCCAGCGGGCAAGATCGCCGTGCAGATGTATTTTTTGCCAATCATGTAGCTGAGCCGGCAAACAATGCAGCCAATGTTGCAGTCGACATTTGGCTATCTGCTGGTAAAAATCACTAAAATCAATCATTTAATAAAACCGTTTGTTTATGGCAGCTTGCTTAATGGCAACCTACTTAATGGCAACCCTACTTTATTGCAACCATAGACCCAAAATTAAAGCACTGAAACCACATGTCCACATGACTAAAGCCGACGCGGGCCAAGCGGGCCTTATGTTGCTCAGGGGTATCTGGGCGCAGCACGTTTTCAAGCGCGGTGCGCTTTTGGCTGACTTCCAGCTCGCTATAGCCGTTGGCGCGCTTAAAGTCGTGGTGCAAGTCGATAAGCAGCTCGTTAACAGTGTCATCACTGCTGATGAACTTTTCACTTAACACCAGTACGCCGCCTGTATTTAGCCCCTGATAAATGCGCGTCAATAAGGCTTCCCGCTTATCGGGGGCAATAAATTGCAGCGTAAAGTTCAATACCACCACGGAAGCGTTCTCAATGGCTATCTCGCAAATATCCGCTTCAGTTAGTTCAACCACAGCCTCAGATTTAAACGACGCCAAATGACTGGCGGCGCGCGCCAACATGGCGGCTGAATTATCCACCGCGACTATGGTGCAACCGGGCTGGGTTAAGTTACGGCGCATTTCTTGGGTGGCGGCACCAAGCGAACAGCCTAGGTCATAGAGCTGCGTGTGGGGCTGAGCAAAGCGCGCCGTCATCATGCCGATGGCGGCAATAATATTGGAATAACCGGGCACAGAGCGCTTTATCATGTCAGGAAAAACGTCTGCCACTTTTTGGTCGAAGTTAAAGTCGCCAAGCTCGGCAATGGGGGCGGCGAAGATGTGATCTTTTGCTTGCATAACGAACGACTAATAACCTGTGGTGTACGACAGCCCTAGGCTGCACTTGATGGCGGCTATTGTAAAAGAAGCGCTCAGGGTTGTCTTGCTGAACGTGAGTGAAAATAGCGCAATTTATGCGAGATTGGGATTTTTAAAGACGGGAAATAGCCGTTTTTAAATGCTAAGAATTTATTTGTCCCTCAATCGACGAAAGCGAAGGGGGAATTAGTCTAAACCTCAGCGCTTAGGGGCTTATTTTCAGTCGTCATCATGCTTAAAAAAAGTCCGTTTATGGGGCTAAAATAAATGTCCTTGTGGGCTGGGTGCCAGCCCCGGAAAGTCGGGCAAGGGTTGTTGCAGCGCGCCAGCTATCTCTGCCGCCAATATGGGCGCGAATTGATTATCGGCGGTGTGCACAAACACATACACAGACTTGCCCTCATCTAGCCAACCTTGAATACGCGGCAGCCAAGCCTGCCAAAAACGGCGATTATAGTCGGGCTCGGGATGGCCAATAAAGCGGATCACGGGCGCTGACCCAGTACTAATAATGTGCACCGGCACTTGCGGCTTTTTGTGCTGCGCCTCCGCCAGTGCCGGCGTAGTGGCTGGGCAGGAGAACAGAGGGCGCGAGTCCATGATAATGCGATTGGCATTGTGCTCTATTAATAAGCGATTAAGCATGCGCTCGGCTTCGCCTTTAGCAAAAAATGCCGAATGGCGTACTTCGACACCGTATTGCAGGTTATTGGGCAGGGCGCTTAATAAGTGGGCGAGGCCATTAAGCTGCTCAGGGCCACTGCTGGCGGGCAATTGTAGCATTAGCATGCCCAGCTTCTCACTCAGTGGTGCTAACGCTTCGATAAAGGATAAGGCCTCAGGCACCTTATCGAGCAGTTGGCCTTGATGGCTGACGGTGGCGGGAAATTTAAAGGTAAAGCGAAAGTCATCGGGAGTCTGCTTGGCCCAGCGCGTTAAGCTTTGAGTATCAGGGACGCCATAAAAGCTGGTATTCCCCTCGACACAGTTAAAAACTTGAGCGTAATCCAGTAAATGCTCGGTGCTTTTAATACCTTTGCTCAGCAGCTGACCCGGCCAAGCCGGATGTGACCACTGACTCAAACCAATATATAACGACACAGAATATCCTTACAGAAGCGCCGAGCTACAGATTAACATGAGATAAAAGCGGATATTTATTGGGTAATAGAGATGACAGCAAGCGTTTTTTTAGCTGGACGCTGGACGCTTAGCGCTGTACCTCAAGAGCATCACATAAAGAGGTGATGAGTGCTACTATACGCCACCCTTTGTTTGCGCTTAATCAGTTATGTCATCCTCTCAGCCCTCATTAATTAGTACGCCTACCTCCACAAAGTATCTCGCGGACCAATCGCTGCCCCGCGCCTTATTTAGCATGACGTGGCCTATGTTGTTTGGCGTGGTGGCGTTAATGAGTTTTCAGCTGGCCGACAGCGTGTTTATCAGTATGTTGGGCACAGAGCCGTTGGCCGCACTCGGCTTTACGCTACCCATGCAACAACTGCTGATTGGCGTACAAGTGGGCATAGGAATAGCGGCAACGGCGCTGATCTCTCGTGCCTTGGGGGCGGGTAGTTCAACCCGAGCTAAGCACATGGCGGGTTTGGTGGTGCTGGTGGGCTGTGGCGTGACTTTTTTATTGTGCGCGCTGATCTGGTGGCTGCGTATTCCGCTGCTTAATGCACTGGGTGCTAGTGCAGAACTATTCCCCTACACAGCAAGCTATTGGCTCCCTTGGCTTGCCAGTGCTTGGTTGGGCGCGCTGTTATATTTTGCCAGCAGTATAGCGCGGGCTAATGGCGATATGCGCTTACCCGGCTTAATGATGGTGGTCACTAGCCTCATTAATATAGTGCTGGATCCGCTGTTTATTTTTACCTTTGGCTGGGGGTTACCGGGAGCCGCTTATGCCACTGTTGTCGCCTGTGTAGTCGGCACTGGCATTATGTTTTCACGCATCTTACGGCGCCATTGGCTGGACTTTAACCCCCGTAAGCTGCCGATAGCACCGGCGCTGCGCGATATTTTTAACACCAGTGCCCCCGCCATGCTCAGCCAATTAATGCCAGGACTGGCGGCGTTATTGGCCGTTCGCTTAATCGCCGGCTTTGGCGGCTCGGCTATAGCAGCCTGGACGCTCGGCAGTCGCTTAGAATTATTTTCCATCGTGATAGTGCTGGCGCTAACCATGGCGCTGCCGCCTATGGTGGCACGTTTATTCGGCTCCCAGCAGTTAGCGCGAGTGCAGGCTTTGGTGCTGATTGCGCTGCGCTTTGTGTTGGGTTTACAAGTGTTTATCGCCGTATTTTGGCTGGCCAGTCGTGTGCTCTTTGCGCCTGCGCTGGCGCCCGATGCCGATACCGAGCAGTATCTGCTCAGCTATTTATTATGGGTGCCCATCAGTTATGCGCCGCTTGGCGTGTGCATGCTGATGGTGTCGGTGTGTAATGCGCTGGGCATGCCAATGCGCGCTGTGTGGATCTCGGTGCTGCGTTTGTTTGCCTGCTATTTACCCGCCCTTTGGTTGGGGGCCACCTTAGGCGGCATGAGCGGCTTATATATAGGTGTGTTGCTGGGCAATGTGGCCGCGGGAATAGTCTCTTGGCAGTTTTACCAGCGCGGCTTAGGGCACTTACAGGCGGTGAGGAGTGAAGGGTAAAGGGGGAGGAGAAAGAGCCGATCGGTGATTTTAAACTCAGCAAGGTGTTATCTTTTAGCCGTCTTCCTGATGCACATCAGGATCTCGATTTCATCTTTTACGCTGTTGATGTCTGGGTTTGTCGCCTCACTCTTCACGCCTTACACTTCACGTTTTTAGCTGAGTGCTGGGCGTTGTCCTTTAAGATTTTACCAAGCTCGCTGCTTTCCCTTATACTAGCGCGCTATTCAATAACACATTCAAGCGGTGTGCTCACTTAGCGCACCACAACATAATAGGAAAACTCCATGCGCACTCATTATTGCGGGCAGGTTGACGCAGCTCTGGTAGGCCAGAGCGTGACTCTTAGCGGCTGGGTAAATCGTCGCCGCGACTTAGGCGGTTTGATTTTTATCGACATGCGTGACCGCGAAGGCCTAGTGCAGGTGTTTTTCGATCCCGATAAAGCCGAGGCCTATGAACTTGCCTCTACTTTGCGCGCGGAATTTTGTATTCAAATGACAGGCGTGGTGCGCGCGCGCCCCGAGTCTCAAGTCAACAAAGACATGGCGACCGGTGCGGTGGAAATTTTTGCCCACCAGCTGACCATTATCAACCGCGCCGAGGCTCTGCCACTCGACTTCAACCAAAATAACTCGGAAGAGCAGCGCCTTAAGTATCGCTATCTCGACTTACGTCGCCCCGAGCAGGCCATGTATTTAAAGACCCGCGCTAAGGTGACCAGCCTAGTGCGCCGCTTTATGGATGATCAAGGTTTCTTAGACATAGAAACCCCTATGCTGACCAAGGCAACCCCTGAAGGCGCGCGTGATTACTTGGTGCCAAGCCGAGTGCATAAAGGTCACTTTTATGCGCTGCCACAATCGCCGCAGCTGTTTAAACAATTATTAATGATGAGCGGCTTCGACCGTTATTATCAAATCGTGAAATGCTTTCGTGATGAAGACTTGCGCGCCGACCGCCAGCCTGAATTTACCCAAATCGACGTAGAAACCTCCTTCATGACCGCCGATCAAGTGCGCGAGATCATGGAGCAGTTGGTGACCGGCCTTTGGCAAGACGTGCTGGGTGTGAATTTAGGCACCTTCCCGGTAATGAGCTACGCAGAAGCCATGCGCCGCTTTGGCTCCGATAAGCCAGACTTGCGTATCGCTACCGAATTAGTGGACATTGCCGACTTGGTCAAAGACGTGGACTTCCAAGTATTCTCAGGTCCGGCTAACGATGCCAATGGCCGCGTTGCAGCACTTCGCGTACCGGGCGGTGCCGCACTGTCACGCAAGCAAATTGATGAATACGGCAAGTTTGTCACCATCTACGGCGCCAAAGGCTTGGCATGGATGAAAGTGAATGAGGTCGCCAAAGGCTTAGAAGGCGTGCAGTCACCCATAGCTAAGTTCTTAAACGAAGAAATAGTAGCGGAATTGCTGGCGCGCACCGGCGCGGTGGACGGCGATGCCATCTTCTTTGGTGCAGATTCAGCCAAGATAGTGAGTGACGCCATAGGCGCGCTGCGCTTGAAGTTAGGTAAAGACTTAGACCTGTTCGAAGACAGCTGGCGCCCACTGTGGGTGGTCGACTTCCCTATGTTTGAACAAGAAGCGGGTAATGACCGTTTGTATGCCATGCATCACCCCTTTACTGCGGCGAAAGATTTAACCATAGATGAGCTGGAAGCCGCGCCCTTAACTGCGCTGGCGAATGCTTATGACATGGTGATCAACGGCTATGAAGTGGGCGGTGGATCTGTGCGTATTCATAACAATGACATGCAGCAAACTGTGTTCCGCTTGCTGGGTATTAATGCCGACGAGCAGCAAGAGAAATTTGGCTTCTTGCTCGAAGCGCTGAAGTACGGCACGCCGCCACATGCGGGTCTTGCCTTTGGTCTGGATCGTTTGGTGATGTTGCTGACCGGCACCGACAACATTCGTGACGTGATTGCCTTCCCGAAAACCACCACAGCGTCTTGCTTGCTGACCGATGCGCCTAGCTTGCCGAATCCTGATTCTTTAATAGAGTTGGCATTGCGCACCGTCATAGTGCCAAAGGCAGATAAGAACGAGCAAGCCGCAGCTGGACAAACTGATAAGATCGACCAATAAGCATGGCGTATAAGCACCCGGAGTCGGTATTGGTGTTGATCCACACCGAAGATCAGGTGTTGCTGCTGCAACGCTTGGACAATCCGGACTTTTGGCAATCGGTAACCGGTAGCCTAGAAGCGGGGGAAACGCGCTTTCAAGCCGCCGCGCGCGAATTGCTAGAAGAAACCGGCCTGCAATGGGGGCCGGATATCGAGCTGATTGAAACTGGGCGCCGAGTGCGCTTTGAGATTTACCCACGCTGGCGCCACAGATACCGGCCCGGCGTGACCCATAATTGGGAATACGAATTTTACTGTCGACTGTCGACGCCGCTTGCGGCCGTACTCACCGAGCATCAGGCTCAGTGTTGGCTGCCTTTTGAGCAGGCCCGAGAGCAAGCCAGCTCTTGGACTAATAAGCTGGCCATCGACAGACTAATACTCGCTCGGAATAACGCTCAGCTCTGAATAAACCTAAGCTCTTAATCACTCTTAGCTAATAAAAAACGGAGAGAATACTGATGGCAGGTCATAGCAAATGGGCCAATATCAAGCACCGCAAGGCGTCACAGGATGCCAAGCGCGGTAAAATCTTCACTAAACTGATCCGCGAACTCACCACGGCCGCGCGCGAAGGCGGCTCAGATGCCGCGACTAACCCACGGCTGCGGGCAGCGGTGGACAAGGCGCTGTCTAATAACATGACCCGCGACACTGTCGATCGCGCGGTGAAGCGCGGTGCCGGAGAGCTGGACGGCCAAGTGCTGGAAACCATCATTTATGAAGGTTACGGCCCAGCAGGCACGGCTGTCATAGTGGAGTGTATGACGGATAACCGTAACCGTACTGTGGCCGAAGTGCGCCACGCTTTTTCTAAAAACGGCGGCAACTTGGGCACAGATGGCTCGGTGGCTTACCTGTTTGAGAAAAAAGGCGTGATCAGTTATCAAGATCTGGATGAAGACACCGTCATGGAAGCCGCGTTAGACGCCGGTGCCGATGACGTTGAAGTGAACGACGACGGCTCTATTGATGTGTATACCCAGTGGGAAGCCTTCGGTCAGGTAAAAGACGCGCTGGACGCGGCAGGATTAGAGGCGGTGAATGCCGAAGTCACCATGATCCCCACCACCAGTGCGCAGCTTGATGAAGACAGTGCGCCTAAGTTTATGAAACTCATCGACATGCTAGAAGACGCGGATGACGTGCAAGAGGTGTATCACAACGCCGATATCTCCGACGAGTTGGCGGAGTTGCTTTAAAGCTTGAAGCGATAAGCCTGAAGCTGGAAGAAATTCCGGCTTCTTGCTTTTAGCTTCAAGCTTATAGCTATCAATTATGGCCATCATCTTGGGCATAGATCCGGGCTCGCGCATCACCGGCTACGGCGTGGTTCGCCAAGAGGGCAGTAAAATGACCTATCTTGGCTCGGGCTGCATTCGCATGACAGACACAGAATTAGCGCCGCGCTTAAAGAAAATCTACGACGGCGTGAGCGAAATCATCTTACAGTTTCAACCAGACTTATTTGCCATAGAACAGGTGTTTATGGCGAAAAATCCCGACTCCGCCTTAAAGCTTGGCCAAGCTAGGGGGGCCGCCATAGTTGCCGCCGCCAATGCGGGCTTGGAAGTGGCCGAGTATTCGGCGCGGCAAATCAAGCAAGCCGTGGTGGGGCAGGGCGGTGCCGCTAAGGCGCAGGTGCAACACATGGTGGTGCGCTTATTAAACCTACCCGGCACACCGCAAGAAGATGCGGCCGATGGCTTGGCGGTGGCGCTGTGCCACGGCCACACTTTTCAGAGCCTGATCAGCATGGCCGGCCAAGTAAGAGGCACGGTGCGGGGGAGGTTGCGTTGAATACAGCGCCGAGCGCCCGGCACCCAGCTAAACAGAGAAGGGTGTTTGTGGTTAAGCCGTCATCCTGACGAAAATCAGGGTCTCGCTTTTAATAATATAAAACCGAGATACGGTCGAGGTTCGGTAAGACGGCAAAGGGCGGTGTCTTTTGTTAGCTGGGCGCCGGGCGCTACTTTTGGGTTTCACTGGATATTCATCCAGTATTTTATTATTCTTGGCCCTTGTTTTAGGTTTAGGAGAAATGCCGTGATTGGTCGGTTAACAGGGATCATCAGTGAGAAGCAGCCGCCAGAGGTGCTGATTGATATTAATGGCGTAGGTTATGAAGTGACCTTACCCATGAGCTGTTTTTATGACTTGCCCAATGTGGGCGAGACGGCGACTGTACTGACGCACTTTGTGGTGCGCGAAGATGCCCAGCTATTGTTTGGTTTTATTACCAAAACTGAGCGGGCGCTGTTTCGCGAACTGATCAAAACCAACGGCGTGGGCCCCAAATTGGCGCTGGGTATTATGTCGGGTATGACGGCGGATCAATTTATTTATCATATCGATCAAGGTGATATTAAAGCGCTGGTGAAATTGCCGGGTGTGGGTAAAAAAACTGCCGAGCGCTTGGTTGTAGAAATGCGCGATCGTCTGAAAAACTTCGGTGGTTATGATCTCTTTAATCCGGGCCCCGACTCAGTCACCCAAGCCGGCCAGATTGATGGCGCCAAGAATGAAGCCATAGCAGCACTCCAAGCACTGGGTTATAAACCTGCTGCCGCTGAAGCCATGATCACTAACGTCGCCAAGCCTGGCCTTGACGTTGAGCAGTTGATCCGCGAAGCACTACGATCTCTGGCATAAGCACTCAGGTATAAGCATGATAGAAGCAGACCGTTTTATTGACCCCGCACCTGTCCCTCATGAAGAGGAAGTGATCGATCGCGCCATTCGCCCGCGTTCATTGGCGGATTATCGCGGCCAAGATCATGTGCGCAGCCAAATGGAGATCTTTATTGAGGCGGCGCGCCGCCGTGAAGAAGCGCTCGATCACTTGCTGATTTTTGGGCCGCCGGGGTTAGGTAAAACCACCTTGGCCAATATAGTAGCGTTAGAGATGGGCGTAAGCATTAAGACGACGTCCGGTCCGGTATTAGAAAAAGCCGGTGACTTGGCGGCCATGTTGACCAATCTGGAAGCGGGCGACGTGCTGTTTATCGATGAAATACACCGCTTAAGCCCAGTCGTCGAAGAAATATTGTATCCGGCGATGGAAGATTATCAGCTGGATATCATGATAGGTGAAGGGCCTGCCGCACGCTCCATTAAGCTGGAGTTACCGCCCTTTACGCTGGTGGGCGCGACCACGCGTGCCGGCTCCTTAACCTCACCGCTGCGCGATCGCTTTGGCATAGTGCAACGGCTGGAGTTTTATCAGGTGGCGGACTTGGCGCATATCGTCAGTCGCAGCGCCAATAAGTTAGGCCTGATTATTGACGACGAAGGGGCCTATGAAATGGCTCGTCGTGCGCGCGGCACGCCGCGTATCGCCAACCGTTTGTTACGCCGGGTGCGTGACTTTGCCGAAGTAAAAGGCAGCGGCCAGATCAATGCCGATATTGCTGGCCAAGCGCTGGATATGCTGGATGTGGACAAGCAAGGCTTTGATTACATGGACCGTAAGCTGTTGCTGGCTCTGCTCGATAAGTTTATGGGCGGTCCTGTGGGGCTTGATAACCTCGCCGCCGCCATAGGTGAAGAAAAAGAAACCATAGAAGACGTAATAGAGCCGTTTTTGATCCAACAAGGTTTCTTACAGCGCACACCGCGCGGACGCATGGCCACGCCACGGGCTTTTCTACACTTTGGTTTTGAGTTGCCAGAAGGACGACTGATAGCGCCCAGCGCCCAGCGCTAAGCGCCGACTTTCGTTATACGTCGTACGCCTTACGTTGCAGATAAAATTGTTATTGGTCTCAACGTATCGCGTATCGCGTATGGCGTAAAGCGAGTTTGCTTGTTCCCTTCACTCTTCACTCTTCACCCTTCACCCTTCACCCTTCACCCTTTACGCCCCACCTTGCGCATCAATGCCGAAAATTGTCGTCGCTATCGGGCATTGTCTTCTCACCTAAATTGCACTCAGGTATAGTAAGCACATCTTTTTGGTCCTCTCTTACTGTCTAAACAAATGGGTTGAGCCGTCGGGCTGAACAAATGAGCTGAACAAATTATGTCTGACGCAGTCTTTACATGGCCGGTGCGTATTTATTACGAAGATACAGACGCCGGTGGTATTGTTTATAACGCTAATTATCTGAAATATATGGAAAGAGCGCGCACCGAGTGGTTGCGAGCACTGGACGTAGAACAAGATACCTTACTTGAACAGGGCATAGCTTTCGTGGTGCGCAAGGTGGAGTTGGATATGTTGAAGCCAGCCCGTTTTAATGATGCACTAACGGTCACCGTCACGGTGAAAAAGCTGAAACGTGCCTCTATTGTGTTTGAACAAGAAATTCTGGATGATGCGGGCCTTTCTCTGGTGCGGGGAACCGTGCTGATTGCATGTGTTCAAATAGCTCATATGAAACCCTTTGCCATTCCTGAACCGCTGATGGGAGTAATATCAGGTGCACGCTGAAATATCGTTTATAGGTCTTTTTTTACAGGCCAGCTTGCTGGTTAAGTTTGTGATGTTGCTCTTGTTGGGCATGTCGGTGTTGTCGTGGGCCATGATCTTTAATCGCCGCAAGATATTGACTACGGCACAACAAGATTCGGTGAGCTTTGAAGATAAATTTTGGTCTGGTTCAGACTTAAGCCGCCTCTACCATGAGAGCAATGCGCGCCGCGATAATTTGGCGGGCATGGAGCAAATATTTTACGCCGGCTTTAAAGAGTTTATTCGTCTACAAAAACAAGGTCGCTCGCAAGAAAGCTTGCTCGATGGCACCTATCGCACCATGCGCGTAGCCCTGTCTCGAGAAGTGGACCGCTTAGAAACTAACCTGTCTATGTTGGCCACCGTAGGTTCGATCAGTCCTTATATTGGCCTGTTCGGTACCGTATGGGGCATCATGAATGCCTTTATCGCCTTGGCAGAAGTGAAACAAGCCACGCTGTCCATGGTGGCACCGGGTATTGCAGAAGCCTTGATTGCAACGGCACTGGGTTTGTTTGCCGCTATTCCGGCCGTTATCGCCTATAACCGCTTTAGTTATCAGGTGGAGCGCCAAGAGACTAACATGGCTAACTTTATGGATGAGTTTTCCACTATCTTGAACCGCCAAGTGGCGGCAGGTAAAGCATAATGGAAGGCTACAAGCGCAAACGACGTAAGAGTGTGGCCGAGATCAACGTAGTGCCTTATATCGACGTTATGTTGGTGCTGCTGATTATTTTTATGGCCACAGCACCTGTGATCACCCAAGGCGTGAACGTGGACTTACCGCAAGCCGAAGCGGAAATGTTGCCCGAAGACAGCGACAAGCCAATTGTGGCGTCTGTGGATGCGGCCGGTATTTATTATCTCGATACGGGTGACAATAACGAGCAGCCTTTGGATTTATTGACCTTATCTGAGGCGGTGATGACGCAATTACAGGTCACGCCTAAATCTCCTGTGGTCGTAAAAGGTGATGCTCAGGTGCCCTATGATGCGGTGATCAAGTTGATGGCCACCCTAAAAGCGGCCGGCGTGCCGAGTGTGGGCCTCATGACGCAGCCGGAGTCATAAGGCTGTGATGACGGAGCAAGACGGAGTCAAAAGATCAATCATCATCTCGCTGGTGTTACATGTGGTGGTGGGTGTGGTCTTGCTGGTTGGCATGGATTTTCAAGCGCCTAAGCGACCGACCCAGCAAGCTTCTATTATTGAAGCCACCATGATTGACAGCGGCATTATGTCCCAACAAGCGAAGCAGTTAGACGCGATGCGCGCCGAGCGAGCACAAACGCAAGCCGCAGCAGAGGCGCAAGCTGCTGCTGAGGCTGCGGCCGAAGCGAAAGCGGCCCAACAAGCGCAAGCGCAGGCCCAAACGGCAGCTGCGGCACAAGCTGCAGCCCAAGAAAAAGCCGTGGCAGCAGCGCAAGCCGCAGCCAAAGCTGAGCAACAAAAAGTAGCCCAAAGCCAAGCGGCCGCGCAAGAAAAACAAGCCGCCGAGGCCAAAGCGGCGGCGGACGCTAAGGCGGCAGAAGCGAAAAAAACCGCTGATGCAAAGGCTGCCGCCGAAGCTAAAGCCGTGAGCGATGCCAAAGCTTTAGCCGCGAAGAAGCTGGCGGAGGAAAAAGCGGTCGCAGATGCCGAGGCCAAAAAGCAGGCCGATGCGAAAGCTCAAGAGGCTAAAAAGGCGGCAGATGCAAAAGCGCAGGCCGATGCTGAAGCTAAAAAGCAAGCCGATGCTAAAGCGGCGGAACTGAAAAAGGTTGCCGATGCCAAGGCCGCGGCAGATGCTAAAGCGGCCGCCGATGCCAAAGCCGTAGCAGCCAAGAAAGCGGCAGAAGCTAAAGCTGTGGCGGATGCCAAGGCCGCTGAAGCCAAGAAAGCAGCCGATGCTAAAGCCGCTGAAGCTAAGAAAGTCGCAGACGCTAAGGCTGCTGAAGCTAAGAAAGCAGCCGATGCTAAAGCTGCTGCCGATGCCAAAGCTAAGGCGGCGGCCGATGCCAAAGCCGCAGCCAGCAACGATCAAGCATTAAAAGATTTAGAAGCCATGATGGGCGACGACGCCGGCAAGAGCAGTGCCCCTGCCGCGCCGTCACAGGGTGAAATTGACCAAGCCCGCGCCATGATCCAACAAGCGGTTGAACGCCATTTTCAAACCAGTTCAACCATGCAAGGTAAACAGTGCGTAGTGAATGTGCGCTTGGCCAGTGATGGCTTAGTGTTGCAGGTAGGCGAGGGCAGTGGCGATAACGCCGTGTGCCAAGCGGGCATAGTGGCAATCCGCAAGGCCAGCCCGTTGCCGATGCCAAAGAACCCAGAACTAATTAAGCAAATACAAAACCTAAATCTAACACTGAAACCGAGGTTATAACGATGACAAAACGATGGATGTGGCTATGGATACCGCTGCTGTTCTTAACAAGTCAGGCTAATGCCGCCTTTGAAATAGAGATAACTGGCGGCACCGACAGCGCGCGCCCAGTGGCCGTGGTGCCGTTTAAATGGACCGGCGGTGGCGCCATGCCACAAGATGTGGCTGAGGTGATTGCCAGTGATTTTCGTAACAGCGGCATGTTTCGCCCGTTAGATCGTAATCGTTTGCCGCAAAACGTCTCCAGCGCCAGTGAGTTAGATCCTAATCTGTGGCGCCAACAGCAAGTGGATGCTGTGGTTGTGGGTTCTATTGAGCCTGCTGGTAACAATCAGTATCGCATCAGCTTTGAGTTGGCCGATGTGTTAGGTCAAAACGGCGCCCAGTTACTGGAAAGCCGCACCGCGACTGTGCCTGCTAATCAGTTACGCCAATACGCGCATCGCATGGCCGATATTGCATTTGAAAAATTGACCGGCATTAAGGGCGCGTTTTTGACCCGTATTGCTTATGTTAATGTGCAGCACGGTGCCGAATTCCCCTATCAGCTGATGATTGCCGATTACGATGGCTTTAATGAGCAGTTATTACTGCGCTCTCGCGAGCCCCTAATGTCGCCGGCTTGGTCACCAGATGGCCGCAAACTTGCTTATGTTTCATTTGAGAACAAAAAAGCGGAGATTGTGGTACAAGACATCTATAGCCAACAGCGCCAAGTGGTGAGTTCACAGCAGGGCATTAACGGTGCACCGCAGTTTTCACCGGATGGCAGTAAATTGGCGATAGTATTATCTCGTGATGGCCAGCCAGAAATTTATGTGCTGAACTTAGGCAACAAACAATATACGCGCGTTACCAATAACCGCAGCATAGACACTGAGCCTTCTTGGGCGGCGGATGGTCAGTCGGTCTACTTCGTGTCTGAGCGCGGTGGCAAGCCGCAAGTTTATCAGGCGAACGTTAACTCTGGCGAAGCGCGCCGCGTCACCTTTCAAGGTGACACTAATTTAGGTCCTCGTGTTACCGGTGATGGCAAAAGCATGGTGCTGGTCAGCCGCGCACAAGGAAAATACCGCATTGCTCGTCAAGAGTTGGATGGAGGTCAGTTGCAAGTGTTAACCGAAACACAGCTCGACGAATCCCCAAGCCCAGCTCCTAACGGCACTATGATTATCTATAGTACGACTTACCAGGGCCGTCAGGTGCTGTCTTTGGTGTCTATGGATGGTCGCTTTAAGGCCAGGCTTCCAGCACGAAATGGTGATGTTCGTGCTCCAGCATGGTCACCGTACCTCAACTAATCTAATAACAAACGAAAGGAAATAAAAAATGCAAATGAAGAAATTGCTGCAGAGTCTGGCCATAGCCTTGCCAATGTTGACCTTAGCCGCTTGTAGCTCTACCAGTGACTCAGATTCTATGGGCGCAGACGACAGCTATCAGAACGGCGGTGGCGTACAAACTGGCGGCATGCAAAATGGCGGCGCTATGTCAGCCGACGAGCAGATGCGTCAGCAGTACGAAGCCCTGCGTCGTGAAAACGTGATCTACTTTGAATTTGACCAAGACGAAGTGAGCGGTCATTATGCTCAAGTGTTAGAAGCGCATGCTAACTACCTGCGTTCTAACCCTTCTGTAAGTATTTTGGTGGAAGGTCACGCCGATGAGCGCGGCACGCCAGAATACAACATTGCCCTGGGCGAGCGTCGTGCGAAAGCCGTCACCAGCTACCTGCAGAGCTTGGGCGTAAGTGGTGCTCAGTTGGCCATCGTTAGCTACGGTGAAGAAAAACCAGCAGACGCATCACACACTGACTCTGCGTTCTCTAAGAACCGTCGTGCGGTTCTGGTTTATTAAGGTTTAGATTGATCTTATGACCTATAAATTAGCGGCCATAGTAATGGCCGCTGTTTTATCCACCGCCTGCTTGGCGCAAGCGCCAGTAGGCAACGTGGGTGGCAGCGGCTCGGTTAATGATCGATTGGCAGAACTAGAGCGGGTGTTTAATGCCCGTAGCCAAGCGCAAATTACCCAACAGAACCAGCTGAATTCTATGCAGCGTGAAGTGAATGAGCTGCGAGGATCATTGGAAGAACAAGGTTATCGTCTCGAGCAAGTTATTGAGCGGCAAAAAGATATCTTATTGCAGTTACAAGATATGGCACAGCCTCAAGCGGCGGCCACGCCAGCTGCGCCCGCTCCTGATAAGCCTGAGCCTGACACCAAGACGGCAAGTACCAGTAACAAAGCCGAACCTGCTGCTAGCACTAACAGCAGCAGTACTACGACAGCCCACGGTAATGAACAAGCGGCCTACGATAGTGCGGTAAATTTGGTGTTGCAGGATAAAGACTATGCGGCGGCGATTCCTGCCTTCGCTCGTTTTATCACTCAATATCCAGAGTCCAGTTATGTGCCCAATGCCCATTATTGGTTGGGGCAGCTGCTGTTTACGCAAAAGCGCTTCGATCAGGCTAAGGCTCAGTTTGCGCGAGTGGTAGAAGCCTATCCTCAATCAACCAAGCGTGCCGAGTCGTTATTAAAACTAGGCCAGATAGCGCAAGAGCAAAAAAATATCCCTCAAGCGCGTTTGTATCTAGAGCAAGTATTGAGTGAATACGGCAGCAGTAGTTCAGCCGCACTGGCAAAGCAAACGCTAGACGGGCTATAACGACGAGCTTTAACTAGGGTATTTGGCATTACTGAGCACCTTGAGTGCTCACTCCTTAAGCAAACAGCATAAAATGATGATTTAGCTGTTGCACCGAAAAATAAAATCCGTAATATAGGCCGCCGTTGGCAGGGGAGCTTTAGTGGCTTGAATGTGGACGAGAAAAAGCAGAATTAAGTAGTAAGTAAGAGTATGTAAAGAGCACGCTCGGGGCATTAGCTCAGTTGGTAGAGCAGTTGACTTTTAATCAATTGGTCGCAGGTTCGAATCCCGCATGCCCCACC
>NZ_JBGQOP010000028.1:0-43024 GCF_052119705.1 Oceanisphaera sp. W20_SRM_FM3 | reverse complement strand
CTAGCTTCTAGCTTCTAGCTTCTAGCTTCTAGCTTCTAGCTTCTAGCTTCTAGCTTCTAGCTTCTAGCTTCTAGCTTAAGGAGCTTCGGGATGATATTCACTGGGCGTGACGCCTAATCTTTGCTCTAACCATTCTTTTTGGCTAGCCAATAAGCGGCCATTGCTGTCGTTGAGTGCTCGGCACTGACGTGCCTGAGTTTGTACTTGTTGCCAGCTGGCCAATAAGGTTTGTGCTAACGCGGCGGGTAGGCGTTGGCATAAGGCTTCTAGGTTGGTCATGCCCAACTCTTGTAGTAAACCTTCACGCAAGCTGGCCTTATCGGCTAACTCTGCTGTTGTTTGTAATTGGCGCGGGTTATGCGCCAATAAGCCTTGGTGATCTTGATGGGTTAGCAAGCGCGCCTGTGCCTGCAACAAACGGTGCAAATCATCATAACCGGCGATTTCTTGCTCCAACCCTTGCTTAAGGGCAATTAACTGTTGGCGGATCTGTTGTTGGCGTAATGGTTGCTGGCTGGCTGCTTGGTCGGCCGCAGGCGCTACTTTGCTCATGGGCGGTGCAATTCAAGCACGGCTTGAGAAAGCGCGGCCATATCGAGCGGCAGCTCGCCCGCCGCTATGGCTTGGCGCAGGGCCGCTACTTTATCCAGATCCACATCGGGCAGGGCTTTGAGTTGCAGGCTCGCCGCTTGTACTAAACCCAGCTCGGCGCTGAGCTGAGTCTGCGGAGCGGTCGCCGCTTTAGCTTGGGGTTTGCTGGCCAAGCTTGAGGTGTCTGAGCTGGTTTTAGTGCTCACCGCGCTGAGCGCGGCCGTTGGCTGCGAGGTAATTTTCATCAATTTTTCGCCTTCATTTATCTTGTCTGGTGACTGGCGGTACATGTCCTGCAGCACATTAAGTACTATGAGTGCGTACTATGAGTGCAGGTGGCCAGTGAGTTATTACTAGATAACGGCACCTTGGGTGCCTTACTTTAATGTGTTGTTGATTTAAATGCTCGGCGCTTATCGCAACGTCTGCACCTTATTTCTGGCCACCACACGGGCTTGCATGCGTTTGCCGGAGTCGATATTTTGCACCAATACCAGCTCGCCTTTACTGGCGTTACCTAAAGCTAAACCTTGGGTACTCACGGCAAAGTTTTCGCCTCGTGCTTCTATGACCACTTGTTCATTTTTTTGTACCAGCCAAAGCGGCGCCAAAATAGCCGGGTACAAGGGCTGATCCTTGCTCAAGTTACGCAGTAACCGCCGTTTTGGTGGCTGCAGGCTACTAATAAAACCGCGATGCAATTGGCTCAAGTTCATGCTCTGTAGCCGCAGCAGATCGGCATTCAGTGCTTGCTCGCGCTTTAACGACTCAGCCGCCACCCATACCGGCAAACTCACCTCTACCGTGATGCGCCCGCGCAGCGTCCAACCTGGCTCATCAATACACGCTAACAAATAGGCTATGCGCCCCCAAGGCTTGGCGTCGGCTTGCGCGACTTCATAGCGCACGGCTTTTTGGCAGCTCGGTAAATGCGCAACACTCGCAGGCAGCCAAGGGCTGAACTCGGCCTGATAAGGCTGCCAGCGCTGTAAAACCGCATATTCGGTTAGTCGCTGAGTTGCGACGGAGATCAATTGGAGGCTCAGCATCTCCGCCAGTGGCTCAGGTTCGCGCTTGGCCGCAAGTTGCGGTTCAACGGCGATGTCTATGCCCGCTGTTGTACCGGCTGGTGCCACAGCCTGTGCCTGCTCTTGTGCTAACTCTTTTGCCACCTCTTTTGCCACCTCTTGTGCCAACTCTTTTGCTAAGAGTGGCGGCGCGCTGAGCAGCATAACGGCCACTAGGGCGTACCGTGCCCACTGGGCGAGGGCGACGTTTCGGGCTGTAAAATAAGCGCTTCCGTGCGGAAAGTGCTGTTCCCTTTTTCGGGCGGAAGTAGGCAGGCTTAATTTGTATTTCATTGATAAATAACAACTTTAATTAGTGGCACGGATCTTGACTATCGAAGGTGAAGACACACATGGCGCTTAAGGAAATTACATGGCATTGGGGCTGGAAAAAGCACTGGGCATACATCCGCACGCATTATCGCTCAGGATGGACAGAACACAATTACTGACCAGTAATTTGGCCAACGTCGATACCCCAGGTTATCAGGCGCGCGACATCGATTATGCGACTGTGTTGCAACAAACCGCGCGCTCACTCGAGCAAGGCGGTAATGGCGGTCCCCAAGCCGAGTCCTTATATCGTACGCCTTATCAGCCGTCGCAAGATGGTAACACGGTGGAACTGTCGGTGGAGCAAACGGCCTTTGCCGAAAATGCCATGGACTTTCAAACCAGCCTGACTTTTTTGAACATTAAATTACGTGGCCTAAATCAAGCCATAGAAGGACGTTGATATGTCGTTTAGCGCAATTTATGACATTGCCGGTAGTGCGTTACAGGCGCAAACCAGCCGCATGAATACCGTGGCTTCTAACCTAGCTAACGCCGGTTCGGTGGCGGCCAGCGAAGAAGAGGCTTATCGCGCCATTAAGCCGGTGTTTGCCACCGTCTATCAACATACCCAAGCCGGTGAGCTGAGCGGTGCTCAGGTGAATATTGCCGGTGTGGTGCCCTCAGATCGCCAGCCCGATCAACGCTATCAGCCGGATCACCCGCTGGCCAACGATGAAGGCTATGTGTATTACGCCGGCGTAAACGTGATGGAAGAAATGGCCGACATGATGTCGGCGTCTCGCAGTTTTGAGTCTGCCATCGAAGTGGTCGGTCGCGTGAACAGCATGCAGCAAGGGCTGCTGAATTTAGGGCAGCGTTAAGATGACTATCGCAACCGTGAATGGTTTGGATCGCGCCTCGGGCGTTCAGCAAAAGGGCATAGCGCCCGGTAACGATGTTACCAACTTGCGCAGCGAATTTTTGCAGATGATGGTGGCGCAAATTAATAACCAAGACCCGCTTAATCCGCTCGATGGCACCGAATATGTCTCTCAGTTGGCGCAGTTCAGCATGGTGGAAGGCATAGAGCAGATGAAGATGCAGGGGCAGCAGCAAGCGACCTTGCTCGACACCCTGCAGGTGTTGAGCAGCACCTCTTTAATGGGCAAGCAAGTGTCTGTGCCCACCCAGTCAATCACGCTCGATAAACCGGAAGCGTTGCACGGCAAAATCATGGTGCCGGCCGGTACCGAAAAGCTGACCATGCAGGTGTATGACCAAAATGGCAGCTTAGTGCACGAGCAAGAGTGGTCTAACCCTAAAGGCGAGCAAGCTTTTGATTTGCCTGAATTAGCCAGTGGTGAGTACGACTTTAAGGTGTTGGCGGAGCGCGAAGGCAATGTTTCGCCGTTGGCGCCCACACTGACGCGCACCGTAGAAAAAGTCAGCCTGCCCGGTGGCGGTGGCGACATCATGCTCAGCATTGCGGGTATTGGCCAAGTGTCATTATTTCAGGTGACTGAGTTCAGTCAGCCTTAAGCCTTCGATTTTCAGAATAAGCACTAAGGAATTTTTTATGTCGTTAAGTATTGGATTAAGCGGCCTGCGTGCCACCAACGAATCGTTAGGTGTGATCAGCCACAACATTGCCAACGTCTCCACCGCCGGCTTTAAGAGTGCGCGCGCCGAGTTTGCCGCCGTTTACGGTGGCGGCCAAGCGGGTGGTGTGGGCGTCAGTAATGTGTCCCAAGACTTTGGTCGCGACGGCGATGTGGTTAACACCGGCCGTGCGCTGGACTTGGCCATTTCCGGTAACGGCTTCTTCATGACTCAGCATAACGGGCAAATGAGTTATACCCGCGCCGGCACCTTTAATCGCGATGCAGACAACTTTATCGTGTCTGGCAACGGCTCACGGCTGCAAGGCTATATGGCCAACGAGGCTGGCCAGTTGCAACAGGGCGTACTCGGTGACTTGCGCATTGACGGCGGCAGCCTGCCCGCCAAAGCCAGCACCAAGCTGGACTTTACCGCCAATTTAAAAGCGGACGCCGTCGCACCCACTAGTGTGTTCGATGTAGCTGATGCCACTAGCTATAACTTTTCGCAGTCGAGCGAAGTGTATGACTCACTCGGCAGTCGCCACGTGGTGACCCAGTACTTTGTGAAAACCGGTGATAATAAGTGGAATGTGCATTCTCAGGTGGATGGCGCCGCCGTGGGTGCACCACAAGCCATGGAATTTAATACCGACGGCACCCTGCTAACGCCTGCGGGCAGCATGACGCTGAACTTTGCTCCGGCCGGCGCTAATGCCATGACCATCAGCATAGATCCCGCCAAGATGACGCAATACGCCGCCGACTTTAGCGTGTCGCGTAATCAAGCAGACGGCTATACCGCAGGTGAATTAGCGGGCGTGCGTTTTGAGTCAAACGGTGACATGTATGCGGTATTCACCAACGGCCAAGACCAGCTGAAAGGCAAGGTGGTAATGGCCAATTTCGCCAATCCTAATGGCCTACGCCAAGGCAACGACACTACCTGGCAGCAAAGCTTTGCCTCGGGCGCGCCTACGCTGGGCGAGCCGGGTACCGGCACCTTAGGTAGCTTAACGGCGGGCGCCTATGAAGGCTCAAACGTCGAGTTAACCGGCGAGCTGGTGAATCTCATGACCGCCCAGCGCAACTATCAGGCGAACTCCAAAACCATTAGCACCGCCGACAAGATGACCCAAATCTTGTTTAGCTCCTTTTAAGGGCCGTTAAATGGACAAGCTGCTTTATACCGCCATGTCTGGCGCCCAGCACGCCTTAATGGCGCAAGGCATACGGGCCAATAACTTGGCCAACGCCAACACCCAAGGTTTTAGGGCTGACTATGAGCAGGCGTCGGCACACGCCTTAAATGGTGACGGCTTTCACACTCGCGTCTTGGCGCAAAGCCAGCAGGCGGGCAGTAATTTGGCCGCCGCACCTTTGCAAGAAACCGGTCGCGAGCTAGACGTAGCGATACAAGGCGACGGCTTTATCGC
The DNA here is from genome assembly GCF_052119705.1 of Oceanisphaera sp. W20_SRM_FM3. Classification (NCBI taxonomy): domain Bacteria; kingdom Pseudomonadati; phylum Pseudomonadota; class Gammaproteobacteria; order Aeromonadales; family Aeromonadaceae; genus Oceanisphaera; species Oceanisphaera sp. W20_SRM_FM3. Next base: position 38,056 of record NZ_JBGQOP010000028.1, on the reverse strand, counting down.
GCTGCAAAGTGGCGGCCAAGAAGGCTACACCCGCGCCGGTAACATGTTAATTAGCCCAGACGGCGAGCTGACCATTAATGGCCATGTGGTGATGGGCGAGGGCGGCCCCTTGCAGTTGCCGGAATTTAGCTCGCTTGAAATTGGTGCCGACGGCACCATCAGCCTAACGCCGCCGGGCGGTGGTGCTCAGGTGGAAGGTGGGCGCATTAAGTTGGTGCAGCCGGGCCAAGGCGAGCTGCAAAAAGGCCTAGATGGTTTGTTTTATGCCATAGAGCCGGGGGAGCTGGCACAAGCGGAAGACGTGCAACTTAAGCAAGGGCACCTAGAGGGCGCCAACGTCAATGTGGTGGAAGAAATGGTGCAAAACATGGCGCTGAGTCGCCAGTTTGAACTGCAAGTGCGCGCCATGAAAACCGCCGACGACCAAGCTCGCGCCGGCGCTCGCTTAATACGCGGCAGCTAGGCCCTTAGGGCAGCGATAAGCTTGAAGCCGTAAGCGGGAAGTTAACGCTGAATACTATTTAAATGACCTTTAGGTGAACAGACATGCACGCAGCATTATGGGTAAGTAAAACTGGACTAAGTGCACAAGATGCACGCATGACCGCCATTTCTAATAACTTGGCCAACGTAAATACTGTGGGCTTTAAACGCGACCGCGTGGCCTTTGAAGATTTGTTCTATCAAGTACAGCGCCAACCCGGTGCGGCGGCGGATCAACAGAACCAGATCCCATCCGGCATTCAAATGGGTAACGGCGTTAAAGTAGTAGGCACCCAAAAAGTGTTTACCACAGGTAGCTTTCAAAACACCGGTCAAGAGATGGATCTTGCCATCGTCGGCCAAGGCTTCTTTCAAATTGAGCGCCCCAACGGCGAGATGGCCTATACCCGTAACGGTCAGTTTCATCGCAACAGCGAAGGCACCATGGTCAACGCCGAAGGCTTGCCGTTAGTGCCACAAATCGAAATTCCTGAAAGTGCCATCGGCGTTACTATCGCCAGTAATGGCACAGTGAGCGCCACCTTGGCCGGCCAAGCGGATGTGCAAGAACTGGGGATGATCACCTTGGCCAACTTTACTAATCCCGCCGGATTAGAAGCCATGGGTGGCAACTTATATCGCCAAACCGGTGCTTCCGGTGAACCGATAGAAGGCCAAGCCGGTGATGAGTCACTGGGCATGCTCAAGCAAGGTACGCTTGAGGGCTCAAACGTGAACGTAGTAGAAGAAATGGTCGACATGATCACCACCCAGCGCGCTTATGAAATGAACGCCAAGGTGGTATCGGCGGCAGATCAAATGCTGAAGTTTGTGAGTCAAGCGCTGTGATCAAAACTGTTTTAATCATTGCCTTGTTGGGCGCTGGCACCGTATTGCTGGCGGGCTGTTCTACTTACGAGCTAGTGCCACCTAAGCCGGGTGAAGATGACTGGGCGCCGACGCCGGCGCTGCAGTTGCCCAGCAATCAAACCACAGATGGCAGTGCCTTTACTCAGCATTCCATGATCAGCCTGTTTCAAGACAGACGCGCCTATCGGGTGGGCGATATTCTGACCGTGATGCTGGAAGAGCGAACTCAGTCGAGCAAGAAAGCCGATACCAGTCTAGATAAAAGCAGCGGCTTCGATATGCCAGTGCCCATTGTTGGCCGCAAGGCCAGAACCAACTTGACGGCCTCCGGCACCGTGGACCGCGATTTTAAAGGCTCGGCTAAAACCAGCCAGCAAAATACCTTGTCCGGCTACATTACGGTGACGGTGGCGGAAGTCTTGCCTAATGGCGTGTTACTGGTGCGCGGTGAAAAGTGGATCAAGCTCAACCAAGGCGATGAGTATGTGCGCCTGCAAGGCTTAGTGCGCATTGACGATATCGACCAACAAAACCGCGTGCCCTCGCAACGCCTCGCCGATGCGCGTATTACCTATGCCGGTCGCGGTGCGCTGGCCGACACCAATCAAGCCGGTTGGCTGAGCCGCCTGTTAAACGGCAGCTTGTTTCCGCTCTAGGAGTAATGATGAAATTTTTGACTTGGCCATTACTCACTCTGTGCTTAAGCCTTTGGCTGGGCGTGATGCCGACGGCCGCAAGCCGCGAGCGGCCCTTGCTCGATGTGGTGGATATTCAAGGCATACGAGACAACCAACTGGTGGGCTACGGCCTAGTGGTGGGCTTGTCGGGCACGGGTGATAAGGCGCAGGTGAAATTTACCGGCCAGTCTATGACCAATATGCTGCGCCAATTTGGCGTGCAGTTATCTGACGATACCGACCCCCGCCTCAAAAACGTGGCGGCGGTGGCGGTGCATGCCGCGCTGCCAGCGCAGGCGGGGCGCGGCCAAAGTTTGGATGTGACTGTGTCATCCATTGGTGATGCGCGTAGCCTGCGCGGCGGTACCTTGCTACTGACGCCGCTGCGCGGTGTAGACGGCCAAGTGTATGCGGTAGCCCAAGGCAACTTAGTGGTGGGTGGCTTGCAGGCAGAAGGCAACAGTGGCTCCTCGGTGACGGTGAACGTACCTACCGTGGGCACCATTCCTAACGGTGCACTGATAGAGCAAGAAATTGAATCTAATTTTGCCAGCGAGCCCAAGGTCACGCTGCAATTAAAAGACGCCAACTTTCGCACCGCACGCAACGTGGAGCTGGCCATCAATCAAGTGTTTGGCCCAGATGTAGCGCAAGCCTTAGGCCCACGCGCCATCGAGCTGACCGCGCCGGCTAACAGCCGCCAGCGCGTGACCTTTATGTCGATGCTGCAAGATGTACGCGTCGAGATGGGTGCCGAACGACCGAAAGTGGTGTTTAACAGTCGCACCGGCACTGTGGTTGTAGGCAAAGACGTAAAAGTGCAGGCCGCCGCCGTGAGTCATGGCAGCCTAACCGTGACCATTAGTGAGCGCTTCAACGTCAGCCAACCCAATGCGTTGTCTCAGGGGCAAACCACAGTCACGCCCGAGTCGGACTTAAAAGTGGATCAAGAGCCCGGCCAGATGTTTGTCTGGCCAGAGGGGACGTCATTGGATGAAATCGTGCAGGCGGTGAACAGCCTAGGGGCCAAGCCGGCAGATTTAATGTCGATATTGCAGGCGCTGGATGAAGCTGGCGCGCTAGATGCAGATTTGGTGGTGCTTTAGGCCCTTCGGGCAATGTTAAATTTTAAGTGTTAAATGTTGAATTAAACATTAAAAATTAATCATTCAACATTGTGTACGCGGCCCTGCGGGCCAACCGCCAACTGGCGAGGAGTTAATCATGAAAACCGAGACTAGCCAGTATTTAAACTGGCAAGGGTTAGAGCAAGTGAAGCGCCAAGCACCCGAGCAAGGCTTAGATCAGGCGGCCGAGCAATTTGAAGGCCTGTTTTTGCAGATGGTATTAAAAAACATGCGCTCGGCAAGCGATGTATTGCGTGATGAAGACGGCCCTTTTGCCGGCGGCCCCCAGCAAGACATGATGCGTGATTGGTACGACGGACAGATGGCCATGAACATGGCATCGCAGCGCCAAACCGGATTAAGTGAGCTGATGGTGGGCCAATTAAGCGGCGTATTAAAGAATTCTCAAACCGGTGTCGTTGTACCTAAAGAAGCACCCATTGCTGCCTTTAGCCAACCGCTGCGGGCTGTCAAGAACGGACAATAAAAAGAACGGATAATAAAGATGGCAATGATCAACAACGGTTTATCGGGTTTACTGGCCGCACAAACGGCGCTCAACACCATGAGTCAAAACGTGGCCAACGTGAATGTGCCCGGTTACAGCCGCCAAGAAGTACAGCTCTCAGCCCGCCAAACCGGTTTTGGCGTGATGGGAGGCAGTGGCGTGCAGGTGACGGGCTTGCGCCGCGTGGCCGACGACTTTTTAACGGGGCAGCTATGGCGCGCCGAGTCTGATGCCGGCCGCCATGGGCAAGTAAGCGACTATTTAGGCCAACTCGAAACCTTGCTCGGTAGCAAAGACAGCAGCCTGTTGCCCGGCCTAAATCAGTTTTTTGCCGCCCTGCATAGCGCCGCCGAAACGCCACAAAGCATAGCGCCACGCCAACAGATCATTGCCGCCAGTGAGGCCTTGGCCCAACGCTTTAATCATTTGGGTAATCAGATAGATGCCCAAGAGCGCCGCGTGTTGGATCAGTTAGATGCCAGCAACAGCCAAGCCAATAGCCTGCTAAGCCAAGTCGCTACGTTAAACGACAAAATCAAAGCCATAGGTGCCCAAGGTGGCAGCGTGGGCATCTTGGAAGACAAACGCGATGAAACCGTGCGCCAGTTATCGCAACTGGTCGAAGTGCGCAGCACTCGCCAACAAGATGGCACATTAAACGTAACCTTGCCCCAAGGTCAGCCTTTGGTGCTGGGTAATCAGGCGGCAACGATAAATCGCGACGATACCGAATTGTCGGTGCAGTTTGGCACGCAGAGCTTTTCTTTAGACGGCGAGATTGGCGGCAGCTTAGGTGGCTTACTGTTGCACCGCGAGCAGCAATTATTACCGGCCCGCGCCGAATTAAACGCCATCGCCGAACAACTGGCAGAAAAAGTGAATACCCAGCTTGGCGCCGGCTTTGATTTAAATAATGCAGCCGGTAAGCCGTTGTTTAGCTTTACTCCAGGCGACGCCGCCGGCAGCTTGCGCGTGAGCGCCGATTTTACCGCCGAAGACTTAGCCTTATCTGGCCAAATCGATGCCCCGGGCAACAACGATAACTTACAGGCCTTATTGGGCTTAGAAGACGACAGCTATGAAGCCTTTCGTGGTTTGGTAGGCAAGCTTGCCATCAGCAGCGCCCAGTGGCAGGCGGATGCGGGCGCCTCGAGCAATATTCGTATTCAAGCCCAAGCAAGGCGCGATGGCGTGAGCGGCGTGAATCTGGATGAAGAAGCGATGAACATGATGAACTATGTGCAAAATTATCAAGCCAACGCCAAGGTCATCGGCACCGCCGATCAGCTGTTCAGCACCTTGCTGAATATGATCTAAGCCCTGCGGGCAGCGGTAAGCTTGAAGCCGTAAGCGGTCAGCTCAACAAAAAACGCCGACCTCTGTAGCCGCTGTTTTAGCTGCGAAATTCTGCGTAGCAGGAGGATTTGGTAGTTGAACTTACCTGACAGCTTAACGCTGACGGCTGATAGCTGACGCAAGACCTAATTTTTAAATATTTTGTAGTTGACGAAGCACGTCATATTAAGGAATTCGCATGCGGGTAAGTACCGGACAAATTCAACGCGTCATGATCCAAAGCATGGAGCAAAGCGGTGGCGACTACGGCAAGCTGCTGCAACAGATGGCCACGGGCAATCGGTTACTTAAACCGTCGGACGATCCGCTTGCCACTGTGCGCTTGCAAGGCATAGACAAAGAGCTGAGTGCGCTCAGCCAATATGAAAAAAATGCCGAGCAGGTAAAAAGCCGCCTCGGTCAGGAAGAAACGCAAATTGACGCCATGAAAGATACGCTGCTGCGCCTGCGCGACATGACGGTGCAAGCAGGTAATGGCGCTTACAGCCAAGCCGATCGCCAAGCGCTAATCCAAGAGATGGAGTCGTTAAAAGATACCTTACTCAGTTTGGCCAATGGCCGTAACGAAGAAGGGCATTATCTGTTTTCTGGCTCCAAAACCGACACCCCCGCCATAGTCGAAGATCCACCCGGTACCTTTACCTATCAGGGCGATGACTATCAGCGCCAAGTGGCCATCGCCAATGGCGTGACCATAGCGGCCAACGACAGCGCCGAAAAATTACTCGGAACAGCACTGCAAGAAGTGCACGACTTTATTAATGTGCTAGAAACCGAAGCGGGCGATATCAGCACCCAAGTGGGCAAGATGCTAACTGCTATGGACACAGGCATCGGCAACGTCACCCGAACCCTGACCGACTTGGGTGGGCGCATTAACGGCCTAGAACAAGTGGTGGCCGCCCACGGCGAAATGCAGGTGTTTGGCCAAGGCTTACACAATGACTTGTCGGCGCTGGACTACGGCGAAGCCGCCATGAACATGCAGCAAATGCTGCTGGCGTTACAAAGCACCCAACAGGCCTATGTAAACGTGAATAAGTTGTCTTTGTTTACTCAGATATAAGTACCCAAATATAAGAGCAGCGCCGAGCTTAAAGACTAAGACTAGAGATTTTCTTGCCACGGAATCCACGGAACGCACGGACAAGTTCAAGAGCGAAAAGAGCGAAGCTATTGAATGATGAATGTGTAAGGTCTTAACCCCCATAGCTTTTTCTGTTGTCGCTCTTATCTTTATTTTTCCGTGCGTTCCGTGTTCTTCCGTGGCAAAAATCATTAGTCCTTTGTTTAGCTCAACGCTATTTGTAACAGAACGTAAGGAATTCACCCATGCAGGTGATTAGCCCACGGGTTGGGTCGTTATCCACGCAACTGGACGCGGCGCCCGGTATTATTGGCACCAGTGCCGCCGATTTAAGTCTTAATTTAAGCTCTCCAACTGCACCCATTAAAGCGATCGCGGGCAACAGCACGCCGGCCCGCTATCAACAGTGGGGCCGCTTGAGTGAGGCGCAAAACCAAATTGCCCAGCTGCAAGCAGCCGAGCAGGCGCTGGCTCAGGCGCAACAGCAATTGCGGCCCTTAGCCCAGCGCTTGCAAGCCTCTGCCATGAGCACAGAGCAGCAACAGCGCTGGGGCGAGCAACTGTCATTGTTATCACAACATGTGCAGCAACAAGGCCGACTCGATGCCCGCTTGCAGCCAGTGGCACTGGAGGGTGATGCGGCGCGCCACCGTTATCAGCTCGATAAAGTCGACCTATTAAGCCCGCGTTCGGTGCGCGAGCGCGTCACCTTATTGCTGGCTGGCCAACAACAAGCCATGGGCATTACCATAGCGCCGGGCCAGCGGCCCGCCGTGACGCTTTCGCAGCTCAATCGTCATTTAGCGCCGCTGGGCATTACCGCCGAGTCGGAGCAGGGCAAGTTGCAATTAGTGGCCAAAGAGCGCGCCGATGCCATTTTGCGCCAACCGATATTAATGCAAGGCGAGGGTGTGCGGGTGCCCGCCGGCGAACCGGTACTCATAAAAGCCAAGCCCGAGCCCGATGCACTGGCACCCTTGCAAGCCGCCGCGCAAAAAGGCGAGTTAATGAGCGAGCGAGAGCACCTTAATCGGGTGATGAATCGTATTCAGGATTACTCGCAGCGGTTGCAAGAACAGCGCCAAATCATCTTGCAGCAAACCGCCAAGGCGTGGCCGGTCGTAACTAAGGAAACAGGAGCGAAAGAGCCCGCCGCGCCTTTGCCCGCCAGCGCCAGCAAGTTCGAAAAGCTGGTATCGGCACTGCTCGCCCAAGCGCATGTATCGCGCAACAGCGCAGTGGCCTTGCTTAGGAAGGAATAATTCTAGCTCCGAGCTAAAAAGAAAAGCGTCTAAACAGAACGCGAGTGCAGAGGCAGCAGGACTGCCTCTGCCGACGCGCTAACCCACCTCCTTGTGACGCTCAGCAAATACCGTCCATGGTATTTGATGGTCGGCTTCGGCACTTCCTTCTTCCTCTGTCGGGATATTGAATCATCTGTTTATTTCTTGTGCCCACGCTCAATGTGAAATGCTTAATGGATCGTTTCGCAGCCAAGTTGATAACTACTTAAGATCTCAGAGTAAACGATGGGTAGGTTTTAACTGACAGCTTACGGCGTAAAACTTACAGCGGCCTTTCAAATTTTTAAAATAAAATTCAAGTTCCCCTAAACCCGTGCCGTTTTATCTTTTTGAAGCAAAACACCTATCCAAAAGTCAAAAAGGAACATCATTATGGGCATGTCTATTCATACCAACTACACCTCTCTGGTAACCCAGAACACCTTGAACAGCACCAACAAAATGCTGGGCACCGCCATGGAGCGTTTGGGTACCGGTTTTCGTATCAACTCCGCCGCCGACGATGCCGCCGGTCTGCAGATAGCGACTCGTATGCAAGCACAAAGCAACGGTATGGCGGTTGCTATGCGTAACTCGCAAGATGCCATCTCCATGCTGCAAACTGGTGAAGGTGCTTTTGATGAAATGACAAATATTGTTCAGCGTATGAAGGACTTGACGACTCAAGCAGCTAACGACACAAATGGTGCCGATGACCGTAAAGCACTTTCAGCAGAATTCAACGAGTTGGGTAAAGAGCTCGCCAATATCACGGCTAACACTAAATACGCAGGCGAAGCCTTGTTTGCTATAGATGGTGACGCTGGTAAGTTTGGTATGACAGCCAATAGCGTAAAATTCCAAATTGGTGCTAGTAATACCGAAACTCTGGACTTACAAGTCGGTACTAACGTTAAAGCCGTATCTACAGCTCTTGCTGCTCTTAATACGCAATTTGCTGCAGCTCCAGCAGCGGATGCCAAATTAGACACTCAAGCTGGTGCTAGTGGCGCTATTGCTCTAGCTGATGAAGCATTGAAAGCGATTGGTACTGTGCGTTCTCAGTTTGGTGCCAATATCAACCGTCTGGAACACACCATTACTAACTTGGGCAACATGCGTGAAAATACCGAAGCAGGAAAAGGCCGTATCATGGATGCCGACTTCGCTCAAGAAGCCTCTAACATGTCTAAAAACCAGATGCTGATGCAATCAGGCATGTCTGTGCTGAGCAACGCCAACCAGATGAGCGGTTTGGTGATGTCCTTGTTACGTTAAGATAAGTTTCGTTAATAGAAAGCTGCGTTAATAGTGCAGCTTTAGTAGTAAAGTTTCCTTCTCTATATCAGCTAGGGCCTATGGTCAGGCCCTAACTGCTTTGTTTTATGTTGTCTGTCTTATTTAACGGTTGTGCGTTACGCGTATGAAGGTATGTAAGGTAGATTTTTGCGGCTCATCATGAGCCGCTTTTTTTTGCCTGTTTTCTATCAATAGCCATTAAAGATCGAGCCTACAGACTTCTTTGCCACGCTTCTTTGCGGTGAGAGTCGCGGAACGCACGGACAAGTACCAATTCAATAGCGACAAAAGCTAAGCAATTGAATGTGTAGGTATTGTTCTTACCCCTTAAGATTACTTTTCGTACTTATCTCTATTTTTCCGTGCGTTCCGTGGCAAAAAATCTCTAAGCCCTTAAGTTCTTCGCTTTTAAGGTCGTTCTCCCTAGCTAACAGTTTTTACTCTCAATTATAAGAATCACTAAAGGGCATAGTCATGTTTGGAATGGGCAGTATGGATCCCTCGTCTATGGCACAGATGCTGACCTCAGCGGATCGGGCTCCATTAGACCGTTTGTTGAAAAATCAGCAAAGCCAGTTGAGTGGTCAAAAAGCCGCGTATGGCAAAATTAAAGACAAGCTGCAGGGCCTGCAAGACAGCCTAAAGGCGCTGACCACGGGCAAGGGCTTACAAAGCCAATCGGCTACTTTTTCTGCTGATGGTTTTATGAGTGCCACCGTAAAAACCGGTGCCGCCAACGCCAACTATCAGCTGTTTGTAAAGCAGCTGGCGCAGGCGGATCAACAGGCGCTGACACTGGCGGAAGACTGGAAGGCACCGACTCAAGGCAAGCTGGAGATCGGACTGGATGGCACTAATCTGAGTGTGGACTTGGCGACGCTAAACGGCGGTGGCTTAACCGAGTTGCGCGATGCCATTAACAAGTCACCGGATAACAAAGGTGTGACTGCCTCGTTAATTCGCAGCGGTGGCGAAACTCAGTTGCTGTTAACCAGCGCCAAAACCGGTGAAAGCCAAAGCATGAATGTGAGTGTGACGGGCGGTAACGGCGAAGCCAGCTTTACCGCGCTTGAAACAGCTATGAGCACTAGAACCCAGCTCAGCCAAGCGCAGGATGCGGTGGTTAAACTGGGCAGTGCTGCAGGCGGCGTCGGCGGTTTGGAACTTAAAAGCAGCACCAATACCTTCGATGGCCAAATTGACGGCTTAAACCTCACTGTCACTAAAGCCCATGGCGATACCGATGCGCCTTTAAGCCTGACGGTGGCCACGGATCAGTCGGCCATTGAAAGCTCGCTTGAGGGCATAGTCTCGGCTTATAACGCCTTGGTCACTGAAGTGGAGCAGCAAACCCGCAGTAAAGAGGGCAAAACCGCCGCCTTGAGTGGCGATAGCATGAGCCGGGGTTTGTTGGATCGCTTGCGTTCTACCTTATCCAGCCCGGGCACAGGCACCAGCTTGGCTGAATTGGGCATTAAAACCGATAAAAACGGCAAGTTGTCACTCGACACCGCCGCCATGGCCAAGTTACAGCAAGATAAACCCGGCGCATTAGAAACGGCGCTAACCGGTGCTGATGGCTTGTTTACCCGCCTAGAAGCCGATACCAAGCCCTATTTAGATCGCAACGGTGTGTTTGTACAGCGTGAGCAAAGCCTGAAAACTGGGTTGGATCGCATTACCGATCGTCAAGAGGCGCTGGATCTGCGCATGGACAAAACCTATCAGCGTTATTTAAGTCAATTCACGCGCATGAATACTTTGGCACAACAAATGCAACAGACCATGGGCATGTTTTAACTCACAAGGTTAACCAAGGGAGGAGCGCCCCATGTTTGATGCCGATTCTGGCTTTGATGTTTATCAACACACCCAAACCGACGCGCGGGCGGCGCAAGCTTCGCCGCGCGAGTTGGTGTTGATGTTGATGGACGGACTATTAGATGAAATTGCCCGTGCCGAGGGGCATATGTTGGCTGGTCGCTTAGCCGAAAAAGGCCAGAGTGTTGCCAAAGCCATTGATATTATTGGTGGTTTAGACAGTGCGCTCGACTTACAGCAAGGCGGTGCCTTGGCTGAAAACTTACACCAGCTGTACGACTATTGTGGCCGCCAACTGTTTAGTGCCAGCGTCAATAACGATGCCAGCCAGTTATTACCGGTACTCAAGGTGCTGGCAGACTTGCGTGCCGGCTGGCAGGGCTTGGGCACAGAGGTTGATGCCTAATGCGGGAACAAAATCTTCTCAAGCGGAACCTTTTGGTTCGGAACTTAAGTGGCCGCTGCGGAACACTTGATTCCGCCATGGGCGCCGAGAGGCGGTCATGAGTCGCTCCGTGTTAGCGCCTCTATTTGGCCGCGTGCTGACGTTGCAACAGCAGATTAGCCAAGCGGTGCAAGCCAAAAATTGGGACTCGCTCACCCAGCTCGACGCTCAACTGCAGCAGTGTTTACAAGAGTTGGCACCTTATAAGCCGAAATTGACCGCGCAGCAGCAACAAGTGTTGGCACAATTTGCCGCGCAGTATCGCCAGCTGTGGCAGCAAGTGTGCGAGCAAGTCGGTGAGTTGGAGCAGCAGTTGCTTAGCTTGCGCCAACAACGCGAAGGCGAGCTGGCCTACGACTGGGTTGAGCAATTAGGTGAAACCTCATGATGGGCTTGCCAGCCAGCGCCGGCCCGCAAACGGCCTCTCAAGCAAGTGGTCGCAATTCTCAGGTAGCCGCGCAAACTCCCGCTGCCAATGGTTTTGCGGACCAAGCCGACGTTAGCAATGAATCCGACTTTGCCGAATCGCTCGCCGAGTCGGTGCAACAAGCCAGCAGCAATCAATCTAAGGCGCCGCTTGAAGCATCAGCGCCCAAAACGACTGTGGTTAATGACATGAACGAGAGCGCAGCCTCAGGTTTGCTTGGCGAAGAGACGCTCAATGCCGAACTCGGTGCCGATCCCAATGTGGACTCGAATGCTGAGCTTAATGTTGACTTGGTTGCAGGCGTAAGTACTGAGCTGCCGTTATTCGTCACGGCTAGCGAGCTTGACGTATTAGCCAACGCCGATGCACTGGCGGAGCCGGCAACTCAGCTATGGCATTGGCATTACAGTCGCGGTGTGGGCAGTGAGCAAATTGGATCGACGGCGTTCGGGAAAATGGCGGCTATGGTTGATGCCATGGCCGGTAAAACCAGCGGCGAAGCAGGCGAGATGCCAACGGCGAATGCGCAAGCCGCAGCGAGCCAAGCTGCAATTGCGCAAACCGCATTGGGGCAAGTGGTTTCAGAGCCAGTAGTTCCAGGACAAGTAGTTTCAGGGCAAGCAGCATCAAAGGCCGATGCGACAGTCCACGCCGAGGGCGCTCTGTTGCAGGCAGCCAGTGCGACGGCTGAGCGGCGTTTGGGTTTCTCAGCCACTGTTATCGAGTCCAGTCAGGCGCCGATAACTCAGTTGGCGGCTAATAAAGTGTTACAGCAACAATTAGCCAGCGGTTCTACATCTATAGCCACAGTTAAGGTTGAAGAAGCCAGCCATAGCCTAACGTCGAGTGGGGCGCATGTGACATCGCATCTGGGCCGAGCCAGTGTGCCAATACACGAGTGGGCGCCGGTGGCAGTGGATTCGACTAACAAGGCGCAATTAGGGGCGCAGTTATTACACACCCTAAAAGAAAAAGTCGAGTTGCAGCTCAATCAAGAGGTGCAACAGGCGCGGATCAAGTTAGATCCACCAGAAATGGGCCGCTTAGAGCTGAGTATTCGCCTCGAAGGCGACAAGTTACATATTCATATTGCGGCCAGCCAAGGTGCAGTGCGTGATGCGCTGAACGCCCATGCGGACAGGCTGCGCAATGACTTATTGCCGCACCACAGTGGCGGCGTTGAAGTGAGCGTGGGCCAGGACGACGCTTCACCTCAGGAAGATAACAGCCAAGATGAAACCCACCAAGGGGAGGGCACCATCTCCATTGCCGAGCGTGAAGCTGCTGCGTTAGAGCGGCAAGGCGCGTCTGTACGTGGTTGGGTTAATGCCTTGGTCTAAGAACCCAGCACCTGCGGTGAGCCGTAAGCTGTCAGTTAAAGAGCACGAGCAAAGACTAGGGCTATTTTTGCCACGACTCTTTATTGCGAGAAACACGGAACGCACGAAAGCAGTTCACGAGCGACAAGAGCCTTTGGTTGGTAAGAGCTAACCCCTAAGATTTTTGAGTCTCATTTATAGCATTTTGGGGCTGGCTTTTACCATAAGAGGGTTTTTCAGATTTGATCTCTATTTTTCCGTGGATTTTGTGGATTCCGTGGCAGATATATCTTTAGTTATTAAGGCATTGAACTAAGTCTGAGCTGACCGCTTAGGGCTTCAAGCTTATCGCTGCCCGAAGGGCGTCATTTTATTTAAAGGAACAACAAGTGGCAGAAGAAAAAACAGCTAAAAAATCGCGCGGTAAACTGAGCTTAGTCTTGCTGGTAGTGGTGTTACTGAGCGGCATGGGCGTGGGCACTTTTGTGTTGGCGGATTATAAAACTCGCTTTATAGACGGAGGCATGGCCGCTTGGTTTGAGCCAGAGCCCGTCGTCGCAGTCGAGCCGCAATTTAAACCGTTAGAGCAGTTTGTGATCGGCCTACCAAGCTTAGAACGCAACCGTTATATGGTGCTGGAGCTGGCGCTAATGAGCCGCCACCCTGAACAGCTAGTGTTGTGGGATACGGTACTGCCAGCGCTGCGCAACACTACGCTCAGCTATTTCAGCAGCTTTGATCACCAGCAGGTGCAAGAGCAGCTGCAAGACTTGAGTCACTTTGAGCAAGAGCTGAAAACCGCACTTAACGAGCGCTTGGTTAGCTACCAGTATGATCCTTCGGTAGAAGCCGTGCTGATCACTAAGCTGGTTATTCAGTAGTCATGCTGCCATTGCAAGACTGGCCGCTAGAAGAGCCGCCGCTCGCGGCTGTGCCGGCCAAAAATGAACAATTCTGGCTGAATCAATATCTGCCGTTGGTGAAGCGGGTGCTGGGTCAGTTGCGCCATCAAACCAACACCCTGATCGATGCCGATGACTTGGCGCAAATTGGCATCATGGGTTTGTTAGAAGCGCTGCGCCGTTATGGTGGTGAGCCCGATGCCAGTTTTGGTAGCTTCGCCTATAAGCGGGTGCGCGGTGCCATTTTAGATGAGTTGCGCCGCCACGATTGGCGGCCGCGCCAGTTGCGGCAAAAGAGTCATCAATGTGCCCAAGTCGAACGCGATTTGATGCGTACGCTGGGCCGGCGGCCCACCGAAGCCGAGCTGGCGCAGGCCTTGGATATCAACCAAAGCGAGTTACACGAAATTTTGTGTGCCGGTGAGATGGCCGAGATGGACAGCTTGCAAGTGTTGTTGGAGCAAGGCGTTGAGCCCACGCAAGACGATAGTCATGCGCTACAAGAACAAGCCCAGCTAATACAAAGCCTACTGGTACGACTGCCCGAGCGGGAGCAGCGTTTAATGTCTTTGTATTATCAGCATGAGCTGAACATGAAAGAAATCGCCTTAGTTTTGGATTTAACTGAATCCAGAGTGTGTCAATTACATAAACAGTGTTTGGCGTTATTAAACCGCACACTGGCAGCAAACGGAGAAATATAATGCAGAAGCTGTTAGGGCTTGCGGTCATTTTGATTTGCGTATTCGGTGGTTTTGTTATGGCTAACGGCCAGCTGGCCGCGCTGTGGCAACCGGCGGAAATGATCATCATTTTGGGTGCCGGTTTAGGCGCCTTGATTTTGGGCAATTCCACCGCCGTGCTGAAAGGCATTTGGCAGCAGCTTAAGGCGATTGCTCGCGGCCAAAAAGACGATGCGGTTTTGTATCAACAACTGCTGCCGCTGATGCATCAGCTGTTACAAGAAACGCGTCTGAAAGGCTTAAAAGCGCTGGACGGGCATGTGGAGGCGCCGCAAAGCAGCCCCTTATTTAGCCAAGCCCCCTTGGTATTAGCGCATCCAGAATTGCTGGGTTTTATTATCGATAACTTACGCATGTTAGGCATGGGTAAACTCAGCGCCCACGAGCTGGAAGCCTTACTGGATCTGGAAGTTGAGGCGCTGGAAGAGAGCATGATCAAGCCTTCACACGCGCTGGCCAAAACCGCTGACGCCATGCCAGGTTTCGGTATTTTAGCTGCTGTGATGGGTATTATTATTACCATGCAGCACCTAGATGGCCCGTTGACCTACATAGGCGTGCACGTGGCTGCCGCCTTGGTGGGCACCTTCTTGGGCATCTTCGTTTGTTATTGCTTATTTAGCCCCGCCAGCAATGCCATGGAGCAATGGGTAGGGCGACGCATTACGGCGTTGGAGTGCGTGGCCGCTATTTTAGTCTCTCATATCAGTGGCAAGTCGCCGCTGTTGTCTGTGGATGCGGGGCGCAAGATCATAGAGCAAGACATTAAGCCGAGCTTTATTGCCATGGAATCTTGGTTGACGGAAACGGAAGCGAGCTAATGCGCAATCAAGGAACGGTAATCGTGAAGCGCAAGTCTCGCGCTAAGGCAGAAGGCAGCCATGGCGGCGCTTGGAAGGTGGCCTTTGCCGACTTTGCTTTGGCCATGATGGCGTTGTTTATGGTGCTGTGGATTTTGGCGGTGTCTAGCGAACAAGAGCGCGAAGAAGTGACGAGTCAGATGCGTGATTATTCGGTGTTTGATGGCAACGGCAGCCCGTATTTATTAGGGGGCACGCCGTTTCCAGCCGATATGAAAGGCCAACCGGTGGCACAAATTCCGGGCCAGTCTTCCATGTTGCAAGATGTGTCGTTGGCCACTCAGCCCCTGCTCAGCCCTGAGGACTTACGCCCAGGACGAGTAGAAAGCACAGAAGATAAGCAGCGCCTCGCCATGATGATTAGCCAGTTGGCCGAGCAACAAGGCATGACCGATAACCTACAGCTCAATGTGGTGCCTGAGGGGCTGCGCATTCAAATTCACGACCACAGTGACAAGCCGATGTTTAATCGCGGCAGTGCGCGCTTGGCAGATGAATTTGCGCAGTTACTGAAAACCATGGCGCCTATTTTTACTAAGGTAGAAAACCGACTGGTGATCTCTGGCCATACCGACTCGGTGCGCTACGTGAGCCAAAATTATTCTAACTGGGATTTGTCAGGTGCCAGAGCACAAAATGTGCGCCAGTTATTAGAGCTGTCTGGCGTGCCTGCTGGGCGCGTGCTGCAAGTTGCGGCCATGGCTGACCAAGCGCCCTTTGATCTAGAAAATCCTACCTCCGGCGACAACAGACGCGTGGAATTAATGCTATTAAGTAGCGATGCCGAGCAACTATTACTGCACCTGTTTGAGGCGGGTTTGCCCAACAATGAGGCTAATAAAGCAGATTTGAACGCCAAACGTTAAAAGTAATGTTGAATGGTTAATGTTTAATTCACCATTCACCATTGCGCGCAGCGCTAAATCACCAGCCCGCCGGTGGCGCAGGGTCGAAGATGGCGGTGCCGGCACTAAATAGTGCGCCTGTGGTAGAAATATCTAAGCCTGCTGCGGGCGCCATAAATAACGGTTGTGGCGCAATCACCACATGTGGATCCGCCTGATAGTAGCCTTTGTCTGCCACCAAAATTGAATACTCCCGCGCTTGCGACAGCATCTGGCCTTTAATGGCGCCATTCCAATGTTTTAATTCGGCGATGGGCACGCCTAATTGCCGTGCTAATTGCGTTAACGCTATGGGCCCCTGAATTTTGTGCTCGGTTAATGGCGAAAGGTTGCGAGTGAACGGCGTAGCCAAAAGCTTTTGTACGGCAATAAAGCGCGGCACATAGCGGCGCGTTTCTTCGGGTAACGGCAGTTGCCAAAAATCACGGGTGCCGCTTTTCTTGATGGCGCGCGCCACTCGACCTTCGCCCGCATTATAGGCGGCTAGTGCCAATAGCCAGTCGCCGTCAAAATACTGATGTAACTTAGATAAATACTGCATGGCGGCGCGGCTGGCACTGAGCGTGGCATAACGGCCATCAAATTCACTATCTATGATTAAACCAAAATGTTGGGCAGTGGCGGGCATAAACTGCCATAAACCGGCGGCACCGACCGGCGATTCGGCACCCGTTTGATAGGCGCTCTCTACCACCGGCAGCCAAGCCAGCTCCAGAGGCAGCTGGCGTTGGCGCAACATGGGAAGCAAGTGAGGAAGCCAAGTTTCCGCGCGCGCGCGGCTGCGCGTTAAATGGCCAGGGTGCTTTTGTAGGTAGGCTAGCTCTTGTTGCACTTCTGGCCTGTTATAAACCGCCGCCGAGAATGGCGCGGCTTGCGCCGAGGCATTAACCGCCAAATTAAGTAACAGGTTAAGCAGCAAGGGAAAGATAAGCAGAGTAAGTCGTTTCATGCTCATGCATTAGCAAGTTCCGTACCTAAATGGCAAGCTCAAGGTCGAATATTGTGCGCAGCACTCCTCTCGACGCTCAATTTTTTTGGATGACAGGTCGTTATGGATGATTAACGGCGGAGCGAACAGGAGGCTCAGTGCGAAAATCGACTCAGGAATGCTCTGTGCTAGGGCTATTTTTACATAAGGTCACGCTGTATTTAATTTTGCTCAATGGCGGCTTGCTGTTCGGCTATGGCTTTAGCAGCCATGAGTGGCCTTTAGCAAAGTTTGGCATGGTGAGCCTATTGTTACTGACTTATCAGTGGTTGCTGGTGCGTTTATTACATTTGCAGGCTAGGCGCAGCGGTGACGGTTACTTGGTGTATCCGGTGGTGGGGGCAGGTTTGTTGTTGGCGCTGCTCTTGATGCGTGCCACCTTAATTGCTCCCTAATAAAGCAGGACTATTATTAAGCACGGCTATGAACCACAAGCATTAAAAATGAGCACGCGTTTTTTCATAGATAAATGCGACAACTTGAGTCCGTTCGAGGCCGCTGAAGGTCGTTATGCTCTGCAGTTGGGTCTACACTAAATTTGTTTACTCACACAAAGAAGGACAAATCATGAAACAGCTATCTTTGAAAAAATTAATGGCGATCTTGATGGTAGTGGGCTTGGTGGGTGGTTTGGCGGGCTGTAATACTGTGGCAGGTGCCGGTAAAGATGTGCAACGTGGTGGTGAGGCAGTAACAGATGCCGCTCGTGACGTGCAGCAAGGTTACTAATTTTTTATGCCAGCAGTGCGCTGCTGGCATATTTCTGTTAAATGCTTATTGCTTGCTATTTTATATTGGCAAACCGCTGTTCTAAATACGCAATAATATCGTTCGACTCATACATCCAACGGCTTGCACCGTTTTCTTCTATGCGCAAACAAGGCGACTTGACTCGTCCTCCCTCTGCTTGTAACTCATCGCGATAAGGCGAGCCAGGCGTAACGTTGCGCAACGCTATGGGCAAATTAAGCTTGTGCATGTTTCGGCGCACTTTAATGCAAAATGGGCAGCGGGGCAGCTGATACAGCGCCAATTCGCTACAGGCTGCATCCACTTGGGCTTGTGCCTCAATTGAACGGCGCATTTTAGTGGGCCGGGTAATTAAATCGCCCAGTTGCCACAGGCCCCCAATTCCATTGCGTAACAGTTTAACCAGCATAACGGCTCCCTTATGATAAGCGCCTAAGGCCGCTTATCTGAAAATCAAACAGGGATTGTATCTGCAAATGCTTTGATGAGGAAATGCGAAACGGCAGCGGTCAGCTTTAAGCCGTCAGCGATAAGCCAAAGAAAACACCGAGTTTAAGGCTCGGCGCTATACGTTTGTTTCATGCTTTTTAGTTTCTAGCTCGGTGTGCGCCGCTTGGTGCTGGGCGCCCGGCGCTGTACTTCATCTTTCAATCAATTCCATAATTCTCTTGGCTCTGGCCATTACCGGCAAGTCGACCATGTTGCCACTCACCGCCACTACCGCACCTTTCTCTCGCTCCTCTGCTGCTAACACGTGTTTGGCCCAAGCAATTTGTGCACTGGTGGGTTTGAGTGCCTTTTGTGCCGGTATTACCTGTGCTGGATGGATCAGCAAGAAACCACTAAAACCCAGCCGCATGCCTTGGCGAGCATAATCGGTGAGGCCTTTTTCATCGTGAATGGCGGTGTAAATCGCATCTATGGGCGCACCTAAGCCGTGCACCCGTGAGCACATGACTAGCTGACTGCGAGCATACAAAAATGCATTTTCGTCTAAGGGTTCACCGGCGGGCGGCGGATAATCCATGCCCAAGTCTAGGGCCAAGTCTAATTTGCCAAACAAGAACCTCGCCACATTAGGCACACGGGCCAGTTCGTTTAGGCGAGTAAAGGCGAGGGCGGATTCAATAAAGGGTAACAGGGGCTTTTCGCAGCGATGCGCCAAGTCGGTTAAGGCGAGCGGATCGTCGGCTTTAGGCACCACTATGGCGGCCACGGCGGAGGAGCGACACAGCTTGGTATCTTGGTTAAACCAAGGGCTGCCGGTGCCATTAATGCGGATTAATACTGAGTGAGCGGGCTGGCGTTCTAGCCAATGACTTAAATAGGTACTGGCGGCGTCTTTTTCGCTGGCCGGTACCGCATCTTCTAAGTCGATGATGATGGCATCGGCCCCACTGGCTAGTGCCTTATCAAACCGCTCCGGCCGATTAGCCGGAACGAAGAGCAGTGTTTGTAGCGCATTGATATCCATAAAAACCCCTGTGTCCTCGAGACCGTCTATTTAAGAGAGTGGCTCAACCTTGTAATGGAGTCTTCTATTTAGACCAGTGCGCCACACCTGTAAATGCAGATTGCCAGAGACTGAGATCTAGGTGGGATTACAGGCTCTCGTGCGGGCCAAAAACCTCGTAGTGCAGGCGATCATCACTCACACCCCAAGCAGCCAATGTTTCTTTAATCATGGCCATAAACGGCAGCGGACCACAGAAGTAATAATGCGTATTACTGGTGGTGATACTGTCTTTTAGCTGGCTCAAGTCCATGAAACCTTCGGTGTTGTAATGCTCGCTGGGCTGGTCTTGAGCACCGGGGGTGCGATACCACACATGGGTTGTTAGATTGCTGTTCGCTTGGCGCAGGGCTTGAATGTCTGCTTGAAACGCGTGCTGAGCGCCGTCTTCACAAGCGTGCAGCCAATGAATATCGGCGGTGTGCTTATGCTTGATCAATTGATCCAACATGGCGCGCATCGGCGTTTGGCCTACACCACCCGAGATTAATACCACAGGTGTATCTGCGCTGACTTCCATAAAGAAATCACCAGATGGTGGCAATACTTGCAACTTGTCGCCTACCTGCACTGCATCGTGCATAAAGTTAGACGCCACGCCGTTTGGCTCGCGTTTTACCGCGATGCGATAGTTCTGGCCATTTGGCGCTTGGCACAGCGAATATTGGCGGTATTCGTTATTGGTTAATTTAGGGCTAACTAAGTGCAGGTTCAGATATTGACCGGGCAAGAAGTCGAGCACAGCGCCGCCATCGGCAGGCACTAACAAGAAGCTAGTGATAAGCGTGCTCTCTTGTTTTTTTTCTGCGACCACGAAGTCGCGGTAACCGCGCCAGCCTCCGACTTTTTGCTCGCTTTGCTGATACAGCTGCTCTTCACGACCAATAAATAAGCCGGCTAAGGCGCCGTAGGCTTGAGCCCAAGCGTCAATCACTTCGGGGGTGGCCGCATCGGGTGCTAACTCTTTGATGGTTTCTAACAGGTGATGGCCGACGATATCGTACTGAGACGGCGTAATGGCAAAGCCGGTGTGCTTTTGCGCGATGCGCTCTACGGCACTGGCCAGCACGGCTGGGTTGTCGATATTTTTAGCGTAGGCTAAAACCGCATTAAACAAGGCGGCAGGCTGGCGGCCTGATGCTTGATTACTGAGGTTGAACACGTCTTTCAGCTCGGGATTGTCACGAAACATGCGCTTATAAAAGTGTTCGGTGAGCGCAGTATTAGCAGCTTCAAGCAAGGGAACGGTACTTTTAACGATTTCTCTGGTGCGACTATCGAGCATGATTAACGCCTTTTAATGTGTATTTAGAATGCAACTTAATGGCTATTTTATAGTGCCATTTGATATGCATCAATAAGAACTTGAATTTTTTATGCTGCGGCTCCAGTTGAGCAGAGGGCTAGACCGAGAGTGGCGCTTGCATTTACAGCGTTAGGCGTAACAATGTAGCCCTTGAACTCTCGGCGTTTGCCTGTGTCACCCTCATTTAAAGTAAGGATTTATCCATGACACCCGTTTCCCGTTTAAATACTGTTCGTTTAAAAGAAGTATTAGCGCTGATTGATGCGCAAAATCAGCAAGATCCTAATCAAGAGCAAGCCGATGGCCAAACGTGGCCGAAAGAGTATTTATACGGGCTGCGCATGACTGAGCAGCAGGCCGAATTTGTGCCTGATGCCAGCGAGTTGCTGCAAATCGCCTGTCGCGCTCAGCACATTAAGCGCTGGAGCATAGCGCGGGCCAGTTATCCGATGGACCGCGCCGGTTACCAGCGCTGGCGCAAGGATTTGGGCGCCTTTCATGGCGATCTCACCGCCGAGCTAATGGCAAAGGTGGGCTACAACGAGGCCGAGCAAGCAGACATTAAAGACTTATTGCTAAAGAAACAGCTAAAGCGCAACCCCGAAGTACAAGCCTTAGAAGACGTCATTTGTTTGGTGTTTATGCGCTATTACTTGGCGGATTTTGCCACGCGCCACACGCAAGAAAAGCTGATTGGCATCATTCAAAAAACCTGGGGCAAGATGTCACTTGAGGGCCAAGCGGCCGCCTTGCAATTGAAGTTGAGCGAGGAAGTGAGTGAGTTGGTAGGCAAAGCGCTGGCGTAATAGCACCAAGCGCTTAGCTCCAAAGCACAAATCAAAAGGCAGGCGCTGTTTTTGTAGGGTGCCAACTTGTTCGGCACGGTTTTGGTTTTTAATCTAAAACTTCCCGCTTCGCAGGACCGGCGAACAAGTTGCCGGCTACAAAGTCAGATGTTTTTTGTTGAGCCCAGCGCTCAGCGCTGTACTTCACCTTTCACACCACAAAGAAATATCGGCTTAACGCGGCGGCGATAATGCCGGCGGCAATGGCGGGTAACTGCTTCTTCAATATCAGCATAGTTAATGCCGTGGTGAGCAGGGCGGCGCGCGCACCTATGTCGCCGTTGATGGCCATGGGCGTTAAAATGGCGACCAGTACTGAGCCCGACATAGCGGTAATAAACTGATGTACCCGTTGATTAAAGGGGATAAAAGACATCACAAACACGCCACCAAGGCGGGTGGCCAAGGTGACTAATGCCATCACTATAATAATGAGTAAGGTGCCATTGCCGGCGGTGGCTAAGTTCATGGCTTATCTTGCTCCTGCGCGGTTTCGTGTTTAGGTTCGCTCTTTTCCATCCAAAAAGCGCCTAACAGACCGCCGGATAGCGCCCCCACTACCACGTGGCTATTAGCCGGTAACCACCAATAGGCCAGCATGGCAGAACTGCCGGCGACCAACCAAATGACGAGCGTGCGGCCGTCTTTGCGCCCACCTAATGCCATGGCCAGCAAGAAGCAGCCCAGCACCATGTCTAGCCCTATGCTAAAGGGGTCTTCAATGGCGCTGCCAAAATATAAACCAATCCCAGTGCCCAGCATCCAGCACGACCAAATGGCTAAGCCGCCGCCAAATAAGATGCCCAGTGCGCGCTCGCCTTTATAAAAACTCTGCATGGCCAGTGCCCAATTGGCGTCTGAGGCAAACAGCATCAGGCCGTAGCGCTGGGTGGGCGGTAAATAACGTAACCAAGGGTATAGAGTCGCGCCCATCAACAGGTGGCGGGCATTAATGGCGAAGGTGGTGATCATCAGCGGCAGCAGTGGCACTTGTATGCTCCACATATCGAGCGCGGCAAACTGTGAGGTGCCGGCAAACACCAAGGCGCTCATCAAGGCGATGGCGCCGTTACTTAAGCCCGCTTGAGCCGCCGCTAAGCCAAAGGCGAGGCCAAAAGCACCCACAAAAAAAGACAGTGGTAACAACTGTTTAAAGCCATGCCAAGTATCGGCGGCCTCGAATTTGGCCTGTGCTGCGTAAGTGTCCATGGTGCGAGTGGGCTCATCCATTTAAGGGCCGCTAAGAATAGCATTATGGCTAACAAGGGGCGAGTCTAAGGCAGTACCAATCTACTCTTTGCTCGACTCATGCATTACGTTAGTAACCCACTTGCTCTTAAACAGCGCGCTGATCTGCTCGGTTAGGTTCTTTGTTTGGTGAGTTAGGTTAAGGCTTAGCTGTAAACCACTGCTGGTATTGAGCCGCAGGTAAAGATGGCGGATCTAAACTCGGCTTTTTGCTGACCGAGGGGTGCGGTAGGTGATCCTTACTTGAGGTGTCGTCTTGATATCGGCGAAAGCCAGTTAAGACTCGCGGCTTGCCTTAATTTAGCGCATAAAAAAACACCGCCTTTATACGCTAGATAAAGGCGGTGTTTTGTTAAATAAGCGAGCTAAAAGTTATTTAGCCACTTTCTTGTATTTAATACGCTTAGGCTGCACTGACTCGGCGCCGTAGGTTTTCTTCTTCCAGTCTTCGTATTCAGTGAAGTTACCTTCGAAGAATTCTACCTTGCCTTCATCTTTATAATCCAAGATGTGGGTGGCAATACGGTCTAAGAACCAACGGTCGTGGGAGATAACCATGGCGCAACCTGGAAATTCCAGAATGGCGTTTTCCAGCGCGCGCAAGGTTTCAATGTCCAAGTCGTTGGTCGGCTCATCCAGTAACAGCACGTTGCCGCCAGATTGCAGCAGCTTGGCCATATGTAAACGACCGCGCTCACCGCCGGATAATTCACCAACGCGCTTTTGCTGATCTATGCCCTTAAAGTTAAAGCGGCCAAGGTAGGCGCGGCTGTTAACTTCAAGGGTGCCGATACGTAAGATATCTTGGCCGTCGGCCACTTCTTCCCACACGGTTTTCTTATCGTCCATATGATCGCGGAACTGATCAACCGAGGCTAACTGCACAGTTTCACCCAAGGTGATGCTGCCCGAGTCTGGCTGTTCGGCGCCGGTCAACATGCGGAACAGCGTCGATTTACCGGCACCGTTCGGGCCAATAATGCCGACGATGGCGCCTTTAGGAATGCTAAATGACAAGTCGTCGATTAATACGCGGTCACCATAAGACTTGGTCAGGTTGGTTACGTCGATCACTTGATCGCCTAAGCGCGGCCCTGGTGGAATAAACAGCTCGTTGGTTTCGTTACGCTTTTGGAAGTCTTGGTTTTGCAATTCTTCAAAGCGCGCCATACGAGCCTTAGACTTAGCCTGACGACCCTTAGCACCTTGACGAACCCACTCCAATTCTTTTTGAATGGACTTTTGACGGGCCGCTTCAGAAGATTGCTCTTGTGACAGACGCGCGTCTTTTTGCTCCAGCCAAGAAGAGTAGTTCCCTTCCCACGGAATACCTTCGCCGCGGTCCAGCTCCAAGATCCAACCGGCTACGTTATCGAGGAAGTAACGGTCGTGGGTAATGGCCACCACTGTGCCTTCGTAGTCGTGCAAGAAGCGCTCTAACCAAGCTACAGACTCTGCGTCCAAGTGGTTAGTGGGTTCGTCGAGCAGCAGCATGTCCGGTTTTTCGAGCAACAGCTGACACATGGCGACGCGGCGGCGCTCACCACCAGACAATTTATCTATGGTGGCGTCCCAGGGCGGCAAACGCAGCGCATCGGCGGCACGCTCTAACTGGTTGTCTAAATTGTGGCCATCGCCGGCTTGAATAATGGCTTCCAGCTCGCCTTGGCGCTTGGCTAACTTATCAAAATCTGCATCGGGATCGGCATAAGCTGTATACACCTCATCCAGCTCTTTGAGCGCACCGGCCACTTCCGATACCGCTTCTTCAATCGCCTCGCGCACCGTTTGCTCGGGCTTTAACTTAGGCTCTTGCGGCAAATAGCCAATTCTAATACCAGGTTGCGGGCGCGCTTCGCCTTCAATTTCTTTGTCTATGCCGGCCATAATGCGCAGCAAGGTCGACTTACCGGAGCCGTTTAAGCCCAATACGCCAATTTTGGCGCCGGGGAAAAACGACAAGGAGATATTCTTTAGAATATGACGCTTGGGCGGAACCACTTTGCCCACGCGGTTCATACTATAAACAAATTGAGCCATATCTATATTGTCCTGATAATTCAGAAGGTTAACAAGCTGACTGTGTGGCTGTGGGTTACTCAAAGTTGAGTAAGACGTTAAGCGCCAATCAGTAAAAATGTGTAGGCGTATATGGTACTTGCCTGAGCGAGGAAAGCCAGTGTTCAGGATGAGGTTATGGGCGTCGTGCCGCCAAGTTCGTTGAGCTTAATGACTTAATCTGGGGTGTATAAAGATGCTGTTTTTTGTACTAAGCAAGCGACGCTACTATTGCCTTGCTGTAAAATACTGATTGTAAAAACATTTTTGGGTTCGCGTGGAACCTGGTTTGGGCGGTGAAGAGGGGGCAGGGTCGTGAATAGCTTCTATCACGGTTGTAATCCGTCGTGTATCCGTATTTAAGCAATGCACTCATGGAAAAAAATATCAATATGTTACGTAAATGGACGATAAAAAATCGCTTGCTTGCCCTGACAGGGCTGTTGTTGTTGGGCTGTTTGTTTCTGGGAGTCAGTGGCATACAGGCGTTGCAGCGTAGTGTTGCCGGCCTCAATACCGTGTATCTGGATCGGGTTGTGCCCTTAAGCGATCTTAAAATGATTTCCGACATGTACGCGGTGAGTATCGTGGATGCCACCCAGAAGGTGCAGAGTAACGATATGTCTTACTCCGAAGCCTTGAACATGCTGGAGCAGGCTCGTCGCCAGATAGCAGAACGCTGGAGCATTTATACTGCTACCAGCCAGGTGCCAGAGGAGCAACGACTGGTTTCGGAACTGATGCCCTTGATGAAGGCGACCGAGGCTCCCTTGTCTCGTCTAGCTGACTTGCTTCGCCAGCAAAACAAGGTGGGAATAGACAGCTTTATCGATCAGGAATTGTACCCGCTGATCGATCCCCTGACTGCACGCTTCAGCCAGTTGATCGAGGTGCAGTTGGATCAGTCCAAACAAGAATATGACAGTGCCATATCGCTGTATGAGCAGACTCGTTTATGGGTCATTGGCAGGTTGCTGATCATGTTGGTGGCGGGTGCTGGTATGGCTCTTTGGCTGATACGCAGCATTACTCAGCCATTAGAAACACTGAAAACGGCGGCCGCTCGGGTGGCGTCTGGCGATTTGCGCCAGCCCGTAGAATGTGAAGGCAATGATGAAGTGGCTCAGGTTCAGCAGTCGGTTCGCCAGATGCAATTGGCGTTAAACGAAACCTTGAAAGAGATACAAAGTTCTTCAACCCAGCTGGCCGCTGCGGCAGAAGAATTGCATGTGGTAACGGGTCATACGTCGCAGGGTATCCACCAGCAAAATGAAGAAATGCAGATGGCGGCGACTGCCGTCACCGAAATGACGGCCGCAGTCGAGGAAGTGGCAGGTAACGCCAACCGCACGTCAACGGCGTCTGGCGAGACCGCCCAAGTGGCCGAAGAAGGGCGCCAACGGGTATCAGCCACTCGAAATACCATCGATCAGTTGGCGGAGCAGCTGCAGGGCACCTCAACCACGGTGGGCAAGCTGGCTGCCGAGGCGGCCAATATCGCTAAGGTGCTGGACGTTATCCATGGCATTGCAGATCAGACAAATTTGCTGGCATTGAACGCCGCCATTGAAGCGGCTCGAGCCGGCGATGCGGGACGGGGTTTTGCCGTGGTTGCCGATGAAGTTCGTCATCTGGCTCAGCGAACCCAAAGTTCAACCGCCGAGATAGAAAAAATTATTTCGACTATTCAACTGGCGACGCAAGCGTCGGTGAAGGAGATGCAGCAAAGTGGGGACTATGCCAGCCGCAGTCAAACCATGGCCGGCGAGGCCGAACAGGCTCTGGATCTGATTGCCGATCGCGTGAGCGAGATCAACGACATGAATCTGGTTATTGCCAGTGCCGCCGAAGAGCAGGCGCAGGTAGCCAGAGAAATCGATCGTAGTCTGGTCACCATCAGCGGCATTTCTGAACAAAGTGCCACCGGTGTCAATCAGACTTCCGCTGCTAGCGATGAATTGGCACAACTGGCGGGACAAATGAATCAGTTGGTTGGACGCTTTCGTCTGTAACGCGACTGACTGAGCGTTTTTGAACGCTTGTCTGTAATTTGGCCGGTGATATTCAGTGCGATATCACCGGCTTTTTATTGCCTGATACGGCATAAGCGGTGTGCTCTGGCGATGAGTGTTGATGAGCCGTCGCGTGTTGCGCAGGGTCAGCGACGCTTGAGAGGAGACGTTTGTGCCGCCGAAAACTCCTCGGCCAGCGTGATAAAAGCGCGTGCGGCGCCACTCTGATAGGCGCCTTTTCTTAATAGCAGCACGGCGGTGCGTTTCAGCTCCGCGGGTGTTAGCGCCAAGGCGACCAGATCTTCACGCTCTTGGGTGACCTGTGCAGGCAACAAGGAGGCCAGTGGGGTATTTCTGACCATTTCGATCACCGCACTCACCGAGTTGGCTTCCATCATCACCTTCGGCTGTACCTGGTGCTGGCGACAATAACGATCAATTTGTTCGCGGGTGGCAAACTCGGCGTTGAGCAGCACCAGCGAGAGAGTGTCAAGCGTCTTTGCATCCAGACTCTGATGCTTAGCCAACGGATGACAACGATTGATCACCAGCGCTAGCCGTTCTTCCAGTAAAAATCGAGACTCAATATCTGGGCTGTGTACGTCTGCAAAGGCGATGCCCAGATCGAAGTCGTTATCAAGCAGTCGTTCCTCCATTCGCTCCTGCGACATCTCTTCAACCTGCAGCTTGATATTGGCATAACGCTGATGAAAGCGCTGCACCAACGGGCCTATCAGGTAGGGCGTAAAAGTAGGAGTAAGCGCGATACGCAAAGTACCGCGACTGAGGTCACTCACATCATGGATAGCGCGCTTACCTTCCTCCAAATCCAGCAGGGCCCGGCGTGCGTAGCTGGCATAAAGGTCACCGGCATCGGTCAACACCACGCTGCGCCCAGAGCGATCGAACAACTGAGCGCCGAGGTTTTCTTCCAGCTGTTTTATCTGCTGAGAGAGCGCCGGCTGTGACACATACAGCGCCGATGCGGCGCGGGTGAAGTTGCGGTGTTTGGCGACGGCCAGAAAGTAGTGGATATGACGCAGTAACATGGTTTACCTATAAGTATGGCTTATCGACTTTATTGTAAATGGGTCTTTCACCTTATGGAAGGGGCGGCGTAATATCGCCTCATCGATTAGCGAGTGGCCCGGAGAAACCAGCCATGAAAGAGATCATCGAAGGCTTTTTAAAGTTCCGTAAAGACGTGTTCCCAGTGCATGAAGATTTGTTCAAGGGGTTGGCGCATCAACAGAGTCCAAGCACGCTGTTTATCTCCTGCTCCGACAGCCGTTTGGTGCCAGAGCTAGTCACTCAGCATCAACCCGGTGGCCTGTTTGTGATCCGCAATGCCGGCAACATAGTGCCTTCTTATGGGCCTGAGCCTGGCGGTGTCACGGCCTCGGTGGAATATGCGGTAACGGCGCTGCGGGTAACGGATGTGGTGATTTGCGGCCATTCTGATTGCGGTGCCATGAAAGCGATTGCCACCTGCGCCTGCATGGACACTATGCCGGCCGTGGGTAGTTGGTTGCGTTATGCGGACTCGGCGCGAGTGGTCAATCAGGCTCGCCACCATAACAACGAGCGTGAACGCATTTCGGCCATGGTGCGCGAGAATGTGATTGCTCAACTGGCTAATATTCAGACTCATCCCTCGGTACGCTTGGCGTTGGAGGAAGGCCGACTATCCCTGCACGGTTGGGTGTACGACATAGAATCGGGCCGCATCGAGGCGTTTGACGGCGCGAGCCGCGCCTTTGTGTCTCTGGACGAGCACACCGAGGTTTGCGCAACGCCCGTGCAGTTTGCCACTGCCGTGTAACGCTCGGCCAGATTTTTATGAGCAAGTTTTTATTACTAAGTTTTTTTACCATTAACCCAAGTTCTATCCATCAACGTATAGAGGTATAACCATGATCCACTCTCAAAACAGTAAAGATGCACGCCAGGCCCTGACCGACCAGATTCTGGCCATCAAAGGTGCCAAAGACCTGTCGTTTGCCCAGATTACCGAAGGCACAGGCCTGAGCACCACTTACGTGACCGCCGCCTTGCTGGGCCAACATCCGCTGCCTGCTGACGCTGCTGGAGTCGTCGCCGATAAGCTGGGGCTGAATGCCGAAGCGACCGCCTTGCTGCAGACCATTCCGATGCGCGGCAGCCTAGAGCCGGGCGTACCGACTGATCCCACAGTTTATCGTTTTTACGAAATGCTGCAGATGTACGGCACCACCTTTAAGGCGCTGGTACATGAAGAATTTGGTGATGGCATCATCAGTGCGATTAACTTCAAGGTGGACATCAAGAAAGTGGAAGATCCAGAGGGCGGCTCCCGCGCCATTATTACCCTAGATGGCAAGTACCTACCTTATAAGCCGTTTTAATTAAGTCTGGCTGACAGTTTTTAGCCCAAAACGCCGATGCTTTGCATCGGCGTTTGCTATTTTTAGCGGCGTACAGCGCCACCGTTCTCTGTGCTTGTCGCGCCAGCCTGCTTATAAACTAGCCTAAGATCTTCAGCTTTAGTGTCGACCTGTTTTAGCGGAAAAATACCGCACTTGAAGAGCCAGCAAAGCTAACTGCGAGCAAGTTCATAATTAAAGGTGGGAAGTGGGAATGGCGTGCAGAGAATCGACTGGATCAAAGCGTAAAGCAGGGGAGATAACAGCATAAAAAGCCGCATTGCTGCGGCTAGTTTATTAATCTTCGCGTTTGCTGTGCCAGCGCGTTAGACCGGCAGAAATCACCGTATTGCCAAAAAAGCTCCAATCCATCCAGCTCGGCTTATCCGCATGCTTATCTATGCTGGCAGCACTGGCCAACAAGGGTACCCATAGCGCCGCGAGCAGTGAGCCGGTAATCACGCCTTTTCTAATTTTTATGGTGGTTTTTTTTAGTTTCATGAGGGCAGGTCCAAATAGTAGGATGCTAGCAAGCTATGTTAGAACAATGTTATAGCACTGGATTCTGATGCCGAGAAGAGGGGAGAAACTATTTATTATGTTGCACGAAATAGACTTGCGGATTAGCCGCAAGCCCATGCGAAATATATTGCTGCATAATGGTTCGACTGTCATGGAATGGGTAGGCTTGTTACCCGTATTCACATTTGGCATGCCAGATTAAGTGCTAGTCAGCCATATCCAAATTAATTGGTCGCTCGGCGGCCGAAGCCTACAGGCAGCGCTGGTATTGCAAGATTTACACCCAAATTTACAGCCAAACTTACACTCAACCCCACTCCCAACCCCACAGCTAAACGGCAACTAGGCGCAGCCACGCAGAGCGTGGATACGAGGAAGGTTTACCTGATTACCCACAAAGATCAGCCATGTTTCAGTGAGTTCAGCACCAATTAATTCAATAGGTTACAGGGAGGTGCCGCCTCTTCGGTAAAGAATATGAGGCTCAGTTTGGTGTTTTGACCTTGTAGGGGCCAATTTATTCGGCCCGGTTTGGTGTTTTGGTCTAAATCTAAACCTCAGTAACAGCCAGCAAAGCTGGCCAGCCGAATAAATTGGCTGCTACAAAGAACAAACCGCAACAGGGTGCATTATGGCTGAGGTTCATACGTAATCAGGAAGGTTTAAGTCTTCCTGATTACCAAGCAAGCTCAGCCATGTTCCAGAGAGCTAATTACCAATAAATTCAAATTTTACATGGGGTTGCTCATATTTTCGGTAAGAATATGGGGCTCAGTTTGGTGTTTTGACCTGGTAGGGGCCCGTCTCTTCGGCGAAGAGGACTTCGGCCCGGTTTAGTGTTTTGGTCAAAATCTAAACCTCAGTAACAGCCAGCAAAGCTGGCCAGCCGAAGTCCTCTTTATTAAAGAGACGGGGCTGCTACAAAGAACAAACCAAAACAACGCGCATCATGGTTTAAGTTCATACGTAATCAGGTAAGTCTTAGCTTTACTTGGCGCAGGGCGCTCGGTGCTGGCTCTTACTCATCTTCCATCAGTATTTGGGTGGCGGTGATGTCGTGCTCTTGTAAGAACGCCAGTAATTTAAGCATGTTGTCTACGGTCACGTCTTTGTCGGAGGCCAAGATTAAATCTGTCTCCTTTAACGCGGCGACTTGCGCGCTTAAGGCCGGCTTAAACTGTTCCCAGTCTTGATACTGCTCGCCTTCTAGGGCCCAAGCCGGTGTACCTGCCAGCAGATTGATGGTCATGGACTTTTTATCGGACAGCGAGCTCAGTGCCGCGCTGTCAGTCTTAGGTAAGTCTACTTCCAGTGTCTGCAGGGGAATATTGGCGGTGAGCAACAAGAACACCAGCACGATAAAAATAATATCCAGCAGCGGTGTAATGTCTGGCGTTAGCGTACGCCAGCTGTCTTGACTCTTAGGGCTGCCTATCATGAGCGGACTCCTATCTGCACCCCTTCCAGTTGCAGGTTGCACTGGTTTAATTCGTCGGTCAGTTTACCAAGCAGGCGATCCGCCCACAGGCCAAATAACTGGGCACCGGCAATGGCGGGCAGGGCGATCAACAGGCCCGCCGCCGTCGTGCTCATGGCCAAGCCAAGGCCATCGGCTAATAGCGCAGGGGTTACAGGGTCCGAGCTCAGGCCTATGCTTTTAAACATCTCAATCAAGCCCAATACGGTACCGAGTAAACCTAATAGGGGGCTGATCACGCCCACTAAGGTTAAAATGCGCAAGCCCGAGTGCAGCTTGCGGCTTTGTTGTTGCAGCCATAGACCTGCTAAGTCTTCACGAATTGCCTTGTCGCTATCTTTATGCCCAACTAATAGGCTGCAACCGCGTAAGATCAATGATTTTGACTGAGCATCTTGTACGGTAGCGTAACTGCCGCCTGATTGGCGTAATTTTTTCTTTGCTTGTTCGCCGCTAAGGCTTACCCAAAGTAAGGCCACACTTCTTTCTAGCCAGAGTGCCAAGGTGATCACTGAGCACAGGATCAGCGGCCAGCTCATTAAGCCCAATTGTTGATGTACTTGATTTAGCAAAGACATAATTTAATCCAATTTAAAACGAACAGGGATGTGAACACGATGTGCGATGGCGCGGCCGTTTTCTAGGTAGGCTGAGAAACGCCATTTCACTATGGCTTTAAGGGCAGCATTATCGAGCGTGCTGACCCCAGAAGATTTTGCTAACACACGCTTAATTTGCCGGCCTTGTTCATCTAACCACACCTCTATCAGCACAGTGCCTTCTTGGCCGCGACGTTTTGCCTGCACCGGATAGGCAATGGCTGCTGGCTTATGGGTAAAGCTGGGCGTGTCGATGCGCTTAGGCGTGGCGTCTTTTGCTGGAGCCGGCTTAGACTCCACCTTGGTGACAGGCTCCGGCTTAGGCTCCGGTATGGGCTGTGGCTTAGGTTGTGGCGCAGGTGCGACGGCCTGAGGTGCAGGCGCGACAGGCTTAGGCACGGGTTTCGGCGTGGGCTTAGGCACGGGTTTAGGTGTGGGTTTTGGCTCAGGTTTAGGGACGGGCTTAGGCTCAGGCGGCGGTTCCGGTGTAGGCTCTACCACTGGCGGCGTCTTGGTTACCGTTTTGGTGACCATAGGTAACATCTGCACACTAATGGGGCCTGATTCGGCTGGTGCCACGGCGATCGTCATCTCCTCTGGCTCTATGGCCATTGCCAGCAAGGCATGCACTAGCAATGAAGCTAACACAAAGATGGAGTAGCGTTTTAAGCTCAAAATTACCTCAAATAGCAAGCAGACTGATCCAGAACTGCGCCATAGAATACTGATTTTAAGCCTTAAGTCCACCGTATTGTTAATGATAACAAATCGTATTTGCTGTTGTTTTGCTTAGCTAAGTGCTTGCGGTGGTCGTTAAACACTTAAGTCGAATATCAAGCGTCGGTGATAAACCTGCAAAAAAAGCCCGTTATTGTGCGCCACAACGGGCTTTTTTCGTTTGTATTTGCAAGCTCATGCACTCTGTGACACAACATAAGTATTCGGTGACACTGCGCTAAATAAGGCTGAGCCTTTTATTCGCGGCATATACTTATACATTTATACACTCAAGCACTAGGCCAGCGTTAATGGCTGGAGCAACGTTAACACAAGGATGAATACATATGGCTGCAATTTCTGTTGGCGATATTATGACCCGCGATTTGCTGACGCTCGACCAAACGGCCACCTTAAAAGAGGCTCACGATATGATGCGTGAAAAAAGCATTCGTCATATCCCTGTGGTCGATCCGCTTACCGGCAAGCTGATGGGGGTGCTTACCCAAAAGCGCATGATAGCCACCATTATGAGCTTGTTATCTGACTACGGCGTGAGTGCGCTGGAGCGCCGTGAGCGTAAGTGTCGAGTCGTGGAAATTATCGACCCTGATTTTGAGTCGGTGGATGAGCATGCGCCCTTGCTCGAGGTGGTATCGTTTTTTCTAAAAAATAAACACGGTTGCCTGACCATAGTGGATGCCGAGCATAGGCTTACCGGCATAGTGACCTCTTCAGATTTCGTGCGCTTATGCGCCGAGTTACTGAATACGCGTGAGGCGTGAGGGGCAAAACGTAAGGCGTACAGCGTAAGACGTAAGGCGTTAAATCTAATTACAAACTCGATGTTTTTCGCCTTACTCATCACACCTCACACCTCACACCTCTCGTTTTGGTTTCAAGGATCCCCCATGCGACTGCCTTTTCATTTTGCTCATGTGTCCGCCGGTTTTATTGCGGTGCTGGTGGGCTATACCAGCTCTGCGGCCATTATCTTTCAAGCCGCCGCTGCAGTGGGGGCCAGTGCTGACGAGATGAATTCTTGGATGTGGGCCTTAGGTATCGGCATGGGTGCCACCTGTATTGGTTTTTCGCGGTACTATCGTCAACCCATTTTAACCGCTTGGTCCACGCCCGGTGCCGCCTTATTAGTGACCGCTTTGGCCGGCGTATCCATGAGCGAGGCCATAGGGGTATTTTTATTTAGCTCAAGTCTCATTTTGTTGTGTGGCGTGACCGGCTGGTTTGACCGCATCATGCAATTAGTGCCGGCAAGCCTAGCGGCGGCCATGTTGGGCGGCGTGCTGCTGACCTTTGGCTTGGATTTATTTACCTCGGCTCAAACTCAGCCTTGGCTGGTGGGGGTGATGCTCATCACTTATCTGGCGTTACGCCGACGTCTGCCGCGCTATGTCATTCCTTTAAGTTTGTTGGCCGGCTTGGGCGTGGCGGCCAGCTTAGGCTTGCTGCATTTTGAGCAGTTTGCTTGGCAGCTCGCATGGCCTGTATTAATGACACCGAGTTTCTCGCTCGCCAGCCTAATTGGCATCGGCATTCCGTTATTTGTGGTGACCATGGCCTCGCAAAACGTACCGGGCATTGCCGTGTTACGCGCCCATGATTATCAGGTGAAGGCATCACCCTTGATCAGCTGGACCGGGGTGACGGGTATCTTACTGGCGCCCTTTGGCGGCTTTGCCTTTAATCTGGCGGCCATCAGTGCTGCGGTATGCATGGGCAAAGAAGTGGATGCTGATCCTAAACAGCGCTATAAGGCGGCGGTGTGGGCGGGGGTGTTTTATTTGTTGATGGGCTTATTTGGCGCCACAGTGGTGGGCCTGTTTGCCGCTTTACCTGCGGAATTAGTGATGGCCATCGCGGGTTTGGCCTTGCTCGGCACCATTGGCAGCAGTTTAAGCGTGGCCTTGAGTCATGAGCGCGAGCGGGATGCGGCCTTACTCACTTTTATGATCACCGCTTCCGGTGTGGCGTTATTTGGTATCGGCAGTGCTTTTTGGGGCTTGGTGGTGGGCGGTATAGTGCATTGGTTAAATAGCCGGCACCTTTAAGCCGAGACAGTAACTAAAAAGCCGCCTCGAATGAGGCGGCTAGAGCAAAGCCAATGAATAATATTGGCCGATAAGAGTTACCTTACTTAGGCATCAGTACCGTGTCGATGGCGTGAATCACCCCATTACTGGTCTTGATATCGGCTTGTACTACGGTGGCGTCATTGATCATGACTTTGTCACCCATGGTTTTGATGGTGAAATCACTCCCTTCAACCGTAGTGGCCTTGTCCATCTTCATGGCATCTGCCGCCATCACATCGCCCGACACCACATGATAGGTCAGGATTTTTTTCAGCTGGTCTTTATTCTCAGGCTTAAGCAGATCTTCTACCGTACCCGCAGGCAATTTAGCAAAAGCTTCATCGGTGGGAGCAAACACTGTAAATGGGCCTGTTCCTTTTAGGGTGTCGACTAGGTCGGCAGCTTTCACCGCAGTCACTAGGGTCGTAAAATTACCCGCATCCATGGCGGTATCGACGATATCTTTCTGTTCTTCATGGTGGGCTGCGAAGGCAACGCCTGCGCTTAATACCAGAGCTAGGGTGGTCAGGGTTTTACTTGTGCGTATTGCTAGCATATTCATACTTCCTCCAGACAATGGTCATTGATTCAGAGTGAGGCTTAACAAACGATTTATGCTAATGCATTTATCCCAGTGCATTCATTCAAGTACATTCATTCAAGTGCTGAGGTGCTAAGCACTATCGTGAGCTTCGAGTATAACTAACCTGCTCACGACTGCTTAATAAACCCGCTAAGTCATGAATATCTTTCCTTGCCTCCCAATAAAAATCCAAAAAAAACCCCAGCTTATGCTGGGGTTGATGATTGAGGATAACGAACAGCTAGTCTGATTAGCCGTTATCGTGACGGCGGGGTGGCTTGGCACTGCGTGGCGCCTTGCTGGTGCTACCTGCGTTACCACGACCTGCGCCTTGGCCACGACCTGCGCCGGCATTACCACGCCCCGCGCTTTGGCCGCCGCGACCAGTACTGGCGCCACCACGACCGCGATTAGGGGCCGGCTTTTCAATCGGTGGCTGCTCGCTATCAGGCAGAGGCTCGTAACCGGGCAGAATTTCCAGTTCGGCGGTTTGCTTGATCAACTTTTCAATGGCTTTTAGCAATGGCTTTTCTTCGAAACAAATCAAAGAGATGGCTTCGCCTTTAATACCGGCACGCCCAGTACGACCGATGCGGTGTACATAGTCTTCTGCCACGTGGGGCAGCTCGTAGTTAACCACATGGGGCAATTCGCTGATGTCGATACCGCGAGCGGCGATATCTGTGGCCACCAATACCCGCAGTTTGCCTTCTTTAAACTGGCTCAGCGCGCGAGTACGAGCACCTTGGCTCTTGTCGCCATGAATTGCCATGGCCGGCAAACCGTCTTTATCCAATTGCATGGCTAAGCGGTTAGCACCGTGCTTGGTGCGGGTAAAGACCAGTACTTGGCGCCAGTTATTGTGGCCAATTAAATAGCTAAGCAGGGCACGCTTTTGATTTTTATCTACACCATAAAAACGCTGGGCGATAGTGTCGGCGGTGGCATTGCGGGTCGCCACTTCGATGTGCTCAGGGTTGGTGAGCAAGGTCTCGGCCAGCTTTTTGATTTCGTTAGAAAAAGTAGCAGAAAACAGCAAGTTCTGACGCTTAGGCGGCATCTTGGCAATAATGCGCTGAATATCGCGAATAAAGCCCATGTCTAACATGCGATCCGCTTCGTCTAATACCAGCATTTCGACGCGGGATAAGTCGATGGAACGCTGGGATACGTGATCCAGCAAACGGCCTGGGGTGGCGACGACGATGTCAATCTTGCCGCCCAGCGCTTTCATTTGGGGATTGATGCTCACGCCACCAAACATGGCCAAGGTTCTTAAACCTGAATACTTGGCATAGGCACGGATGTTTTCTTCTACTTGGGCTGCCAACTCACGAGTGGGCGTCAATATTAAGGCGCGCACCGGTGCTCGGCCATTGGCTAATGGCTTGGCTTGGATTTCGCTTAAACGCTGCAGCATGGGCAGACCAAAACCTGCGGTTTTACCGGTACCAGTTTGAGCGCCGGCAAGTAAGTCGCCGCCCGCAAGCACTAAGGGAATCGCTTGGGTTTGGATAGGGGTTGGTTCTGTATAACCACATTCATTAATCGCTTGAACAAGCTGGGCGTTTAGGCCGAGGGAAGCAAAAGACATGAGACTCCGAACAAATAAGGTCCTGGCGGACGGCTGAGAGGCATTGCCGATAGGCAAACTGTCGTTATGATACCAGAAAAGCGCAAAGGGCTATAAATTAAAGCGCCGAGCCCCCAGCGCCAAGCGCCGAGCTAAATAAAAGACAAATAACGTCACTATCTGCATATTGCAGCAAATCTGTAGCTTTGCGGTAGTCGCGTGTTTTAACCGCGAAAACCTGCGTAGCAGGTTCTGATGCACGGAACTACCCCGTTTCACCTCGCATCCATGTTAGGTGCTTGGTGCTCGGCGCTAGGTAGGGCTTTCAAAGGCTTATCACTAAAAATCATATGTACGCCAAGACTGGCTAACTGGTCGGCGCGGCTTTGTTTATTAACCGTGTAACAGCTCACTTTAAAGCCCGCCTCAATAATGGCCGCCGCCCGTGCTGGCGTTAATGCGGCATGCGCGCAGTGCAAGGCCTCGCAGCCCAGTTGTTGTAATTGCGCCTGCCAATCTTTCGGTATCTGCTCTACTAATAAAGCCCGTGGCACAGTTGGCACCAGCTGTTGCAGCAAGACCAAGGTTTGGGGCTCAAAACTGGAGAACAATAACTGCTTAGGCATGCTCTTACCTTGGCTAAATAATGCCGCTAGCACTTGGCTCACTTGTGTACATAATTCGTGAACCTCATCTTTGGGATAGAGCTTAAGCTCGATATTAACCTGAATGTTAAGCTCGAAAGCCTGAGTTAAATAGTCGCTTAATAAGGGAATACGCTCATCGGTAAACTGACGGCTAAACCAGAGGCCGGCGTCCAGTTGTTTAAGCTGTTGCCATGTGTGTTCGCGCAAGGTGCCACTGCCATTGGTGCATCGGCCGAGGCGCTGGTCGTGAAATAACACCAGGTGTTTATCTTGGCTGAGCTGTACGTCGATCTCAACCCAGCTTAAACCCGCGGCATGAGCCGCCATTAAGCCGGCTATGGTATTTTCGGGTGCTTGGTTGGCTAAACCGCGATGGCCGCAGATGATCATAGTTTGTCCTTAGTTTTAATGCTCAGTGGTAACAGACGTTTAAATAGGCCAATTGCATGATGAATACTCTGCCTGAGCTTTTTTCATCTTTGTTATTTCGCTATTTTTACGCATTTTTAAGTTAGGCACATAGTTAGGGGGATATGGAATGGCCCCGAATAAGTAGACACTTCTTCAGAGTGAGGAAGTGTATGCAATACCGAACCAAGCGTAAATTTAGT